>HF994184.1:13774-54238 GCA_000436915.1 Prevotella sp. CAG:1092 | reverse complement strand
ATGTCTGCCGGCTTCATCGAAGCCCTAAAGCATCAAGGCTTCTTGCCTACTGATGAAGAATAAGAGAGGATCTTCCATTTCTCTATTATAGAGAGCAATTCTATTCCCCTATTATATTCAACTTTTATATTCAACTATCGCAAACACTTTTTTGCGATAGTTGAATAATATACTTCCTAATCTTCTTCAAAACTACAGCAAAGAATTACGCAATTAACTATCTCTTTCGTTCAACAAAGGCTGAACGGTCGTAGAAGTTAACTTACTTTGCATTTTATATCAATATACTTCACCGTTCAGCCCAGGCTGAACGAAAGGGACGAAAAAGATAGCGAAAAAAGTATCACGTGATACTTGCCCACGTAATACGTATTACTTTGCAAAGTATCACGTATTACTTTGCAAAGTATTATAGGATACTTTTTTTCGGGATGAGTGGCAGGCTGAAAATAAGCCAACTTGCCCCACCATCGACTCCTATTTAAATATAGCCCATAAAATGCATAGTATGCACAAATAGAATTAGAGTTTTGCATATAACAAAAGGCTAATAACAAAAACACATTAATGTTCTATTCGTAAGCAAAATAGGTCGTTTCGTTGATTATTGTTATCTTTTTAAGCTTTAAACTTTTTAATTTCTTGCTTTTTATTTGGATATTAATTCAATTTAATATAATTTTGCAGCGTTTTATACAAATTTATAATTATCAATTGAGAGAGTATTAATATGAAGAAGAAATTAACAATGCTTATGGCAGGCATGCTTCTTTCTGGTGGAGCAGCCTTTGCCCAAACGCAGGTTAAGGGCGTTGTCGTATCTGATGAAGACGGACAGCCAGTAATCGGAGCCACCGTAAGAGTAGTAGGAACAAATGTCGGAGCCGTTACCGACATGAATGGTAATTTCAATATCACTTGCCCACAGGGAAAGAACACCCTCAATATTGCTTATGTGGGCATGGAACCTATCGAGGTTAGTGCACGTTCTAATATGCGAATTGTGTTAAAGAATAATTCTGAGAACCTCGACGAAATCGTGGTTGTGGCTTATGGTACTTCTAAGAAGGGTACCTTTACTGGTTCGGCAGGTGTTATGAAAGCCGACAAATTGGAACTTCGTCAGGTTTCTGAGGTATCAAATGCTTTGGCTGGTGCAGTAGCTGGTGTACAGGTACAAAGCAACAACGGTCAGCCTGGTTCTAAGGCTACCATCCGTGTGCGTGGTGTCGGCTCTATCAACGCTGGCAAGGATCCATTATACGTTATTGATGGTATTCCAATGCCTAACGATGCCGACCTTTCGTCTATCAACCCTGCCGACATCGAGACGATGACAGTATTGAAGGATGCTGCTTCTACAGCCCTTTATGGTGCACGTGGTGCTAATGGTATCATTTTGATTACCACCAAGAAGGCACGCTCGGGCAAGGCTGTGGTTACAGTAGACGCAAAGTGGGGTTCTAACTCGCGCGAAATCAGCAACTACGATGTATTGCGCTCGCCACAGGAATATCTCGAATATGAATATGCTGCCATGTATAATGGTGCAACATCTAATTTGGGCTACAGTCCTGAGAAGGCTTGGCGCTGGGTGAACAAGAATATCACAACCAATTCTAATGGTGGTAGTGGTTATCAGGTGTATCAGGTGCCAGAGGGTGAATACCTCTTTGGTACAGATGGAAAGCTGAATCCTAATGCCACACTTGGATATAAGGACGAGGCTACAAACCGTTATTACACTCCTGACAACTGGGAGAAAGAAATGTTTAAGCCTACATTGCGCCAGGAATATAATGCCACAATTTCTGGTAGCAATGACGTAAACAACTTCTATATTTCAGCCGGCTTCCTCGACGATGGAGGTTTGATTTCGGGTTCTGGTTTCAAGCGTACCAGCTTGCGTTTGAAAGACGAATACAAGGTTAACGACTGGATGAAGGTTGGTGCCAACGTAGCTTACACTTATGCCAAGAGTTTCTATCCTGACGAGCAGACAGCTAAGAATTCTGCCTCATCAGGCAACGCCTTTGCCATTGCCAATTGGATGGCTCCTATTTATCCTATGTATGTACGCGATGCTAATGGCGACATTATCTACAATAATGGTCGTGCGACATACGACTATGGTACTGCTGATGATGGCACACGCGACCGTTCGTTTATGTCTATCAGTAACCCTGCCGGTCAGCTGAAATATGACAAAACAGAGTATCTTATGGATATTCTCAACGGCAACTGGTTTATCGATATCACTCCTATTGATGGTCTGTCGCTGAAGGCTCAATGGGCTATGAATGTTGACAACACAAAGAAGAATATGTTGCAAAATGCCTACATGGGACAGTTTGCAAGTATGGGTGGTGGAGCAGGTCAGTATCACACTCGCAGCTATGGTTTCGACCAGCAGTATATTGCCAACTATGTACGCACATTCAACAACAAGCACAATATCGACGTGACATTGGGCTACGATGGATATAAATATAAGTACGATTATCTTTCGGCTTATGGTACAAGCCTCTACAATCCTGAGAGCTACTTCGTGAGCAATACCGTAGCACAATGGGCTATCGAGGGATATCAGGATAACTATTCTACAGAGGGTTACTTCGCACGCGTCAACTATTCGTACGAAGATAAGTATATCGGCAACATTGCCGTACGTCGCGACGCATCTTCACGTTTTGCTAAGGACAACCGTTGGGGTACTTTCTGGTCTGGAAGTGCTGCATGGATAGTAACCAAGGAAGACTTCATGAAAGACCTCACTTGGCTCAACCTCTTGAAGGTAAAAGCTTCGTTTGGTCAGCAGGGTAACGACGATGTAGACAACTACTATGCTTACCTCGATCAGTTTAAGATGACTGGTGATGCTACAGGTATGGCTGATGGTACACTCTACTACAAGGGAAATCCAGACCTTACTTGGGAGAAACAGACAGCATTCAACGTAGGTTTCGACTTCGGTATGTTCGACAACAAGTTTACAGGTAGCGTGGAGTATTTCTCACGTAAGTCGAGCGACATGCTCTACTACAAGCCTATCGCAGGTTCATTGGGTTACACCAAGATGCCTATGAACATCGGCTCTATGACAAACTCTGGAGTTGAGTTCGACCTTGCTTACAACATTCTCCACACTAAGGATATTACATGGGATGTAAACTTGAACGCTACATTCATCAAGAACAAAATTAACGAACTTCACCCAGACCTTAAGGGTAAGCTCATCGACTCACCTTATATATACGAAGAGGGTTACTCTATGTATCGCATGTTTATCCCAGAATGGGCTGGCGTAGACCCTGATAATGGTGATGCTCTCTGGTATTACAACGCTACCGACGAGAATGGCAAGGTGACACGCGAAAAGACCAACGATTATACTATCGCTGCACTTACATCTAACCGTATTGCTACCGAAGACTTTATGCCAACAGTATATGGTGGTTTCGGCACAACCGTGAAGGCTTATGGTGTAGACTTCTCTATCCAGGCTTCATATCAGCTCGGCGGTACAATCTATGATAATGGTTATGCACGATTGATGCACGCAGGATATAATTCTGATGCAGGTACAAACTGGCACAAGGATATCCGCAACGCATGGACAACTCCTGGTCAGATTACAGATGTGCCACGCTTGAATTCGCTTTCAGATAATGCTAACTACGCTTCGGCTACATCTACTCGCTTCCTCACAAGCAGCGACTATTTGTCAATCAACAACATCACTATTGGCTACACATTACCAAAGCAGATTGTAAATAAGTTGGGGCTTACCAAACTTCGCGTTTACTTTGCTGGCGACAATCTCGCAGTATTCTCTGCCCGCAAGGGTTTGGACCCACGTCAGAGCTACACCACAGCAACATCTGGTACATACTCAGCTATCCGCACATTGTCGGGCGGTGTAAGCTTAGCTTTTTAAGAGATGAACTGAAAAGAATAACAACTTAACGGAAAAAGAAAAATGAAAATAAGATATATATTGTCAAGTGTCGCCTTAGCATCTTTGTCGCTGACATCATGCTCTGATCTCGACACAGCTCCTGAGGGCAACATCATAACATCAGACAAGAAAGGCGAGATATTGGAAGAAATGCCTGAACGTGGTTTGGCTGGTGTGCGTGCCATATTCCAAGGTTTAAGCGCTTATGAACCTAACTACGAAGCTTTTGGTAAGATAGAACGCCATAACGATATTGGATATCCATCGGTATTGATGTTCACAGATGCTAACACAGAGGATGTTGTTAGCGACCCTAACGGCTATAACTGGAATGAAAACAGCCTTGACTATAGCGACAGAACATATACAAGCTACGAATCGCAGATGGTATGGAACGACCATTATAATGCTATATATGTGGCTAACACCGTGATAAAAGGCTATAACACAGGCGAAGACCCAACAAACGAAGAGGCTCGCTTCTTCTATGCTCAGGGACTTGCAGCACGTGCGTATTTCTATTTCAACCTTGCACAGCTCTACCAGTTCACATACAAGGATAACGAGACTAAGCCTTGTATTCCTGTAGTAACAGACGAGAATACTGCAAAGTCGCAGGTAGAGGGTACTCCTTGCTCTACTGTTGAGGAGACATACACTCAGATAAAGAGCGACATCGACCACGCTATCACATTGCTCGAAGGTACTTCTTACGAGCGCGAAGACAAGCGCTATATCTCGCTTGCTGTAGCTTATGGTATTCGTGCCCGTGTAAACCTCGTGATGCAGAAATGGGCTGATGCTGCTTCTGATGCTCAGAAGGCTATCGATGCTGCAGCTGCAGAGGGCGTTACTCCTGCTGGCATTGACGACGTGAAACTCCCTACCTTCGCAAAATCTACAGAAAAGGATTGGATGTGGGGTATCCTCGTTGCCGAGAGTGACGAAGTGGTACAGAGTGGTATCGTAAACTGGATTTCGCATTGCGGTACATTCAACTATGGTTATGGCCAGTATTCTAAGGGTCGTCAGATTAACAAGAAGCTCTACAACAAGATTCCTGCTACCGACGTGCGTAAAGGCTGGTGGTCGGGCGAAGATAAGTTGAACCACTTCTTGCCAGACAAATACAACACATACCTTAAGGCTAAGGGCTTCCCTGCTTACACTAACTGTAAGTTTGGTACCTATGATGGAACCATTGGATGCAATACTAATGCCAATGACATCGTGCTGATGCGTGTTGAGGAAATGTATCTTATCAAGGCTGAAGCTATGGCTAAGGCAGGACAGGACGGAAAGACAGAGCTTGAGAATTTCGTCAAAACCTATCGTGATCCTTCATACACATGTACAGGTGATGTTCAGGAAGCAGTTTACTTCCAGAAGCGTATCGAGCTTTGGGGCGAGGGTATGATATGGTATGACGCAATGCGTTTGAACAAGGGTGTAGACCGTCGTGGTGGTGGTTTCCCTGCATCTGCAGTATTCAACATTCCTGCTAACTCTCCTATCCTTCTTTGGCGTATACCTCAGACTGAGATTAATGCCAACATAGCCCTTAGCGATGCAGACAACGACTTCAGAACAGAAGCTGCTCCAAAGGCTGTGAAGGACGAAGAATAAAGCAAGAGAGCTTGAGCAACAACAATTATTCACAAACAGAAATTTGACAACAATGAAAATAAATAAGTTTTTCTTAAGTCTTGCTGGTGCCACCATGCTGTTGGCATCATGCGGTGTCGAAGATTTGGAACTTGGCAATTCTACTACAGCTCCTGTAAGCAGTAGCTGTCCATCTGTAGAGTTTGCTACTTCAAACAACACCGCTGTAGAAGTAGACCCTACAGACACTCAGTTCAATTTAACTGTAGTGCGTAAAGATAGCGCTGCTGCAGAATATGACATCAAAGTTGTAGAGAACGAGGATAATGCTTTTGAGGTGCCTGCAAAGGTTACATTTGCTGAAGGCGAGACTTCAAAGGATATTGCAGTAAGTATTAAAGACGGTGCTAAGCAAGGTGAACCTTTGGCTCTCGAACTTACATTTGACGATAGTCTTCTGAATCCTTACACCGTAGGCTACAAGGTGTTGAGCCTTACTGCTACCATCATCAAATGGGAGACCTATGGCAAAGGTTATTGGGTTGGCAATATCATCAATACTTTCTACGGTGTTCAATCTCTACCACTTGCAGTAGATATCGAAAAGGCTGTTACAGCCACTTCTACAAAATATCGCTTCGCAAGTCCTTATGGAAAAGTTGGCGAAGAGCAAGACGAACTTGGTGCATTCCTTGCATATCCTTACAACGAGGCTGGCAACGTTACTGGTAGCAATGAGAAAGTAGTTATCTCTGTCAACAAGCAAGACAACTCAGCATCAATGGCTGTAACAGCAATAGGTGTAGACTATGGAGCAGGTGAAATGTATATGGGTAGCGTATATGGCAACTTGTCTACAAACATTGCTTCCTACCCTCTTGGCGTATTCACCGCTTCTGAAAAGGGTGGAAAGATTGTATTTGCTGCAAACTCTCTATTCCTACAAGACAACGAAGGTCCTGCACCTTGCTCTGCTGGTGCTTCAACCCTTTATCTCTCTGCCGACGACTACAAGGCTTCTGACTTCTATAAGGAGCAGCAGACCGAAGGTGGCGATGAAGGCACTGAAGAAGGTGGCGATAGCGATGCTGGCAGCGAAGAATAAAGAAAGCTACAGCTGATTAGCAGCTATACAACAACATAGCACAAAAAAAGTTATACAATAACATAACACCAAAGATTATCCCCGTCATAAGTATGCCTATGACGGGGATTTTTTATGTAGATATACAAAAAGGGTCATTAGCAACATCTACTAATGACCCTTTATATTTAAGATGGTTATAGCTTCTGTTTACTCTGCAGCTTCAGCTTCTACAGCACGGAAGTTTACGAGGTCTTCGGCTGTGAAGTTCTTGATATAAGAATGGTGAGCAGCACACTCAGCCTCAGCATGGCGGAGGTATACATTGATACTCTTCTTGAAGAGCTCTGGAGCATGTGTTGCATCGTCGAGCAAGAGCAAAGACATGATAATGTCGCCAGTCATCTCGTAGAGACGGCGAGCGAGGAAGTCTTGTACTTCCTGGTTGTTCTGCTCCTTAACATAGTTGAGCGCATCCTCGTATAGTTCGATGAGCTTACCAATACGCTCGCGCATATGAGTAGCGCAATCGCAGATAGGACGCTCCATCATCTCCTTCATGATAGAGAGGTAGGTGCCATTGGTGATGTAGCGGATAGCTGCAACAACCTGAAGCTGTGTGGTACCTTCGTAGATAGAGAAGATACGAGCATCACGATACAAACGCTGACACTTATACTCCATGATGAAACCAGAACCACCATGAATCTGGATGGCATCATAAGCATTCTGGTTAGCATACTCAGAGTTCATACCCTTAGCCAAAGGAGTGAACGCATCAGCAAGACGAGTATACTTCTTCTGCTCAGCACGCTCTTCTGGAGTAAGCTTGCGCTCACGAGCGATATCGTCAAGAGCCTTGTAGATGTCTACATAGCGAGCTGTCTGATAAAGGATGCTACGACCTGCATCGAGCTTAGCCTTCATACGAGAAAGCATATCGTAAACAGCAGGGAACTCAACGATAGCTGTATCAAACTGCTTACGCTCTTTAGCGTATGCAAGACCTTCGTTGTAAGCAGCCTGGCTAACACCTACTGACTGTGCAGCGATACCAAGACGTGCACCATTCATAAGAGCCATCACATACTTGATAAGTCCCATACGTGTGTTACCACAGAGTTCGCACTTTGCATTCTTGTAAACAAGCTCGCAGGTAGGTGAACCATGAATACCGAGCTTATGCTCTATGTGACGAACTGTTACGCCGCCATCACGCTTATCGTAGATAAACATAGAGAGTCCACGACCATCGTGGGTGCCTTCCTCTGAACGAGCAAGTACGAGGTGAATATCAGAGTCGCCATTGGTGATAAAACGCTTAACACCATTCAAGCGCCAGCAGTTGTTCTCTTCGTCGAAGGTAGCCTTGAGCATAACACGCTGAAGGTCGGAACCTGCATCTGGCTCGGTAAGGTCCATAGACATAGTCTCGCCAGCACAAACACGTGGAATGTACTTCTGGCGCTGCTCCTCAGAACCAAACTCATAGAGAGTCTCGATACAATCCTGCAACGACCAGATATTCTGGAAACCAGCATCTGCAGTTGAAACAATCTCAGAAGCCATTGAATATGGAGTGATAGGCATATTCAAGCCACCATAACGGCGTGGCATAGAGATACCCCAAAGACCAGCCTTGCGAGTAGCGTCAAGGTTGTCGAATGTCTTTGAAGCGTAGACCATGCGTCCGTCTACAAGGTGTGGACCTTCGAGGTCTACATCTTCTGAATTAGGCTCAATGATATTAGCTGCTATATCGCCAGTAATATCGAGCACTCGCTTATAATTCTCTATTGCGTCATCAAAGTCAACAGGTGCATCCTCAAACTGATCTTTGTCAGCAAAGTTGCGCTCCTTAAGCTCTACGATGCGCTTCATCTCAGGATGATTCAAATAGAAATCAAACTCTAGATGATCTGAATAGTAATTTGCCATTGAATTTTGCCTCACCCCCAACCCCTCCCCAAAAGGGAGGGGAGTAGTATGTCTATTCCCTCAAAAGGAGTTGAACATGAGGACTTTTATTTAATCGTTATACAATACTTTATTAATAGTTTCCATCACCTCGTCTATATCACATATTATCTGCTCATTAGTAAATCTCAGAACAGTAAATCCTATTTTGGTAAGCCTCAAAGTACGATATTCATCACTTTCAATCTGTAAAGGTTGAGAGTGATATCCACCATCAACTTCTATGACGAGACGGTGTTCGAGGCAAACAAAATCTACAATATAGTCTACAATGACATGTTGACGTCTGAAATGAAATGTAGAAGGTAGGCGACGAAGATATTGCCAAAGTATTATCTCCGCATCAGTCATATTCTTCCGATTACTCTTTGCAAAGTCTTTAAGTAAAGAATATCTGTCGGGCGAAGATGTCTTGTAACCAAAACCTTTCTTTTCGTTACCCATATATTTCATGTATTATTTTAATTCAGACATCAAACAACAAGTCATTTTACTCCCCTCTCTTTTGGAGAGGGGTTGGGGGTGAGGCTCTACTTATTATTCTGTTTATAATACTTTATCAGCTTTGGAACAACTTCCTCGACATTGCCAACGATTACATAGTCGGCAATCTTGTTGATAGGAGCCTCAGGGTCGTTGTTTACTGAGATGATGATACCTGAATCCTGCATACCTGCGATATGCTGAATCTGACCGCTGATACCACAAGCAATATATACCTTTGGATGAACGGTGACACCTGTCTGACCAATCTGACGATCGTGGTCGAGCCATCCTGCATCAACAGCAGCACGAGAGCCACCAACCTCACCATGCAGAACCTTAGCCAACTGGAACAACTGGTCGAAGCCCTCCTTAGAACCTACACCATATCCACCAGCAACAACGATAGGAGCACCCTTGAGATTGTGCTTAGCAGCCTCAACATGGTGGTCGAGAACCTTTACTACATAAGCCTCTGGAGATACATACTTTGAAACATCTGGATATACAGTCTCATTCTTAGCGTTGCCTTCGTAGATAGCCTTCTGCATAACACCCGAACGAACGGTTGCCATCTGTGGACGATGCTCAGGGTTAACGATAGTAGCAACGATGTTACCACCAAAAGCAGGACGAATCTGATACAATAGGTTATCGTAAGTCTTACCGCTCTTCTTGTCTTCGTAAGAACCAATCTCAAGTTCTGTACAGTCAGCTGTCAAACCACTTGTAAGAGATGAAGAAACACGAGGACCAAGGTCGCGACCGATAACGGTAGCACCCATAAGACAAATCTGTGGCTGCTCTTCCTTGAAGAGGTTTACCAAGATGTCGGTATGAGGAGCCGAGGTATAAGGGAACAAACCCTCACCATCGAAAACGAAAAGTTTGTCTACACCATAAGGAAGAATCTGCTCTTCCACATTACCCTTGATGCCTGTACCTGCAACAATAGCGTGAAGCTCTACACCAAGTTCATTGGCCAACTTGCGGCCCTTTGTCAAAAGTTCCTGAGAAACCTCCTGCACCTGAGTGCCCTCGATTTCGCAATAAACAAATACGTTATTCATAATCTAAGATTAGCCAATGATTTTTTCGTTCAACAATTCTTTTACCAAATCCTCGATGTCTGCATCGCTACCTGTAAGAGTCTTGCTCTCCTTAGCCTGGAAAACAATATTCTTAACAGCCTTTACCTTGGTAGGTGAACCACTCAAACCGCACTGCTGTGGGTCGCCATCAACATCGGCAACCATCCACTGAGTGAGTGTGAGATAAGGGCGTTCAGCATAGAGTTCCTTGTAAGGCATATCCTCTGTGCGCTCCATAGGAGCTGTAGCACGCTTGTACTTCATCACCAACTTGGCATTGCAAGGACGGCAAGGAGCTGCGCTACCATTTACAGTAACGAGAACAGGCATTGGAACTTCAACAGTCTCTGCACCACCATCTATCAAACGACGAATAGTAAGCTTGCCATCTTCGCACTTCTCAATATTCTCAGCATATGTTACCTGGTTTAAGCCAAGCTTCTGAGCAACCTGAGGACCTACCTGAGCAGTATCACCATCAATAGCCTGACGACCACCAATAACGACATCAACATCTCCTATCTTCTTAATGGCAGTAGCCAAAGCATAAGAAGTGGCAAGTGTATCGGCTCCAGCAAAGAGCCTGTCTGTTAACAACCATCCAGTATCTGCACCACGATAAAGGCCTTGGCGAATAACCTCAGCAGCACGTGGAGGACCCATTGTCAGGATACCAACTGTAGAACCGGGATTCTGCTCCTTTAGGCGAAGAGCCTGCTCAAGAGCATTCAAGTCTTCTGGATTGAAGATTGCAGGCAAAGCTGCACGATTGACAGTACCTTCGGCAGTCATCGCATCTTTTCCTACATTACGTGTGTCTGGTACTTGCTTGGCAAGTACAACAATTTTCAAACTCATTTCTTATAATATAATATATTATTACCTTCTTAGATTAATTTGTTTTTAGTTGCTTGCAAATTTACACGTTTTTTACTTTCAAACCAAATAAAATACACAAAAAGCAGATATTCGTGCGCAAATCATAACTGATGTGCAGTCATTTTTACCATATTATGATAGCTTGTTTGAAAAAAAATGTGTAAGTTTGCACATATTTTATATATAAACACTAATAACTACCAAAAAACAATGAAAAAATTATTATCTGCTATTGCAATTCTCACAGCAACAACAGGTGCATGGGCTCAGAATTTTGATAATCTGCCTGACCCTGTAGAAGATGTTAACAAAGTTGTAGACAACACTCCCGACTCTATAGCTAAAGCTTTGATGTCGAGACCAGAACCTGGTTCTACTCGCAAAGGCAACAACCCTGTATTGTTCCTCGTTGGCAACTCTACTATGCGCAACGGTACCAAGGGCGATGGCTCTAACGGACAATGGGGATGGGGATTCTATGCAAGCAAATATTTCAATGCCAACAAGATTTCGGTAGAGAACCAAGCGCTTGGCGGTATGAGCACCCGCACATTCTATAATAAGCTTTGGCCTATGGTAAGAACAGCCTTGAAGCCGGGCGACTGGGTGATAATATCTATTGGTCATAACGACAATGGTCCTTACAACGAAGGACGAGCAAGAGCGGTGATTCCAGGAGTTGGCAACGACTCGCTGAATGTTACCATCAAGGAAACTGGAGAAAAGGAAACTGTATACACCTATGGTGGATACCTAAGAAAATATATTGCTGAATGTAGAGCTAAGGGTGCAAACCCTATCTTGATGTCGCTTACTCCTCGTGATGCATACGATGAGAAGACTGGCAAGATAATAAGAAAGCCTCAGACAGAATGGGCTGCTTATGTAGCTGCTGAAGAGGGAGTGCCTTTCGTTGACCTTAACGAGATATCAGGAGCAAAGCTTGACGGATTTAGCAAATGGAAAGAGAAGTATCATTTCTTTGGCGACCATATCCACACAAGTGCATGGGGAGCAGAGATGAATGCTCGCTCTGCAGCCGAAGGTATTGCTGCAAGCCACAACCCAGACCTCAAGCCATTGCAGAATATGCTTATGGGTGTTGAGCTTCCTGTGGTTGATGTGAAGAGAGAGAAGGGTAAGCCTGTAGTATTCATTACTGGCGACTCTACCGTAAAGAACAAAGATAAGGATAAAGACGACATGTGGGGATGGGGCTCGCAGGCAGGAACCATCTTCGATGCAAAGAAAGTGACATGGGTAAACGAGGCTATGGCAGGAAGAAGTACACGTAGCTATATCCGCGAGGGTCGTTGGGAGAAAATCTACAACACCTTGCAGCCAGGCGACTTTGTACTCTTACAGTTCGGGCACAACGACATCTGCCCTATCAACGACAAGAAGGAAAGAGGCGTCATACCAGGAACTGCCGACACATGCCATGTATACAAGATGGAGAAGGATGGCAGATTTGAAGTTGTATACAGCTTCGGATGGTATCTGAAAAAGATGATTGACGACTGCCGAGAGAAGGGTGCTACTCCTATTCTCGTATCTCTAACCCCACGCAACGAATGGCCTAACGGAAAGATAGAACGCAGAAATGGCTCTTATGGCAAATGGTATCGCGAGATAGTTGCAGAGACAGGAGTTGACTTCCTTGACTTACACAACATCTCTGCCGACTTCCTTGACAAGAAGTTTGCAAGCAAGAGCGAAGAGAAGAGTAAGAAAGCTGCTTCTAAATATTTCAAGAAAGACCATACACACACCTCGCTCATAGGAGCAAGAATGAATGCACAGAGCATCGCCAAGGGCTTGAGAGCTATTCATAGCAAACTGGCTGATGGACTGAAGAAATAAAAAAACAAGAATGATAGATAGACTAACTGTAGAAAAGATAAAAGACGCGGCAAACATCGTAGATGTGGTATCGGAGTTCGTGACGCTGAAAAAGTCGGGAGCTAACTACAAAGGACTTTGCCCGTTTCATAATGAGAAGACACCATCGTTTATGGTGTCGCCAGCACGTGGCACTTGCCATTGCTTCGGCTGTGGCAAGGGTGGCAATGCTATCAGCTTTATTATGGAACATGAGCAGATGACTTACCCTGAAGCACTAAGATGGCTTGCCAAGAAATACAATATCGAAATACAAGAACGTGAGCTGTCGGCTGAGGAGAAAGCTGAGCAGACAGCTCGCGAGTCTATGTTTATCATTAACGAATGGACGGCATCATACTTCGAGAAACTATTGCACGAACACCCCGATGGTCAAGCTATAGGATTGCAATACTTTAGGTCGCGTGGTTTCCGCGACGACATCATAAAGAAGTTTCGCCTTGGCTTCGACATCAACGACCGCTTTGCATTGGCAGCAACAGCCACAAAGGAGAAATACAATCCGGAATATCTTCTGAAGGTTGGACTCTGCTATAAGAACGACCATGGTGAACTCATCGACCGCTTTGCAGGAAGAGTGATGTTTCCATGGGTAGGCGTAAGTGGAAAGATTGTAGCTTTCGGAGGTAGAAAACTTGATGCTGCAACAAAGGGTGTACAACAGAAATATGTAAACTCGCCCGACTCTGAAATATATCATAAAGACAGAGAGCTATATGGTATTTACCAAGGTAAGAAGGCTATAGCCAAAGAAGACTGCGTGTATATGGTGGAAGGCTACACAGACGTGCTGTCTCTACATCAATGTGGTATAGAAAATGTTGTTGCCAACTCTGGTACGGCATTATCGATACACCAGATACACACTCTTCATCGCTTTACTTCTAACATTGTTTTGCTCTACGATGGTGATGCAGCAGGTATCCATGCAGCTATGCGAGGTACCGACATGCTGCTATCTGAAGGTATGAACCTAAAGGTGTTGTTGCTACCAGACAACGACGACCCTGATAGTTTTGCACGTAAGCATACTGCTGATGAGTTTAGAGCTTATATCAAAGAGCATCAGACTGACTTTATTGAGTTTAAGACAAAACTGTTGCTACAAAACGAAACCGACCCACAGAAACGTGCCGACGGCATAGGCTCTATAGTAAACAGCATATCGCTAATACCAAACCAGATATTGCGCGATACATATATACACACTTGCGCTCAGCGACTTCTAATAAGCGAAAATACTCTGATCAATCAGATGAACAAGTATATTCGCGACCGCAAAGAGGCTGGCAAGACTACTCAGCAAGCAGAACCACAACAAACAGAAAGTCCAACACCACAGCCTCAGCAACCGACATTGCAAAGCAATTCTGAGATGATGAAAAGTCATGAGAGCAAGGTGGAATGGATGCTGATACAGATGATGGTTAGGCATGGAGAATACATTGTATTGCAGAATGTGGAGACTGAGAATGGTGAGACTATGAATGTGAACATAGCGCAATACATATATTATAATCTCAGTTCCGACAACCTACAGTTTAAAAGTGAGATATTCAACAAGATGCTAACAGAGGCTTTGAACGAATCAACATCGCCCGACTTCAATGCCATGACTTATTTCGTTCATCATCCTGACATAAACATATCAAGGATAGCTGCTGCAATGAGCGAAGATAGATATCATCTTTCAGAAAAAGCTCATACAACAGCAGATATCAATGAAGAAGAAAGAAGACGCAGAGAAGAATGTGAAAGGGAAGCTCTGCTAAGCCAAACCACCCATCTGCTTCTTGACTTCAGAATGGACTATGTGGAACAGCATCTGAAAGAGTTGCAGCAACAGATTGCTGCAAGTGCAAGAGACCTCAACGCATTAAGGGGATTGATGCAAGAGTTTAAGGATATGCAAGAGATAAGAAACAACCTTGCAAAACAACTCGGCAGCAATGTGATAGTATAAACAGGAACACAAGCCAACAGAAATATAATAAAGGATACAACTATGTACTATATAAAGAAAACATTAGAGATTTCGGCAAGCCATAGCTTGACTCTCTCATACGAAAGTAAATGCACTAATCTGCATGGTCACAACTGGATAATAACAGTTTATTGCAAAGCAAAGGAACTGAATGCCGACGGCATGGTGGTGGACTTCACCATCATAAAGAAGCAGATTCAGGATGTTCTCGACCACGCAAACCTAAACGAGGTGTTGCCATTCAATCCTACAGCTGAGAATATAGCACGTTGGATTACTGAGCAGATACCTTGTTGCTATAAGGTCATGGTGCAGGAAAGCGAGGGTAATGTTGCTATGTATGCTGTTGATGACAATGACCTATTATAATATATAATAAGGTATAATATAATAAGGTATGGAAAAATATAGAATTAACGAGATTTTCTATTCTCTGCAGGGTGAAGGACGCAACACAGGACGAGCAGCAGTCTTTGTTCGTTTCTCTGGTTGCAACCTTAAATGTCCATTCTGCGATACTGACTTCACAAAGTATCAGGAGATGTCGGCACAAGATATCATCGACAGCATGAAAGCTCTTATTGGCGATGTTAGCACAATGCCTATGGTGGTATTGACCGGCGGCGAACCTACCTTGCAAGTTGACGAATCGTTGATAGATGCTATTCATAAAAATGGGTTCTCGTATGTGGCAATGGAGTCTAATGGTACTGCCTTACAACCAAAGAACCTTGATTGGCTCACGGTATCGCCAAAGGGTAAGGTGATGGTGAAGACTTGCAACGAGCTGAAATGTATCTATGACGAAAAGGGCTTGCTTGCATATCCTGAAGGTTTAGAAGCAGAATATAAATATGTGCAACCTTGCGATGTGGGAGATAAGGAGCAAAACGCTTCTATCATGGCAAAGGCAATAGCTTTTGTAGAGAGCCATCCCGAATGGAGACTATCGCTGCAAACTCATAAGATGATAGGTTTTAAATAATAAGCATATGATATATATCCATTGGCTATTTCTATTAGTCTACACCTTAGTGATAGCAATTGCTATGCTAAAGGTGTTGATGGACAACCGACAGCCTGCTAAGACGTTGGCATGGCTATTGGTATTGTCGTTTTTGCCAATGGTGGGTATCGTATTATACTTCTTCTTCGGACAAAACACACGCAAGGAGAAACTGATAAGCAAACATAGCATGGACCAGCTTACAAAGCGATCTATGCTTGAGTTTGCAGAACAAAAGGACATCGTATATCCAGAGCAATGCCAACAGCTGATAACTCTCTTCTATAATCAAAGTACGGCGTATCCTTTCAAAGACAACGAAGTAGACATTTTTACTACAGGTCACGACTTCTTCCTTGCTTTGCTACAAGAAATAGGCAAAGCAAAGAAACATATACATATTGAATTTTATATCTTTGAAGAAGATCCATTGGGCTCTCTCATAGCTGACGCTTTGATAGACAAGGCAAGAGAGGGTGTAGAGGTGAGAGTGATATATGACGATGTGGGCAATTGGAACGTTCGTAATAGTTTCTATGAGCGCATGCGAGATGAGGGCATAAATATTCACTCCTTTATGCCTGTGAAGTTTCCAGCTTTTACCAGTAAGGTGAACTACCGCAATCACCGTAAGCTATGCGTTATAGATGGTAAAACAGGATTCATCGGAGGAATGAATATTGCCATCAGATATATAAAAGGCTCTAAAGGAATGAAGTGGCGAGACACTCACTTGATGGTGCGTGGAAATATTGTTTATGCCATACAGAAGGCATTCCTTGTGGACTGGTATTTCGTTGACCGCACTCTTATCACCAATCGCAAATACTACCCTACTCCATCTTCTAACATCTCTAACGACTGTTTGGCTCAAGTAGTGACAAGCAGTCCGATAGCTCTATGGCCTGATATCATGCAAGGATATGTACGCATACTGCTTGAAGCAAAGAAGTATGTGTATATAGAATCACCATACTTCTTGCCTACAGATCAGATATTATTTGCTATGCGTACGGCTGCATTGACAGGCGTTGACGTAAGGCTCATTATCCCTAAGAAGACAGACTCGAAGATTGTGCAATGGGCGAGTCGCTCGTATATTTCTGAGATATTAGAGGCAGGCATAAGAGTTTATCTATACACACCAGGCTTCAATCATACTAAACTATTGGTGTGCGATGATATTACCTCTACATGCGGTTCTACGAATGTTGACTTCCGAAGTTTTGAGAACAATTTCGAGAGCAACATCTTCTTCTATCAGCAAGAGATGGCATTGCGCATGAAAGAGGTATTCTTGAACGATATGGAGCTATGTGAAGAAAAAAACATAGCCTTCAACTATGGACATAATGCCACAGTTAAAGGCTACAGAAAGATTAATCTATTCTTTATTCGATTATGGGAGTCGCTGACTCGTCTGCTGAGTCCGCTTCTTTAGTTTCCTCGTTATTCAAAGCCCCAGCTCTGAATATCGAGAAGTTTACAGAGCCGTATGTGCGATGATCTATGAACATTGGGTGATTAGTGAAATCGTTTTTCTTGCCATGTTCCAAAACAAATATTCCACCTTCCTTTAGCAGTTGCTTGCCAAATATCAAATCAGGTATAGCATCTATCTTGTCTAATGCGTATGGAGGGTCAGCAAATATGAAATCGAACTGCTGACGACATGACTTCACAAATCTGAATACATCACCTTTGATAAGGATATTGTTGTCAACACCTATCTTGTTCATACATTGCTTTATGAAGGCAGCATGATCGCGGTCGGCCTCAACACTTATCACCGAAGCACATCCACGAGATACAAGTTCGAGAGATATACTACCAGTACCTGCAAACAAGTCGAGAGCTGTTGCATCTTCAAAATCTATCAAACCATTAAGAACATTAAAGATATTCTCCTTGGCAAAGTCGGTGGTAGGACGAGCCTTAAACGAGCGTGGTATCTCAAAATGGCGTCCTTTATATATTCCTGTTATTATTCGCATCTTATTTTTTATAGTCTATTTAATTCTTCATTCTTCACTTACAAATAAAGCATCATCATATCGATAGGCATGCCTTGAATCTTTGTTATTGGTGAGCGATTGAAATCGGCTGTAATGTTTATCACGAAGACTTTCTTCAGATAGTTCTTCATTACTTCCACAAGCCAAGTTTTATCTGGCATGTCACCACAAAGGAACAACTCATCATCAAGAGCCTCGAAGCCTAACTGTTTCCATACATACAGAATGTAATAAGCTGCATCACGAGAGTAAGGAGCCTCAAACTGATTATAGAATCTTATACGAGTCTTGTCAAAACTCACTACTTCGAGTTTACCATCATGGAAATAGCAATAAAGTCTTTTCTTCATTGAGCCAAGGCTCTTTTTATGAAGGTATTCCAATATTGGCAACATCAATGGTTGAAATCTCACATCTTCATAATGGTCGTCGACAACGAGTTTTAAGTCGCTATTAACGCCAAAGAGTGCTACAGCATTTAATGTTGGCAACATTCTGTCCATTACAGTAACGCCTTCTACTGCCGAAAAGCAATGGTGGTATAGTTCATCCTTATTGTCAGCAACATACTCATCTGTAGGCACCAACAGCATCTTGGCATCTACAGACACCAAGGCTCTATGGTTAGGAGCCAACAAAATGTTGCTCGACTTGAAAGCCTGTCTGAGGTTAGCAGCCTTCGATACTCCACTCTTCACAATATATGGTTCAAAAGCTACCAACGACTCTAAGCTGTCGTCGGCAATGGCAAAGGCAAGCGAACGATTGCCCACTCTTATCGTTGTGCGAGGCTTTCTGCCTGCGATAATGTTATTCCCAGTTTGCTGCATTGTCATTATTGGAAGTTATATCGCCAAACTTCAATCCTGGATATTCTCCATAGATATTGGCATTTTCTATTATTGATGATATATACTTTTCGTTCATTCCCTTAAGGAAGTCGGCATACAAAGCAGAACATTCCATCACAGGAATCATCTTTCCACTTTTTCCTTCAACCTTCGTTGCTGCCATTCTGAATTTAGCACCTTCGGCGAAAGGAATATACTGAATGGAGTCTGCAATAAGCTTTGCTGTTATCAATTGCTTGAAATCATCTGCATAACAGCCATGGGTATTACGATAATGTTCCTGCGCACTTCGTATTATACATAGTCGCTGTTTCACTATCGTTTCCCTGCTATTTCGTTCATTGTCTCTGCATACTGGTGCAAATATGCTCATCAAGCATGTTGCAAGAAGCACCACTACACTTACCGACAACAACAATATCTGTATTTTCCTCTTCGTCATCTTCTTTACTTATAATATAAGTGCGATTTATTGACATAAACCGCTACTCTCTGCAAAGTTAGTGCAAATGAGTGGAATAACAAAACAAATACGAAGTTTTGTTTTTTATTCCCGAGTGCAGCCTAACTTATTTAAAGTTAGTGCAAATGAGTGGAAAGTTAGTGCAAGCGAGTGCAATGTGAGCGTGCTCACGAATTGCCGAGTGAAGCCTAACTTGTAAAATAACAAAACAAATACGAAGTTTTGTTTTTTATTCCCGAATGCATAAAAAGAATGATACATTACGAGGCAATAATTCTACATCATCATGCGTTTAATAAAGAAAACTATATTAATAAATGACAAACATGAAAAAAACAGCAATTATTATGTTGATGTTAGGCATTTTGAGCTTCGAAAGCTTTGCTCAAAGCCGAGTAGGAACATTTTCTATAATACCAAAGATAGGAACAAATATCGCAAGTGTCACCAACAACAAACTCTACACAGATGTTAATGACAAGTTAGATAGCAAGTCAAATACTGGTCTTACCTTTGGTGTAGACTTGCAATATCAAGCAACCGACAGAGTCGCATTATCTGCAGGCATTGGCTATTCACGCCAAGGATATAGATATGACGACACAAAATGGAAGTCAGAATCCGAATCAACAACAGAATATGATGTATATGAAACATGGACTGACTTTCACCAAAACATCGACTACCTTACAATCCCTGTAATGGTTAAATACTATCTGTTTCCTAACTTCACAATTGGAGCAGGTGTACAGGCTGGTTTCATCCTTGATAACAAATGTAGCTACGAGGTATCATCATACAAAGAATATCCTAATGGCTTACGAGAATATTCAAACAAATCAGAAGTTCAAGAGATAGAATTCACAAACAAAACTATGAATGCCTTCGACCTATCCATTCCTATCTCGGCATCTTATGAATATATGAATGTAGTCGTTGCAGCCACATACAACCTCGGCATGACAAGAATCTTCAAAGCTCCTTTGGATAATTGTCACAACAGAGTGGTGTCATTCACCGTTGGTTATAAATTCGATTTATAAAAAAGGAAATTGCTTTTAAGCAAGCAAATTTCCTATAATAATCAAGGAAACTGCTTATAACAAACAAAAGAAAAAACAAGGACATGCCCCTCACTCCCGAGCAAAGAGCGATAATCCGCAAAAAGGAAGCAGCAAAGCCTGATGCCTTAAAGCGCGATAACCTCACGAACTATCGTGAGGGCTATTTCTTCATCACCCTAAACACCAGAAACGAATCTCCGATACTTAGCACCATAGAGGGCGAAGTCGGTATGCCTGCAGGTAGCCCCAATGCCCCACATTGTAAATACACTCCACTTGGTGCAAAAGTAAAAGAGATGTGGGAGACGATACCAAGCTTTCATTCAACTGTTACTATCATTGCTGCCGAAATAATGCCAGAACACTTCCATGGACTTTTATTTATGAAGCCAGGAGGAAATGAGCATTTGGGAAAAGTTGTTAATGGTTTTATGATAGCTTGTACACATGAATATTGGGACACACTTGGCATACCATGGAGAAATGCACATCCATCACAACCTTCATCCAACTTCGGAGGTGCACCTCCAAAGAAAAGCGATTACAAATATACAGATCGCGACCACACATATTCTTTCCGTGGGCCTTCGCTCTTTGTGCGTGGCTATAATGATGTGGTGCCTATCACTCAAGAAGAGGTAGATATAAAGATTGAATATATACGCAGACAAGCAGAAAGAAGATTGATAAAAGGCGAGAAAAGCAATCTTTTTAAGATTTATAGGAATAAACATTCGAAGAACTGGCGAGAGGATGTTGTGCTGAATGCCATTGCTGCCGACAGATTCTTCAAGCAAAATGAAAAGGCGAAGCAAGAAGCACAACAAAATGTAAGGCTAAGGCTAAACTACGATTCACAGTCAATAGCTCTTGATTATCTTGGCAACCTTGAGCTACTGGCAAGCGAAAAGACTATACCTTTGATTTGTCATAGAGCCGACGCCAAACGCTTTGAAGAACAAAAGAGCATCATACTACAAGCTGCTCGCAATGGATGGACTGTTGTCTCTGCATTTATATCTCCAAAAGAGAGGGAGATAAGAAAAATATTATTGAGCGAACTGCTACCATTCATAGAAATTATGGACAATGGATTCTCTGATAGATATAAACCTACAGGTACCGCCTTCTATGCATGTGGCGAACGTCGAATGGTGCAGATTAGTTGCTGGAACTACAAGTATGAACGAGAATCCGTAATTTGCCGTGAGATGTGCTTGGTGATGAATGAGCTATCACGAGTTATCAGCAAGCTGCCTGATGATTGGTGGAAGCAGATGAAAATATAAGCAAATAGGAACTGGCTAAAGAATTAAAGAATAGAAAGGACAAAGCAAGTAAATAATGCAAATAAAAAAAGCAGAATAAAGAATACTAAAAGCGATATTCTTTATTCTGTTTTCTTTTTATCCATGTATCTGTTTTTCAGTTTATTCAGCCTTTTCAGGATAGTTAAGATTCTCAGGCTTAATATTCTTCAACACCTTAAGATATTGCTTAGCTTCATAGCGTGCCATAGGCAGATCATGAAGCAGATAGTTGCCACAGTCCTGAGGTTCTGTTCCAGGGACAACACCATCGTAGTTAGCAACAAATTCGAAGGTATCTATCATGAGCTTAACAATCTCTTCGCTCTTCATATCACCCTTCATAAGGAGATAGTTGCCAGTAAGACAGCCCATTGGTCCCCAGTAGACTATACGATCTTGCCACTCTTCGTTATTGCGAAGATATGTTGCAACAAGATGTTCAATAGTATGCAAAGCACCAGGATGCAAAGCTGGTTCACGATTAGGAGCCTTCATACGAATATCGAAAGTTGTAACAACATCGTTGCCAACATTATCCTTGCGGCTAACATATATTCCAGGCAACAGTTGGTTGTGATCTATTGTAAAGCTTGGTATTTTCTTCATTTCTTTTAGTTTTTATTATTATGATTGCAACAGACTTATGGCTATTAGCAAACAGCCAACAACCTATCAGCAAATATCTATAGACTATTAATAAAATTCTTGGTCACATTAAAGCTTCCTTCTGCCATACGATTCCAGAAATCGAAATACTGTGCTGCCTTCTCATCCTTCAAAGGCACATCGCTGATGATTCGGAACGAGATGAATGGCACTTGATATTTATGACAGGTCTGTGCTATAGAACAGCTCTCCATATCAACAGCCTTAGCCTCAGGGAAATGATTAAGGATATCAGCCATCTTCTCCTTGCTATCTACAAACCATTCACCACTAACAATAAGACCAGCAGTAACATTGCCACAATTCAAAGCCTTTTCTACAAATTCAGCAGGACTCTTAAATCGAGCTGGCTGTCCCATTATCTGTCCATATTCGCATTCGCTTCCACAATATGCATCGTGGTATGTACACTCAGTAGATACAACAACATCCAATGGTGACATCTCTATATCAGCACCTCCAGCAACACCCGAAGATACAACAAGGTCTGGTTGATAATGGTTTATCATCTCTACTGCACCAATAGCAGAATTAACCTTTCCGATACCGCATTGTTGCAACACCACTTCGTTGTTGCCAATCTTGCCACGAACGAAATCATTGTGGTTCCAACGTTCCTTGGTTGAGTCTTCGAGCAAGCTGATAAGCTGTGCAAACTCCTTGTCCATAGCAACTATAATTCCTATTTTCATAATATAATTTGAGTATTTTCTTATTTCCGGGTTGCAAAAGTAAGAAAAAAAACTGAGCCTGCGAAATGTTTTCATATAATAAGGTATGCCGTGTCATATTTTTGCTGTATCTTTGCAGAGATATATAAAAACGATGGCTTGCCATCATTGTAAGTAGAAATCAATAATAAACAAATGGAAAAGATAAAAAGACTATTACCAGAAGTGCTCGTAGTAGCACTATTTGCAGTTATTGCCTTTGTCTATTTTATGCCAGCCGACCTTGACGGACGTATTCTTTACCGTCACGACTCACAGGCAGGACGAGGACTTGGACATGAGGCTACCGAATACTATCAACGTACAGGCGAGAGAACACGCTGGACAAACAGTGCCTTCTGCGGAATGCCAACATTCCAGACAGCACCTTCTTATAACAGTACACAAGGTCTCTCTGCCATTGCTAAGGCTTATCATCTTTGGCTTCCCGACTATGTATGGTATGTTTTTGCCTACCTACTCGGTTTCTACATTTTGCTCAGAGCATTCGACTTCCGTCGCCAGTTAGCCGTCCTTGGCTCTATAATCTGGGCTTTTTCTTCCTATTTCTTTATTATTATCGCAGCCGGTCACTATTGGAAAGTAGAGGCTCTTGCCTATCTGCCACCATTAATAGCAGGTATTGTGACATGCTATAAAGGAAGATATCTATGGGGATTTGTGCTCACAGCACTATTCTCAGCCCTTGAAGTCATTGCCAACCACGTGCAGATGACATACTACTATCTGTTCATCATTCTCTTCATGATTATTGCCTACTTGGTTTCTGCTATCAGAGAAAAGAAGTTGGCACAGTTTGCTAAGGCAACAGCTGTTTGTGCAGCTGGTGGACTGATTGGTATTTGCATGAATATCTCTAACCTATATCACACATGGGAGTATAGCCAAGAGAGTATGCGTGGCAAGAGTGAACTCGTGAAAGCAAACTCTGCTAACCAAACCAGCTCTGGCCTCGACCGTGACTATATCACCCAATGGAGCTATGGCATTGATGAAACATGGACACTCCTTGTACCAAATGCCAAGGGTGGTGCTTCAGAACCATTGACACGCAACGAGACTGCCATGAAGAAGGCAGATCCTAACTTCATGCCTGTATATCAGCAGATAGGACAATATTGGGGCGACCAGCCAGGAACAAGCGGTCCTGTATATGTTGGTGCTTTCGTTATGATGCTGTTCATCTTGGGATTGTTCATCGTTAAAGGCGGAATAAAATGGGCTTTACTTGCAGCTACAATACTCTCGATATTACTATCGTGGGGACATAACTTCATGCCATTCACCAACTTCTTCCTCGACTACATTCCTATGTATGCCAAGTTCCGTACTGTGGCATCAATACTCGTTATAGCCGAATTCACCATTCCTTTGTTGGCGATGATGGCATTAAAGAAGATTATCGACGAACCTGAGATATTAAACAAAAAGTTGAAATTCGTATACATCAGCTTTGGTTTGACAGCAGGCTTCTGTCTTTTGTTCCTCGTTATGCCAGGACTCTTCTTCTCAGATTTCATTTCTGCACAAGAGATGCAGGCATTCCGACAGATACCACAGGAATATCTTTCACAGATGTTACCAAACCTCCGTGCTATGCGTGAAGCAATGTTTGATGCTGACTGCTGGCGTTCATTCATCATTATTGCTATTGGCACATTGATGCTCCTCCTCTTCAAAGCCAAGAAGCTTAAAGAGACATGGCTCGTTGCAGGTATCATTATTTTGTGTGGTGTCGATATGTGGGGAGTCAACAAGCGCTATCTGCACGACGACATGTTTGTAGAGGCAAGCGTTAAGGATACTCCTATCACCATGACAGAAAGCGACAAGCAGATACTTCAGGACAAGGGCCTCGACTATCGTGTTTTGAATCTTGCTTCTAACACATTCAACGAAAACGAGACATCATACTATCACAAGAGCATTGGTGGTTATCATCCTGCTAAGCTTCGTCGTTATCAGGAGCTCATCGACTATCATATTGCTCCTGAGATGAAAGCTATGATGGGAGCCATAGCAGAAGCTGGTGGCGATATGACAAAGGTTAATGGCGATTCTATTTGGCCTGTACTCAATATGCTCAACACCAAGTATGTCATTATGCCTTTGCAGGGCGGTCAGACTGTACCTATCCAGAACACCTACTCTTTTGGCAACGCATGGTTTGTTAACAAGATAACCTATGTTAAGAATGCAAATGAAGAGATTGATGCTTTAGGCAAACTGAACCTCAGACACGAGGCTGTTGCTGACGAGAAGTTTAAGGATATCCTTGGCAATGCAACAGAACAAGGTGGTACATCTGTAGCTACTGTCACAGCCTACGATGCCAACCGTTTGGCTTACGATGTGAAGAGCGACAAGGGTGGTATACTTGTATTCTCAGAAATATACTATCCAGGATGGGCTGCCACAGTAGATGGTCAGCCTGTTGAGATTGGTCGTGTAAACTACGTTCTTCGTGCTATCAACATCAAGCCTGGAGCACACAAGGTAGAATTGTCATTCTTCCCTAAGACTGTCGACAATACTGAAACCATTGCTTACATTGCCTCTGCAATTCTCCTTTTGGTATTGATATTTGCATTGGTAAAGACTTTCATGAAAAAGAAAGAAGAAAAATAACACATTGTATTTCCTCTCCCTCTTCAAAAAAAGGGAGAGGAAATTAAAAGCCTAATCACTATTCATAATAAGCAGCATTTATATCCCTAACTAAATTTTTTAAAAACCTAAATTCTATGAAACAAATAAACCTAATAACAATGGCAATGATTTGTTGCATGGCTACCGCTTCAGCCCAAGATTCTCGCCAGTCTTCAAGCATATACCTTTCGCCTACTACACCAGGAGCGACCCTCGTTCCTTTCGCATTAAATAGCGAAGGTATAAAACTGCCTATTCGCTGGGGACTCGATGTAGCATGGGATAGCGAGCAGAATGTGCGCAAAGGTATCAATCACATAGGTAAGGACAACATCTCTATCATGAGAAGTAGCTTCCAAACCACATACCCACTTATAAACGACGAAGAACTAACTGCATCACAAAAACAGAAACTTGATACCAGAACCAAGCTTATTGATATTGTTGGCAAAGATATTGATATCGTACTCAACGAAGACCAAGAAGCAGGTATTGTTTCATATTACGTTGAAAATGGTGTTGCCAATGTTGACCATTGGTGCAAACTTATAAATGCCAGCGTGAAATGGCTCAACGAGAACTATCCTAAGCACAAGGTTGTAGCAATATCTCCATATAATGAACCTGACTATTCGTGGGGACAAGGAAACCTTGCAAGCTTTAAGGAAATAGCAAAGAAATTAAAAACCGAATACCCTCTGTTTGAGAACATTGCAATAACAGGAGGAAATACCCTCAATAACGACGAAGCCTTAAAATGGTATAATGGACTAAAACCATACGTGGATTGGGGGAATACTCACCAATTGGATGGAAGTTTTACAAACTATGCAAACTTCTTCAAAACTGTTGCTAACGATGGCAACTATCCATACGCTGACGAATTGCACAACGTAGGTGAAGCTATGATAGGTGCCGAATACGGAATTAAGATGGGAATATGGTGGGGCTTCGACAGCCGTTCACGTGGTGAATTCTGTCGTATCAGCAATAGCGGTTCAAGAATAGGATATGCCGAGAACCGTAATGCTTGGACTGCAGCTTCTGTATATCGCGATGACACTACCAACGAAATAAAAGCTTTCATTGGTTCGTCAGAACGTCAAGCAAACACCTCTGAATTTAACTTCATATCTAAAGACCGCATGGTATATTTCGACGGCTATGGTCCTACACACGAATACACCATGTCGATACCTGGAGGTACAGACTATCAAAAAGGTCAAACAAATGCAGAGAAGGTTATTGATGTAACATGGGGCGAAGATGTTCAGCCAAGTATCATCAAAGGCCGCTACCGCTTGATGAATAAAGCATCAAAGAATGTCGCAGCAGAATATAATTCCGACAACATAGCTATGGTAAAAGCTGCGAAGTTCAACAGTACTCAACTATGGGACATCAACCCAATCGACGACCGCATTGGTGGTGACTATAGCTATCATGAAATAACATCAGCAAACGATGGTAGACATATCAACGTACAGAATTTCTCTACCTACGTAGGTGGAAATGTGATGGCTTATGATGGCAAAAACTCAAGCAATGAGCAATGGTATCTGAAGTATGCAGGCAATGGCTATTACTATCTTATCAATCGCGAGTCGAATCTATATCTTATGGCTGCCTCTTCAAGCACAACCATTGGAATAAATGTACAGCAAGGAGCTCTCGACACATCAACCCAAGCCAAAAAGGATTTAAGATTGTGGAAGCTTGTTCCTGAGGATGCAGAATGCGAAACAAAGGCACCAGCTATACCAAGCGGACTTAACGCAAAAGCAAGTAATGCCGCTGTAAGATTGGAATGGAATGCTAATACCGAAGCCGATTTGGCTGGATATATTGTAATAAGAGGTGATGCTGACGGCACAAACTGGAATACCATCGCTCGCAAGATTACAGAGCCTTGCTTCATCGACAACACATGCGAGCAGGGCAAAGAATATCAATATGCAGTAAAGGCTATCGACAAGAGTGATAACATATCTCGAAAGTCGGAGATTATATATGCTATGCCTACAGGCGACAAAGGACTTATTGCCAACTGGCAATTTGAGGAATCTCTTGCCGACAATACTGATAATGCCATGGATGCAGTAAGTCTCAACAAAGCAGGCTTTGTGTCAGAACATAAGTCTGGCGAGAAAGCACTATATCTTAACAACAACTATCTACAGTTGCCTTACACGATAGCAAATTCCGACGAGATAACCATCGCTCTATGGACGAAATGGACAAACACTTCAAGTGGTTGGCAACGTCTGTTCGACTTCGGTAATGGCACTGACCAATATATATTCCTCACACCAAGCAACAATTCAAATATGCGATTGGCGTTGAAGAATGGTGGTGACGAACAACAGGTGACATACAAGACAAAGATGCCAGCAAACTCTTGGCAACATATCACCGTAACAATTGGCAATGGCACTGCTCGCATCTATATCAATGGCGAAGTTGCAGCTGAAAGCAATGGCATAACTATAAAGCCAAGCGATATAAGGCCTGTACGCAATTATATTGGACGCAGTCAGTTTGTTAACGATCCATATTACAAGGGATATATTGATGATGTTAGGATTTACAACTATGCTCTATCTAAAGAAGAGATAAAAGAAGTAATGAATGATCTTACAAATAACATCGACAACATCAAGCCAGAGCTTTCAACAGAAGCTACAATTTATTATAATATTGATGGCACCAAAGCTAAAGCTAAAAGTAAAGGCTTGAAGATAAAGAAAGATAAAAACGGAAAAGCTCAAAAAATAATAAGATAGAAGTTATGAAAAAACTATTATCATTGCCACCTAACCTTGTAGGGTGGTTTCACGATATAACAGGCTATCCTAAGTCGGAATGGTTTTGCACCAACGACCCCATAGACCACAAGCTTGGTTCTGGTGGTGGTACAACATGGTTGCTAACTCAGGCTTACGAAAACGAGATGGCACATTCTGATGCCAATAATCAGAAGACATTCGATGAATGGTTATCTTCAGAGAAGCGCTTGCTGCTTCATGCTGGTGGTCAGAGTCGTCGACTTCCTGCCTATGCGCCATCGGGCAAGGTACTCACCCCTGTTCCTGTATTCAGATGGGAACGTGGACAGCGCTTGTCGCAAGACTTGCTATCGCTACAGATTCCACTCTACAAAAAGATTATGGATGCAGCACCAAGCAGTCTGCATACAATGATTGTTAGTGGCGATGTGCTGATACGAACCACCCAACCTCTTCAGCCTATCCCTGAGGCTGATGTGATTTGCTATGGTTTGTGGCTTGGACCTGAGATTGCCAAAAATCATGGTGTATTTGTATCGTCATGCGATACTCCTTCGGTATTGAAGTGTATGCTTCAGAAACCGTCACCAGCTACACTCGGCACCATTCAGAAAGATCATTATTACCTTACCGACATTGGTATATGGCTATTGAGCGACAAGGCTGTGAAGGTGTTGATGAGCCATAAGGGAGAATACGACTTGTATAGCGAGTTTGGTGGAGCTATGGGAACAGAGCCTACACTCAACGACGAGGCTGTGAAGGAACTTAAAGTGGCAATATTACCATTGTCTGGTGGCGAGTTCTATCATTTCGGAACATCTCACGAACTTCTGTCTTCTACTCTCGCAATACAGAACTTGGTCAACGACCAGCGACTGATAATGCACCATTCGCGCAAGCCTCATCCTTGCATCTTCATACAAAACAGCATCACAAAGAAGGCTGTAGATAGTAGCAACGAAGAGGTATGGATAGAGAATTCGTATATCTCTGAGGGATGGAACATCAGCCAGAAGAATATCATTACTGGTGTACCTAAGAACAACTGGAATATCACTCTCGCCCCTGGTCAATGTATTGACATCGTTCCTATGGGCGAAACACAATATGTTGTTCGTCCTTATGGTTTCAACGACCGTTTTGCTGGCGAAGAACAGCAAAGACCTCAATTCCCTATTGTCGACAATATTGATGAAGCAGGACTTGTGTTGAGATACATGCTCAATCAAGAGACTGAAGGCGAAGACAAAGGTAAAGGCAAGGCAATATTCGAGAAAGCACAAAAGATTAGTGCTGAGCAGATATCTGCTACTGCCAATCTACGTCGTCTATTTGAACAAAGAAGAGAGTTCAGAAAGCACAACTGGTCAGCCCTTGCCGACAACTATGAGCATAGCGTGTTCTATCAGCTCGACCTCAACGATGCTGCTAAGGAGTTTAAGGCTAATGGCATAGCTATGCCAAAACCTCTACCAGACACTGCACCTTTGCTCACAAGAATGAAAGACGCCATGTTCCGTGGCGACAACGACAAGGCTTTCGGTCTGCTTAGAGAAGGCATCGTGAAGACTTCAAATGCCAATGGCATCAACATGCCTACTCTATCTTCTATGTCTAATAAGGTTGCTACCGACCAAATTGTATGGGGACGTTCTCCTGTTAGAATAGATATCGCAGGCGGATGGACAGACACACCTCCTTTCTGCCTCATGGAAGGCGGAAGTGTGGTAAACCTTGCCATAGAGCTAAATGGTCAACAACCTATTCAAACCTACGTTAAGCCATGCCGTGAGCATCATGTAGTATTAAAGAGTATCGACCTCGGAGCATCAGAGATTGTAGAAACCTACGAACAGCTTGCTGACTTCAAGCGCGTGGGTAGTCCTTTCTCTATACCTAAGGCGGCATTGGCATTAGCAGGCTTCTTACCACAATATTCGCAAGAGAAATATCCTGACCTAAAGTCACAGCTCATGGCTTTTGGTTGTGGTATAGAGATAACATTACTCTCGGCTATACCTGCAGGAAGCGGACTTGGTACCAGTAGCGTGCTTGCAGCAACGGTATTAGGAACCATCAACGACTTCCTTTCACTTGGCTGGGATAAAAACGAGATTTGCCACAAGACACTTGTATTGGAGCAGTTGCTAACCACAGGTGGTGGATGGCAAGATCAGTTTGGCGGAGTGTTGCAAGGAGTGAAACTTCTGCAAACCTGCAAGGGATTCGAACAGCAGCCTATCGTTCATTGGTTGCCTACCGACCTCTACACCCAACCTGAATATCAGGCTTGCCACCTATTATATTATACAGGTATCACACGCACAGCAAAGACCATTCTTGCAGAGATTGTGCAAAAAATGTTCCTCAACGACCACGACCAGGTGGCATTGCTCCGCGAAATGAAGGCTCACTCTTTGCAGATGTATGAAGCTATTCAGCGCAACGACTTCAAGGAGATGGGTAAACTCGTTGGCAAGACTTGGCTACAAAACCAAGCTATCGATGCAGGAACAAATCCTTTGGAGGTTAAGAAACTTACTGACCTCATCGACGACCTTTGCTTAGGCTATAAGCTTCCTGGTGCTGGTGGTGGTGGCTACTTATTTATGGTAGCCAAAGACCCAGAGGCTGCTGCAAGGATTAAGGTTATCCTCAACGCCAACCGTCCTAACGGCAATGCACGCTTTGTAGGCATGAGCCTCAGCAAGACTGGTCTACAAGTAAGCAGAAGCTAAAGCTTCATTACATAAAACAATATCATGGAATTTAGAACTATAGTTGACATACCAACCCCAGAGTTTACCATCGAACCTCAAGAGAAGATGCTCTTCGTAGGTTCGTGCTTTGCCGACAACATAGGCAAACGCTTCGTCGACGAGATGTTTCTCGCCACGGTAAATCCTTTGGGAGTAATGTATAACCCTGCGAGCATCCTTCATACTATCCAAAGTATCGAGGATGCTCCAAGGGTAGCATTCCTTACGCTTGGCACCAACCATGTGTACATACTCAAAGAAACTGGTGAAATTGTTGACAACTGTCGTAAGCGTCCTGCCCGTTTGTTCCATGAAGAAGAACTTACTGTCGACGAATGTGCTGAGTATTTGCAAAAGGCTGTAGACATACTATACTCACGCAATAAGGATGTACAGGTGGTAGTAACGGTTAGTCCTATCCGCTATGCTAAATATGGCTATCATGGTAGTCAGCTATCTAAAGCCACCCTGCAGTTGGCTGCTGATAAGTTAGTTAAAGCAAATGTCAACTGCACTTATTTCCCAGCCTACGAGATTGTAAACGATGAGCTTCGCGACTATCGTTTCTATCGCGAAGACATGCTCCACCCTACCGACCAAACTGTGGAATATATTTGGCAACGACTGCAAGAAACATATCTCAGCAATGCAGCCAAAGACTTCATCGAGAGCTGGCGACCTCTAAAAGAGGCTATAAGGCATAGACCTTTCAATCCCAATGGAGCAGAATATATAGCCTTTGCCAACAAGACAAAGGAAAACATCGCCAAGCTAAGGCTTCAATATCCACTACTTCCACTAATACCTGAAGAATTTGGCATCTTTGCCAATTCTTGATATAACAACTATTTTTAAAACAATCCACCTACTTCAGCATTTCTGCAATGCTAATCGTTTTACTAAAAACTAACATCAAATAATATGAGCAAAACCTATCTATTAGGACTCGATGTAGGCAGTTCGTCTGTCAAAGCTTCAATAGTAGAGGTTGCATCTGGTCGTTGTGTTGCTTCAGCTTTCTATCCTAAACAAGAGGCTCCTATCAAAGCCTTAAAGACAGGATGGGCAGAACAGGCACCATCCATGTGGTGGGAGAATGCCAAACTTGCCATTGCCGACACCATGTCGGCTGCAAATATCATGGGCTCCGACATAGCAGCAATAGGAATATCATACCAAATGCACGGTTTGGTATGCGTTGATAAAGACCACAATGTGTTGCGCGATTCCATCATCTGGTGCGATTCGCGTGCAGTACCTTATGGTCAACGTGCTTTTAGCGAGATTGGCGAAGAGCAATGCTTATCTCATCTTCTTAATTCTCCCGGCAACTTTACTGCAGCAAAATTGGCATGGGTAAAGGACAACGAGCCTGAGGTTTTCGAACATATATATAAGGTGATGTTGCCTGGCGACTATATCGCCATGATGCTTAGCGACACCATCAACACTACCGTAAGCGGATTGTCGGAAGGCATGATGTGGGATTTCAAGAATCGTACTACTGCCAACTTCCTACTTTCATACTATGGTTTTTCTAAGGATATCATAGCTGATATCGTTCCTACATTCTCTATACAATCTAAGGTATCACGCAATGCAGCTCTTGAGACAGGACTTGCCGAAGGCACTCCTATCTCTTATCGTGCTGGCGACCAACCAAACAATGCCCTATCGCTCAATGTTTTCAATCCTGGCGAAATAGCTTCTACTGCAGGAACAAGCGGAGTGGTATATGGTGTGCTTGGCGATGTGGCTTACGACAAAAAGAGTCGTGTAAACACCTTTTCTCATGTCAACTATACCTCCCGGCAAGACCGTCTTGGAGTATTATTGTGTATCAACGGTACAGGCATCCTTAATGCTTGGGCACACAGAAACATTGCTCCCGACCTTACCTATGCAGAGATGAACGACCTTGCTGCAACAGCTCCTGTGGGTAGCGATGGCATAAGTATCCTGCCTTTCGGTAATGGTGCAGAGCGTATGCTCGAAAATAAAGAAATTGGTTGTAGCATCCATGGCTTAAACTTCAATAATCATAATCGTGCTCATATCTTGCGTGCTGCACAAGAAGGTATCGTTTTCTCATTCTGCCATGGTATGGAGATAATGCGCAATATGGGTATGGACATCCACAAGATACATGCAGGCAATACCAACATGTTCCTAAGTCCTATATTCCGCGAGGCTTTGGCTACTACAAGTGGCGCCACCATCGAACTCTACGATACTGATGGTAGCGTTGGCGCTGCTAAAGGTGCCGGCATAGGTTGTGGTATCTATGCCAACCACGACGAAGCCTTCGCATCGCTTGAACGCAAAGCAATTATCATTCCCGACAACAGCAAGGCTCAAGCATATCTTGAAGCCTACGCTCGTTGGCAAGAACTTCTAAATAACAAATAAAAATTAATCTAAGCCTGTGCCTTATATATATAATAAGGTATAGACAAAAAACAATTAAAACCTATGAAAGAGTATTTTCCACAAATCGGTAAGATTCCTTTTGAAGGAACAGAGAGTATGAACCCTATGGCTTTCCACTACTACGATGCTGAAAGAGTAGTTATGGGAAAGAAGATGAAGGATTGGTTGAAATTCGCTATGGCTTGGTGGCACACACTTGGTCAGGCATCAGGCGACCAGTTTGGTGGTCAAACTCGCCACTATGAATGGGACAAAGCAGAAGATGCTTTGCAGCGTGCTAAAGACAAGGCTGATGCAGGTTTCGAGATTATGGAGAAATTGGGCATCAACTATTTCTGCTTCCATGATGTAGACCTTATCGAAGAGGGCAAGACTATTGAAGAATATGAGCAGCGCATGCAGGCTATCACAGACTATCTGAAAGAGAAGCTTGCACAGCATCCTGACAAGCATCTACTTTGGGGTACAGCCAATGTGTTTGGTCATGAGCGCTATATGAATGGTGCTGCCACAAATCCTGATTTTGATGTTGTTGCTCGTGCTGCTGTTCAGATTAAGAATGCTATTGATGCAACCATTAAGCTTGGCGGTAGCAACTATGTATTCTGGGGTGGACGCGAAGGCTATATGAGCCTGCTAAATACCGACCAAAAGCGTGAGAAGGAGCATCTCGCAACTATGCTTACCTTGGCTCGCGACTATGCTCGCAGCAAAGGTTTCACAGGCACATTCCTCATCGAGCCTAAACCAATGGAGCCTACTAAGCATCAGTATGATGTAGACACAGAAACTGTAGTTGGCTTCATCAAAGCTCATGGCTTGGATAAAGACTTCAAGGTGAATATCGAGGTAAACCATGCTACTCTCGCTGGTCACACCTTCGAGCATGAGTTGGCAGTAGCTGTCGACAATGGTATGCTTGGCTCTATCGATGCCAACCGTGGTGATGCACAGAATGGCTGGGATACCGACCAGTTCCCTATCGACAACTTCGAACTTACTCAGGCCATGATGGAGATTATCCGCAATGGTGGTCTTGGCAATGGCGGTAGCAACTTCGATGCTAAGCTTCGTCGCAATTCTACCGACCCTGATGATATCTTTATCGCTCATATCAGCGGTATGGATGCTATGGCTCGTGCATTGCTCAATGCTGCCGACATCATTGAGAATAGCGAATTGCCAAAGATGAAGGAGGCTCGCTACTCAAGCTTCGACTTCGGCTTCGGTAAGGATTATGAGGATGGCAAGATGACTCTCGAAGCTCTTGTTGACTATGCCAAGGCTAATGGCGAACCAAAGACTACAAGTGGTAAGCAGGAATTGTATGAAACAATCTTAGCTTTGCGTTGCAAATAATAGTATGAAAAGACTATTTGCTTCACTTGCGCTGATGCTACCTCTCGTAGCATCAGCACAATATGTTTCTAAAGTCTGGTCGCCCGACAATGGTGATGGCACTTATACAAACCCTGTAATAAATGCCGACTATAGTGACCCTGACGTATGTGTTGTTGGCGAGGATTACTATCTTACCTCCAGCTCGTTTGCTCATATGCCAGGCTTACCTATCCTCCACTCTCGCGACCTTGTGAACTGGGAGATTATTGGTCATGCGCTGCAAAGCCAATTTCCCGACAAAGAAGTGCCTGAGCATGGCAATGGCGTGTGGGCTCCATGTATTCGTTACCACAATGGCGAGTTCTACATCTATTGGGGTGACCCAGACCGCGGAGTGTATATGGTAAAGACCAAAGACCCTCGTGGCACATGGGATGAGCCGGTTTGCGTAATAGCAGGCAAGGGCATGATAGACACCTCTCCACTATGGGATGACGATGGCCGTTGCTATCTCGTTAATGGTTGGGCAAACAGCCGTTGCGGTTTCAACTCTGTGCTTACTGTTCGCGAACTTTCTGCCGATGGAACCAAGGCCATAAGCAATCCTGTCCTCGTCTTCGATGGTGGCAACAAAGATTATACTACCGAGGGTCCTAAGTTCTACAAGCGTGACGGATATTATTGGATAATGTGTCCTGCAGGTGGTGTAGAGCAAGGTTGGCAATTGGCTATGCGCTCAAAGAGTCCTTATGGACCTTATGAGTCGAAAACGGTATTGGCTCAAGGCAAGACAAAGGTTAATGGTCCTCACCAAGGAGGATGGGTGCACACACAATATGGTGAAGACTGGTTCCTCCACTTCCAAGACAAGGGTGTATATGGCAGAGTGGTATGGTTGCAACCTGTAGACTGGTCTTCGGGCTGGCCTATAATGGGCAAGAAGGGTGAACCTGTAACTACTTATCGTAAGCCAAAGTCTACATCGACAACTATCGTGAACCCACAAGAAAGCGATGAGTTTAATGCTCCAAAGCTTGGTTTGCAATGGCAATGGCAGGGCGACTACAAGCAATACTATGGTATGCCTACTGCTAATGGCGTGTTCCGTATGTTCACCCATCACCATTCTGCCGTCAAGAACCTATGGGATGTTCCAAGCATGCTTTTGCAGAAGACTCCTGCCGACAAGTTCTGTGCCACAGCTAAGCTTCGCCTTGCAGCAAAGGTAGAGAATCAATTTGGTGGATTGATAATGATGGGACGTGGCTATAGCTGTTTGGTTGTAGAGCGTGTAGGCGATAGCTTCCAACTCCAGCAGCGCACATGCAACAAAGCAGACAAGGGCGAGAAAGAAACTAAGCAGGTATTGGCAACTTTCAAACCTACCGACCGCGATAAGATTGACTACCATCCTGCTATTTACATGGACATCTATCTAAGAATGAACGTCGAAGGCGGTAAGGCTTCGTTTGCCTATAGCCTCAACGGCAAATCATTTAAGTCTGTTGGCAACACCTTCACCATGCGCGAAGGCAAATGGGTAGGAGCAAAAGTTGGTATGGTTGCCATCGACAACAATACAAAATCTGATGCTGGTCTATTAGACATCGACTGGTTTAGAATAGATTAATTTCTTATCCCCACATCGAAAAGCCTTGCTTGCCACGTTTGCAAGCAAGGCTTTTTGTTTTCATTACATCCTATTCAACTATCGAAACACTTGCGATAGTTGAATAATATAATTTCATTCCTCCTCCAAAACTATTGTATTAAATTACGCAATTAACCTTCTCTTTCGTTCAACAGCTGTTGAACGGTCGTAGAATACAATATACTTTGCCATTTATAATACTATCATTGACCATTCAACAGCTGTTGAACGAAAGAGTAATTTAATTAGCTATTTATTGGTAGCTTTTATAGATGCCATAAAAGCATATATCCCTATAGCAAGTTGAAAGTTCTCGCAACCGCATACATTCTCAGTCAGACAATGATGAGGATGTATGCGGTTATTCCATTGATTGATTGATTTTTACTATATTGAAGAATGTTTTTATTGAATTAATCAAGCTTGATAATACACCACATCATCATTAATGCCATGTTTGCAAAAACCTGCATCGGCAAACATTCCATAGAAATTTAAATCTTCATCAAGTTCAGGCCAATGAATGCCATATCTACTCAAGAAGAACTTCTGTCGTTGTTCTTGAGAAGCATGTGCAAGCTGATGCCATTGGCTGAAAGGATAACCCGCCTTCCATCCATTTGTAGTTTCAACCCATATATGAGTATCGTCTACCCAAACCTTACTGACACGATATTGTTCCATCTTTTTGCAAATATACAAAAAAATGAATTAATCATATAGATTGAATAGTTAAATATTACAATTTATGATTTATTGCTTGAATTCATAATCAACAAAAATAGAGATTATTAATGCTCATATCAGATAAAATGCGTAAATTTGCATGCAGAATTAAAATACAAAGACGTATATGAATTACACTATCGAGAAGCTAACCACACTGATAGGTGCGCGTCGCTATGGAGATTCTGATGCCAGCATAGGTTTTATTCTTACTGACAGCAGATCGTTGTGTTTCCCTGAGGAAACATTGTTTTTTGCTTTGAAGTCTGACCGCAACGATGGTCACAACTATATTCCAGAACTTTACCGTCGCGGAGTACGCAACTTCGTGGTATCAGAGGTTCCTATGGGTTGGGCGTCAGATTATCCTGAGGCGAACTTCCTGAAGGTTGTAAACACCCTTGAGGCTTTGCAACGTTTGGCTGAGCGCCATCGTGACGAGTTCAACATTCCTATTGTCGGCATTACAGGTAGCAATGGTAAGACCATGGTAAAGGAGTGGCTCTATCAGCTGTTGTCGCAGAAGAAATACGTTACTCGCTCTCCTCGCAGCTACAACTCACAGATTGGTGTACCTCTTAGTGTATGGCTCTTGGAACCAAGCACCCAGGTGGGAATTTTCGAAGCTGGTATCAGTCAGCCAGGCGAAATGCTTGCGCTTCGCGATATCATCCAGCCTACTATAGCTGTACTAACCAACGTGGGCAATGCTCACCAAGAGAATTTCTCTACTATGGAAGAGAAATGTCGCGAAAAACTCATACTCTTCCATGATGCTGAGACTATTGTATATAATCTCGACGACAAACTAATAGCAAATGCTGTTGATACTTCTGCCGACTGCACAGGCGAACGCTTGGCATGGTCGACAGAGAACAAGAAGGCCGCTATGTATGTTGCTGAGATTGCTAAAGACGAGAATTCTACAACTATCTCGTATAGCTATAAGGGTGGCGAGCAGAATAAGTATACCTTGCCTTTCATCGATGATGCTTCGGTAGTAAACTCTATAATCTGCGCTACTATAGCATTGAAGTTAGGACTCTCTGCAGCCGAGATTGCTGAAGGCATGAAGGCATTGGAACCTGTTGCTATGCGATTGGAGGTTAAGGAAGGCAACCACGGATGTACTCTTATCAACGACTCTTATAATTCAGATATCAACTCCCTCGATATAGCTCTCGACTTCATGAATCGTCGTCCCGACCATAAAGGACGTCGTCGCACTCTTATTCTGAGCGATATGTTCCAGAGTGGCATGGAGCCAAATGCACTATATAAAGAGGTTGGCGACTTGGCTCGCAAACGTGGAGTTGTGAAATTCATTGGTATCGGTCCTGCCATCATGGAGAATGGCGACATGATACAGATATCAGAAAAGTATTTCTTTGAATCGGTAGAAGAATTCATACATAGCAAGGTATTCCACTCTCTGAGAGATGAGGTTATATTGCTAAAGGGCGCACGTCAGTTTGGCTTCGACCAGATAACAGAACTCCTTGTGCATAAGGTACATGAGACGATATTGGAAGTAAACCTCAACGCCATTGTCGACAATCTCAACTGGTATCGCTCATTCCTAAAACCAAAGACAAAATTGGTGTGCATGATAAAGGCTGACGCTTATGGTGCAGGGAGCGTGGAGATAGCAAAAACCCTACAAGACCATCGCGTAGACTATCTCGCTGTGGCTGTTGCCGACGAGGGTGCTACTCTCAGACGTAATGGTATCACAAGCAACATCATGGTGATGAACCCAGAGATGACAGCCTTTAAGACTATGTTTGACTATGATCTTGAACCAGAGGTTTACAACTTCCGTCTGCTCGATGCTTTGATAAAGGCGGCTGAAAAAGAAGGAATCACAGGCTATCCTGTTCACATCAAGCTCGATACAGGCATGCATCGCCTTGGCTTCGACCCTAAGAAAGATATCGATAAGCTCATCGACCGTTTGCGTCGTCAAAACTCTATCATTCCTCGTTCTGTATTCTCACATTTCGTAGGTTCAGATAGCGACAACTTCGATGACTTCTCAGCTCAGCAGTTTGCTCTCTTTGATGAGGGTAGCAAGAAGTTGCAGGCAGCTTTCAGCCACAAGATATTGCGCCATATGGACAACTCTGCAGGCATCGAGCATTTCCCTGAGCGTCAGATGGATATGTGCCGATTGGGCTTAGGTCTCTATGGTATAAACCCACGCAACAATCAGATTATCAACAATGTTAGTTCGCTAAAGACAACCATCCTGCAAATACGCAACGTGCCTGCAACAGATACCGTTGGCTATAGCCGTAAGGGCACTCTACAGCACGACTCTGTGATAGCTGCAATTCCTATAGGATATGCAGATGGTCTGAACCGTCATCTTGGCAATCGCCATTGCTATTGCTTGGTAAATGGCAAGAAAGCAGAATATGTGGGCAATATCTGTATGGACGTTGCCATGATTGATGTAACAGGTATAGACTGCAAAGAAGGCGACACAGTAGAGATATTTGGCGACCATCTGCCAGTAACCGTTCTGTCGGATGTTTTGGACACCATTCCATACGAAGTTCTTACAGGAATAAGCAACCGAGTAAAGAGAATTTACTTCCAAGACTAACAATAGGTGGTATGAGCAACATTAAGTAATGTTACCATACATATTAATTAAGAAAATGGTGCAAGGATATAAAAATTATTTTGTATCTTTGCACCACTATCTATTATTATACGTCTTGATACAAACTACAAGACGTAATATACTATGGTCTACCAGAAATATCAAAAACAATAATAACAAAAAAATGGAACAAGTATTTAGCTACATTATCAGCCTTGGCGCAAGCGTGATGATGCCTATCATCTTTACAGTCATAGGCTTGTGCATTGGTATGAAATTCGGAAAAGCATTGAAGTCTGGGCTCTTCGTAGGCGTGGGCTTTGTAGGCTTGGGTGTAGTTACAGCATTGCTGACAACAAACTTCAACGACCCATTGAAAGCTATTTCCGACATCTATCATCTACAACTAAACGTTTTCGACATGGGATGGCCAGCAGCTGCT
>HF994184.1:0-13749 GCA_000436915.1 Prevotella sp. CAG:1092 | reverse complement strand
GCTGCCGTAGCCTACAACACAGCAGTAGGCGCTTTGATTATCCCTATTTGTTTGGGTGTAAACCTATTAATGTTGTTGACTAAGACCACACGTACTGTCAACATCGACCTCTGGAACTATTGGCACTTTGCATTTATTGGTGCTGTTGCCTACTTTGTAATGGGCGAGAGTCTTGCATGGGGCTATTTCGCAGCCATCATCTGCTACATCATCACTTTGGTGTTTGCCGACCTCACAGCAGAGAAATTCCAGAAATACTACGACCTTGATGGTATTTCTATTCCACAGCCTTTCTGCCAGAGCTTCACTCCTTTCGCTATATGCTTCAACAAACTCTTCGACCTTATCCCAGGTTTCTCTAAGCTCGACATCGATGCCGAAGGCTTGAAGAAGAAGTTTGGTGTATTGGGCGAACCATTGGTATTGGGAGTTATCGTAGGTGCCTTGATTGGTTGGGCTGCAGAACTCGATATCAAGAAGATTCTCTTCCTCGGTGTTACCATGGGTGCCGTTATGGAGTTGATTCCTCGTATCACCTCGCTCTTCATCGAAGGTTTGAAGCCTATCTCTGAAAAGACTCAGGAGTTGGTAAAGAGCAAGTTCAATGGTAAGAAGGTACACATCGGTATGAGTCCTGCTTTGGTTATCGGTCATCCTACCACCTTGGTATCTTCTATCATCCTTATACCAGTAATCCTTGCTATTGCAGTATTCTTGCCAGGCAACCAGTTCTTGCCATTGGCATCACTTGCAGGTATGTTCTACCTCTTCCCAATGATATTGCCATTCACCAAGGGTAATGTGGTAAAGACAATCATTATCGGTCTTATAGCCCTCGTTATCGGTCTTTATTTCGTTACCGATATGGCTCCTGACTTCACAATGGCTGCCAACTATGTATTTGCAGCTACAGGCGATAAGGCAGCACATATTCCTGACGGATTCTCTGGTGGAGCTCTCGACTTTGCATCATCATTGTTTGGATGGGTTATCTATAAGCTCACATGCTATATCCCTTACATCGGTCCTGCAATCCTCACACTTTTCACATTGGCATTGATGATTTACAATAATCGCAAGATCTGCAAGGAAGAGAAAGGTGCAAACTAAAATCAACATTATTTATTAACGATAATAATATAATAAACGAAATATGAAAAAGCTTTTTATTACAACAACAATGTGTCTCGCAGCCTTCATGGCTTCAGCACAATGCTGTGAAAACAGCGCTTACGAAGTAAAGGCAGAAAACGCATATACCAACTACAACGTGCGCTATGCCAGCAACCCACAAGATGCAAAGCACTACACAACAGACCGCTTGCGCAAGGAGTTTGCTATCGAAAAGATATTTGCTCCAGGCGAAGTAAACTGGACATACACTATGTTCGACCGTTTCCTCATCGGTGGTGCAGAGCCTACAACAGCTCCTATCAAGCTCACATCATTGGCTTGCCTCTACACAGATAAGCCTACAGACAAGAAGCGTTTGCTCGACAACCGTGAGCTCGGTATCATCAACATCGGTGGTAAGGGTACTGTAACTGTTGACGGCAAGAGCTATGACCTCGACTTCCAGGAGGCTCTCTACGTAGGTCGTGCTGACGAGAAGAACAACAAGGAGATTGTTCTCACAAGCAAAGATCCTGCTAATCCTGCTAAGTTCTATATGAACAGCGCATGCGCTCATCAGTCATTCCCTACAAAGAAGGTTACTCTTAAGGAAGCTAACAATATCAAGGCTGGTTCTTTGAAAGAGAGCAACGACCGTGTTATCCACCAGATGATTATCGATGGTGTTGCAGGAGTTAGAACATGTCAGCTTCAGATGGGTATCACCGAGCTTAAGGAAGGTTCTGTATGGAACACAATGCCTGCTCACACCCACACTCGCCGTATGGAGACATACATTTATTATAATGTACCACAGGGACAGAAAATTCTTCACATGATGGGCGAGCCACAGGAGACACGTCCAGTATGGCTCAACAACGAGCAGGCTGTTATCGCTCCCGAGTGGTCTATCCATTGCGCCGCAGGTACAAGCAACTATACCTTTATCTGGGGTATGGCTGGCGAGAACCTTATCTACAACGATATGCAGGTAATCAAGATTCCTGATTTGAAATAATATAAAACAAACATAATTTGGGGTTAGGAGTGATGTAGCTCGTCTGCATCGCTCCCCCACCCATAAACCTAATCTACAAAACAACAATGTCAAAGCTACAAACAACAAAAATGACAAACTGGCGTTGGGTAATGTGTGCAATGCTTTTCTTTGCAACCACCGTCAACTACATGGACCGCCAGGTTCTCTCTCTTACATGGAAAGACTTCATCTCTCCAGAATTTCATTGGAACGATGAAATCTATGGTAATATCACCGCTGTATTCTCTTTGCTCTATGCAGTAGCCAACCTTGTCGCAGGAAAGTTCGTAGACTGGATGGGCACAAAGAAGGGTTATCTTTGGGCTATCCTCGTTTGGTCGCTCGGTGCTGTATTGCATGCATTCTGCGGCATCTTCACCGAAGGATGGATGGGTGGCGACTTCTCATCAAAAGAAGCACTCATTGGTGCTACAGGCGATGCAGTCCTCGTGATTTCTACAGTCAGCATGTATGCTTTCTTGTTCTGCCGTTGCGTCCTCGCACTTGGTGAGGCAGGTAACTTCCCTGCAGCTATAAAGGTTACAGCAGAATATTTCCCAAAGAAAGACCGTGCTTTCGCTACATCTATTTTCAACTCTGGTGCCAGCGTAGGTGCTCTTGCTGCTCCTGCTACTATTCCTCTCATCGCTAAGGCTGTGGGTTGGGAAATGGCATTCATCATCATTGGTGCCCTTGGCTTTATTTGGGCAGGTATCTGGATATACGTTTACGACAAGCCTGCTCAGTCAAAGCATGTAAACGAGGCTGAGCTCAACTATGTAAACCAGGACGAGGCAAACGAGACTGAGGCAGAGAAGAAAGAAGAGGCTGAAGAAAAGCAGATGAGCATCCTTCAGGCTTTCAAATATCGTCAGACATGGTCGTTTGTATTCGGTAAGTTTATGACCGATGGTGTATGGTGGTTCTTCTTGTTCTGGGCTCCAGCTTATTTCTCAGATCAGTATGGCTACACCTCAGACTCTTCTATGGGTATCGCACTTATCTTCACCCTTTATGCTATCGTAACAGTATTGTCAATGTTCGGTGGCTATCTTCCAAAGCTCTTCGTTGAGCAGAAGGGTATGAACCCTTATCAGGGCCGTATGCTCGCCATGTTGATCTTCGCCTTCTTCCCTATGCTTGCTCTCTTTGCACAGCCATTGGGACAGTATAGCGCATGGTGGCCAGCTATCATCATCGGCTTTGTAGGCGCAGGACACCAGGCTTGGTCTGCAAACATCTTCTCTACCACAGGCGATATGTTCCCTAAGTCAGCTATCGCTACCATCACAGGTATCGGTTCTATGGCAGGTGGTATAGGCTCGTTCCTCATCAACAAGGGTTCTGGTGCTTTGTTCACCTATGCAGAAACCCAGGGTGAAGCCTTCACTTTCATGGGCTTCGAAGGTAAGCCTGCAGGCTACATGATCATCTTCTGCATCTGTGCCGTTGCTTACCTCATTGGTTGGACAGTAATGAAGACTCTCGTACCAAAGTACAAGCCAATCGTATTGGACTAATCCAGATAACATCTAATCATTTTAATTAGACATTATCTTATATATATAAAATACTCCCCCATTCTTTCCTCGTTGAAAGAATGGGGGAGATTTCATTTCAAAGTCTTACCACTTCAGCTTACCATACTTCTCTTTATACCATAGTTGCCAACCATTGACGAGGTTTTGCCAAACGACATAGGCTCCGGGAGCAACGGCTGCAAGTGGGTTGAGAAAGGTTAGGGTTAGCCAGATGGCTACTATAGTGTTCTTTTGTCCCAGGGCTTGACCAGCACTAATGCTTGCACCATAATGGCGACCAACGGCTTTGCCAATAGCAAATTGGACAAGGCATACTATCAAAGGAACTATAAGCAAAAGAACCAAGATATAGCCAGAAACTTGAGCATGGATGATGTTGCGAACAGTCTCGCCCATAAGGATAGTGAGGTTAAAACACCACATATAAAATCCTAAATCCTTTATGCTCTTTACCTTATCGACAAAGCGAGGTAAGAACTTACGGCTGAGCAAAGCCAAGAGCAATGGAACTACAAGCACCGTGGTTACGTTGCGAAACACCATCATGCTCATATATAAGAATGTGACGTTGGCACCTTTCTCTACCATAGGGAAAAACAACGGAATGATAACCATGGTAAAGATGTTGGCGATAACTGTATATGTGGTAAGCGACCCAATGCTTCCACCAAGTTTTTCTGTCACCACAGCCACGGCAGCTGCTGTAGGACAGATAAAGCAAATAAAAGCAGCCTCAAGCACAAGCTTAACATTGTATGATGTTCCAAAAAGATAGATGGCAACAACCATAGAAGCTGCTAAAGATGTGCGAATAATTTGGAGGATAAAATGCCATTTTTGAGGGCGCATTTCCTTAATCTCTATCTTACAGAAGGTTACATAGAGTAAAGCAAATAGCACTATCGGCATGAGAGATATAAGATGTGGACCTACAGCATCACCTATAGGCTCGAGAAAGGGAACATTAGCAAACACAAAATAGCCTACAGCTCCTAACACAAGTGAGCAAGGCAACGCAAATCTACGAAAGAATCTCCACAAAGCCATAATACAGATGTTTTTATTTAGGGGAGTTAGAGATAGTGAGAACTCAAAATTGTTAGTATATATAAATATGTATATATAATATAAGGTATATATATATAAATATGTATATATAAAAAAGGAGGAAGTTCTATTTAACTTCCTCCTTATGTATAGGAATTATTCCTTGTTTGCTCTCTTACGCTCGAGGTGATCGAGAATAATCTTGCGCATACGCATGCTCTTTGGAGTAACCTCTACGAGCTCGTCGCCCTTGATATACTCAAGACATTCCTCAAGACTCATCACAGTCTTAGGTATAACGCGTGCCTTCTCGTCAGAACCAGAAGCACGAACGTTGGTAAGCTGCTTAGCCTTAGTAACGTTGATTACAAGGTCGTTTTCGTGAACATGCTCGCCCACTACCTCGCCAGCATAAACCTCATCACCTGGATCGATGAAGAACTTACCACGGTCCTGAAGCTTGTCGATAGCATAAGCATATGATGTACCGGTTTCGAGAGCTATCATCGAACCATTGGTACGACGCTGAATCTCACCCTTGTAAGGCTGATAGTCTTTGAAACGGTGTGCCATGATAGCCTCACCCTGTGAAGCAGTAAGCACATTAGTACGCAAACCGATGATACCACGTGAAGGAATCTCGAACTCAATGTTCACACGGTCAGCCTGGCTTTCCATAGATGTCATCTCACCCTTACGGCGTGTCACCATATCAATCATCTTGCTTGCAAACTCCTCAGGCACATTGATTGTGAGTTCCTCAATAGGCTCACACTTAACACCATCGATAGTCTTGTAAATAACCTGTGGCTGACCAACCTGAAGCTCATAGCCCTCACGACGCATAGTCTCGATAAGCACAGAGAGGTGGAGCACACCACGTCCGCTAACAATCCACTTATCAGTACAATCCTCGAAAGGACGAACGCGAAGCGCAAGATTCTTCTCCAACTCCTTGTCCAAACGCTCCTGGATGTGGCGTGAAGTACAATATTTACCCTCCTTACCGAAGAATGGACTGTCGTTGATAGTGAAGAGCATGCTCATGGTAGGCTCATCGATAGCGATAGGAGGCAATGCTTCAGGATTGTCGTAGTCGCAGATGGTGTCACCAATCTCAAACTTCTCCAAACCGATAACAGCACAAATATCGCCAGACTCTACGCTGTCAGTCTTCTTATGTCCCATACCCTCGAAGGTATGAAGTTCCTTAATCTTAGTCTTCTCCATAGATCCGTCGCGATGGCAGATAGTAACATTCATACCATCCTTGAGTACACCACGATGAACACGACCTACGGCGATACGACCAGTGTAGTTACTATAGTCGAGAGATGTGATAAGCATCTGAGGAGTACCCTCAAGCTGCTTAGGGGCAGGGATAACCTCAACTATCTTGTCGAGAAGATAGTCGATATTGTCAGTAGGCTGATTCCACTCCTCAGCCATCCAGCCATTTTTAGCTGAACCATAAACTACAGGGAAATCGAGCTGATCTTCTGTAGCATTAAGAGAGAACATGAGGTCGAAGACCATTTCATATACCTCCTCTGGACGACAGTTAGGCTTGTCTACCTTGTTGACAACCACGATAGGCTTCAATCCAAGCTGCAAAGCTTTCTGCAACACGAAGCGGGTCTGAGGCATAGGACCTTCGAAAGCGTCGACGAGCAAAAGGCATCCGTCTGCCATGTTAAGCACACGTTCTACCTCACCACCGAAGTCAGAGTGTCCAGGAGTATCAAGAATATTAATTTTAGTACCTTTCCAATTGATGGAAACGTTTTTAGAAAGAATTGTGATACCCCTCTCACGCTCGAGGTCGTTGGCATCAAGCACTTCGCCACTGTTATCCTGACCGTCGCGGAAAAGCTTTCCTGCGAGCATCATCTTGTCTACGAGAGTTGTCTTGCCATGGTCGACATGGGCAATAACTGCTATGTTTCTAATGTCTTGCATTGTATATAATGTATAAATCAGGTGCAAAATTACAAAAAAATATTGTATACTCTTGCCATAATAAGAAAAAAGTTGTAACTTTGCATCCGCATTTGTGCAAACATTATTAATTATTTACAAAAAAGCTATGTATTTAGACAAGGCAAAAAAAGAAGAGATCTTTGGTAAGTACGGAAAGTCTAACTCTGATACTGGTTCAGCTGAGAGCCAGATAGCATTGTTCTCATACCGTATTGCCCATTTGACGGAGCACGTTAAGAAGCACCGTAAAGATTATACTACCACACGTTCTTTGACACAGCTGGTAGGAAAGCGCCGTGCATTGCTCAATTACCTCTACGATCGCGACATCAATCGCTATCGTGCTATCATCAAGGCCCTCGGCCTCCGCAAGTAATTGCAAGCAAGCACAAAAGAAACAAAGCCACATCCACAAGGGTGTGGCTTTTTTGTTTTATTACTGTTCAAGTAGCTATGTGTTTTAAAGGCTTGCATTGCCTCTATATTGAGACCATACCTTTACATCTTTTTAGAACGGATTATGCCCACACCATTTAGTTGAGAGCAGACAAAATCAAATGTACCCTTTCGTTATCATCCTAATGTTTCTTTGTTCCAATATACCTGTAGGTTCTCTTTGATGCATTTCATCACAACAGAGAAGTCTATCTGCTCTTTCCAACGTATCTTTTTCAAGAATGCTATCCACCAAATATTGCGTGTGGCATCCGTTGCAAACTTGTCTGTGAAAAGGGCAAGGTTCTCTCGGTAAGGTGTATTCCTGTTCTTAAACGTACCGACAATGGCTTCCGCAAGAAGTTTCTTGTCTATCTCATGGTTGGTGAATAACTGATACACATCGAAGAAATCTTTCATGCGGCTGTTGCTTTCGTCACGGTCAACCATTGCATGAAACTTCTCTGCTATCAAAGTTTCCAATGAATAGGCATACAGTTCTACAGCAGGAACATCTGGTAACAACAACGGATAGTCTAATGATAGAGGATAAGGTGTTACCACATCACCGAAGCCTATGTCAACTGACACTTGTTGCACTATTGTATCCAAGTGTGCCACCACTTTTACACAAGTGCCTGGGTATTTCTTTTCAACGGCTATTGGCTCCAATTCAAGTGAAGTTGCATCAAATGTAACTCCATCGTCCTCACATTCAATGGCGCACACTTTTTGAAAAGCCTCTTTTAGGTTATCTCTGTCATTGCTGATGCGTTCTCCCAACAGGTCAATGTCAATGGTTGGACGAGCCTTGAACCCATCCAAGGCAAACAACAGCGAACTGCCTTTCAGAAGAAAGTGGCTCTTGTAAGGACTTGCAGAGATACGGAACAACAAGCGTTCATGCAAGTATCTAACCAACACTTTCATATACTCTTGCTTCTCCACTTTGGCGAGGTTCAGCAAACGTATCCTAATGGACTTTCCTATATTCTTTGTCATAGTCTTGTCTCCAAATATGTAGACAATATATTTTTCACTCTTAGTTTCTGTGCGTATTCATGGAGTAGAGATATATTGCGGTTCTCCTTTTTGAGATAGTTGTCTATCACCTCACCGCACACATCAAGCCCTATCTTGTTTCGGTACTTAACAGCATCACAGACCGTTCGCTCCATATCTGTAATGAGTACATCATAGCCAGATATACTCTTTTTGATTATTCCAAACTCCAAATTCTCCTTTTTCCAATAATAGAGATCAATAGGAGGATAGTCTGGCAAACGCACCTTTCGCTTGGCTTCAATGGCTATGCAAGTAGCGGAAGGCACTTGTGTGGAAAGTCCATAATGAGCAAAAGCACTATACAAGCAAAGCACCCCATGCGGAACTATACGTTCCACATCTATCATATTGTTTGCCAACGCTGACATTTCCACATAGACACCATTACGAAGCCGCATAAGCGTTCCATCTTCTATTGCACGGCGAAGCTGCTCATATTCACCACGGCTTTTCACTTCACCTGTGGTTATGAATCCACCTCGCTGTTTTAGAGTGTCAATGACTCTCTTTCTATTCATGTTATTCTTATTTGCGTGCAAAGATACAACTACTTGTTGAGAATAAAGAATGTTTTGTGTTAAAAGTTACGGAGATTATAAATAATATCCGTAACATTTTGCATTTTTCATCAAACTTTGACCGTTTGCCTTACAAGAGAACACCTACTTATCTCCTTGAATTCCGTCTCACAATTCTAACTTGCGCAACCTTTTTAACTTCACGAGCATCGTCGACAAGATTTTCTTCATAGCTAGCAGAAACTCCAAGTGAAAGGAATCCACGATTAATGACAACTTTTCCCATTCTTGGCTTCATCGTAGGATAGCTCGTATATAACACATTGCCATCAACATCACAAAATTCAGCCTTAATAGATACATTCTCATCAGCTACAGGTACATATATATCTACTGAGAAATAATGGTTTTCATATTGCACCGACCCAATGTAAGCTTCGCCATTAGTAATTCCATCATCATCTATTGTATGAATATGCTTATTCAAAATCTGATCCTTAACTTTTTGAACTTTATCAGGTGTAACTATCTTATCCATTTCTTCATTTCGTAATTGAGGTGGATAAAACTCATGTTGGCAATTAAAACGTATTTGCTGTTCAAACAAATCAGGGATATCACCGAATACTCCCTCTTTTACAGGTGTTTTAGACTTTTCAACACCATCAGTATCACTATCGTCATCACCGCTATCCTTATTAGACTCCTCTATTAACTTTTCATAAATTCGAGAACAGTAACTTTGGACTTGACCACTTAAACTAACCATAGAGTCTGGGTGAATAATTTCTGCCCTTACCGCTTTGTCATAAGCCAGCCAAAAAGCTTTCATCCCTAAAAGAGTATTTTCTTCTTGAACACTCGGATAACCATTCATAATATATGAGACATTAGTTTCTTCTGAGTCATCATCAGAAATTGATACCATATCTAACGCTACAATTTGATTATCTGCATCATAGTAAGCTAAATAACAATCCTCAGGAAAGTCTTCGAACGGAATCTTCATATCCAGAAAGAAAACTTGATTCACTGATGACATCTTTAGAATTTGAGCATCTTTCGTTTTTTCTCCATCATATGTATCAACGCAGAATTTTTTAGCCTTTATTCTATCCAAAACCTCCAACCTCTTTTGAAGCGGGAATGACTGGGTAAAGGCGGTGACATTACCAGAAGTTTCATACATACTATCACAAGCGTTAAAGAGGTTAATTGGCAAATCACAGAATATACCTTCATTGGTAAATTCAGTTTCTCTATCACTATTAGTAGAACAAGACGCAAACATAATTATAGCAACTAACAACATTAATAATCGAATATTTTTAATCATACAAGTTAAGGTTAATTGTTAATAATACAAATTTAGGTCCCATTACCATTTATGTTATTACTTTGCAGAATAATAAGTAATCGTTCTATTTTCTACCCAAGAGGTTCCGTTATTTCTTTTTGCAGTTCTTTTTGTCCAGTTACCTTTAGCGTCTTTAGCTTGAACAGTATAAGTAACTTTTATCGTAGAAGTCTTCTCGGTATTAGAGTCCTCTATCTTTGAAATTGTAGAGCTAACATTACCATCCGCACCATAAGCAAAAGTGGTTTCTATCAACATTCCACCATCTTCATAAGTATGCTTTACAATCTTTCCCTGCGTATTATAAGCAAATGTGTCTTCACCACTGCCTGAAGTATAATAGGCGGTATAAAGTTCACCACTAATAATACGTCCTTTTGTATCTCTGGAACACTCTGAATAAAGAGCATTACCACCCATCTTTACGAAATTAGCACCATTCCACTTTAAGCAACGACCATTCTGTGAAAAAAGGAGCACTTCCTTATTCGCACCTTGCGAAAAGCCTTTGTATATACAACCTGCCTTATGGTTCACCCAAATACATTGCTTAACCTTTCCCTTTAAATCAAAAGCAGCCAAGTCTCCTTGTGCCTTTACCAAGCTTGGTATCATTAACATCACAAATACCAATAATACTCGAAAAATACTTTTCATAGAGCTAACAGTTTTAATTGTTTATTCCCCCTACGCTTATGCATAGGGGGATAGTTATTATTTTCTTTTTTAATCGTCTGAAACACAGACAACAGGACAAATGTATTTTTAATAATACACAAGAGTTCTTGTTTCTACAGCAGGATCACTACCTGTTGCCCCATAACCGGTACGCTTTGTCCAATTTCCACAATCATCAATGGACGAATACTCATAATCCATATTGGTTTCATAGTGTTCCGATTCCTCTGCTCCCATTTCTGTAAATTCACCTTTTAGATGACGATGGGTAAGAAGACCTTTCTGATCATACTTATAGGTATAGACATCATGCCCCTCACCTGTTACCTCCATTTTCTTCAAGCGACCAGTTTCAGCATCAAAAGTCAAGATGTGATTATCGGCACAGCCCATTTCTCCCCAAACATAAGAAGCTATGCGACCATTCTTGTCTCGCTTATGTTCTTCAAGTGCGCTCAAAGGCTTACCGTTGTATTTAATCCACTTACCATGCTCATCAAAAACGAGGTTATGAATTGCACCAAACTCATCCTTCCACTTGCAGCTCTTCACATTGCCATGCAAATCAAAAGCTGCCAAATCTCCCTTGCCACCAAGAGTTAGATCTTCTTTCTCCTCTTTTGGCTCAGTTTTCTGATCTAAACTATCAGAAGAAAGAGAATCTGCCACTTGTATACTATCATTAGCAGTCTGGCTGCTCACCTTATTACCAGTTCCTTTGCATGATACGAGCGTAACAGAAAACAAAGCTAAAGAATACAACAATGTAACTTTAAAAATCTTTTTCATAATTCAATTATTAAATTCATCAATTTTTATGAAATACAAATACTCATATATAACAAACAGAAGTAGTTGCTCTTAAAAATTCTGTCTTCGTTTAGAACTTTAAGTTTCTGAATTGCAAATAATATGGTTCACCCCCTATCTCAAAATAATTCTTTACCAAACTGAATTCATGAATGGTTGTCGGAACATTTTCGATTATAACCTTACATTTTACAGGAATGTCAACAGGAAACTTTGACGCAGAATAAAAACGAGACACAGTATTAGAACCTGCCACAAGAGAAACTTTATATGAATTTCCTTCACTATCATATACTTGTGATTGTTCATCGTTAAAAAGACCTGTCATGCTAATTTCCGAAACACTCTTATTGGTAAGAGTTCCCTCCAAGACAACATTGTTCCCATTTCTGTTAGCTTTCGTATAGGTATAATTCAATGGTGGATAACTCAAGAAAATATTGTCGCCATTGGTATTATTCGCATAAGAGACAGTTTGGGAGCCAATGTGATAAGTGTATTTGTCTCTACTACCACCATTCACAGGATTGGCAAACCTACCTCCAAATGTTAAACTTTTAATTGTAGTGCAACTTGTGGAAACATTCTCAATTTCAAAATAACCCTTTACAGGCACACCAGCAGGCAACTTGGCACTATATCCATACCCTACTCCAAGAACCTTGCCTCCAACGACAACCCCAAAAGCATACTTATTGTTGTTTTCATCAAGAGCTACATAATTTTCATCATCAGTACTGTTATCTATTATAATCTCCAAATCTTCCGACGAAGTATTGGTAAGCAAAAATCTAACCAACACACCATTGCCCCAATACTCACATTTAGTAATTTGGAAATTGACATTTGGTATTTTGCCTGTAGCATTACCACTTGTCGACGAGTTATCGTTTGAACCACTAATAGCTGCAGCAGTTTCAAGAACTTCGCCTGCAGCTTTTGCCAGCTTCTTAAAAAAGCCTTGCGCATGAACATCTTGTACATTGAACAAAGACAAGAAAAGCGCAAAAAGAAAGAAATACTTAAACTTTTTCATACGTAAATATTAGTTACTACAGACATTTTCCCGATTGAAAAATATCCTTTCATAATTGTTTTGTAATACACGTATTAGTATCTATGTATTTACAATGAAATATCGTAGAAATTAACGTAAGAATCACCTAAAGGATAGCCATCTACAGTACAGTGAACCGAACCATTGAATCTCTTCGAATTTATATTAATTTCAGGTATACGGATTGTTAATTGCCATGTGCTTGACTTTTTAAATGTTCCATGTACATTGGTATAAAAATCACCACCATTAGAAATGAATATACGATAGTATTGTTTGCCTATATTGTCCTCAAAATGAGTGCTACCGAGGCTCAACTGAAAGTCTTGTAAATCTAGTCCAGTATTGTTTGTTACGGTGAAAGTAATGTCAGCAACATTCTCATTATCCACAGTCTTATATTCTGCACTTACCAATTTATATACAAGTCCAAGATCGTTGGTACGTATACCATCACTCATCACACGATTATCCAAAACCTTAACTTTATCAATCTCTCCACGTCCATTAAAATCAAGTGTAGGGCAAGAGCAATTGAATATTAGATTTAATTGATTGACTTTGATAGACTTATTGAAGTTCTTTATAAGGAACGAACCAGTAATTGTCTCACCCTTATCCATTGAGGTACGCACACTTTCCAACCAGTTACCACCTAAAGAGATTTCTGAATAATACTTTTCACCTGTATTATCCTCACACATATCCCACACACTACCACCATTGAGTTGAACTTGGTTCAGGTCTACACCAGAAATATTTTTCATAGTGAAGTCAACTTGCAAATTGTTACCTACACGTTCACAATTGGTTACATTCATTTGGAAATAAGTGAAGAAATTTGGTTCTTTTTCTTCCTCTTCTTCATTTTCACAAGATGAAAGTGATAAAACAGCTAAGAGCATTAGCATTAAAAACTTAACATTTTTCATATACATACTTTTTTATGGCATCATGTAGCTCAATAAACCTGGTACATTATGCCGGGTTAAAACAATTATTTCAAGAAAAAAGTAAATTTTATCCAAATAGTTAACATTATTTAATAAAACATTATATATTCATCTACTACTTTCATGAATACTAATACACATACAAACAAAAAGGTG
>HF994183.1:8619-12621 GCA_000436915.1 Prevotella sp. CAG:1092 | reverse complement strand
TCTTCTTTCCTTTTTATTGCAAATATATATATAATTTCAATTAACTAAATTTGTAAAATTCTTTTCTAATATCAATTAATAAATCATTAACAAGATTTCTATCAATATGTTCTTTTAATGATGAATTTTGGATTGCAATTTCCATTTCACGTTGCTTTTTGTTAACCATATCCATCAGCTCGTCGTACTCAAACTTGTGATTTCTAATATCAAGAAGAAAATCCCTATCTCCGCTTTCACGTCTATCAAGGATGATGCCTCTTCCTTCGGCAATTTCTTGTCCCATTGACATGAGTCGCATGCAATGCATCATGTTTTTCGAATCATAATTCTTGTTCAAATTACTTTCGTAACGTTTTGGATTTCTTTTCTTAACCCATTCGTCATATTCCTTAAAATCCTTGCAATGGCTACTATATGCATTTTTGTTAAATGTCATATAGCAAATCGGTTTTTCGCCTTTGGCAACGGAAGAAAGTCTGATTTCACTTGATGTTCTTGCTGAATTGACAATTCCTCGATAACCAATTGGCTTTTGCTCTTTGAACTTGACACCAAGCAAAGCACGTGACACGCCAAAATGTTTTATGAAGAAACTAACCATATTAGCCTTGTGGCATAAATCCAAATTTTTCGTTAATAAATTTATTTTTCCACTATCGCTTTCTTCCTTCAATTTTGATATTATGTCTGTGCTTTGAAATTTTCCTATATTATCGTAATAGCTATAGAAGTCGTCAACTGTTATTCCTTCATTAAGGAAATGGTTTCCCCAATCATAATACACACCAATTGTGTCACTCATATTAGGAATGTTCACAAGACCGCAATATTCTTGTTTCAATCCACGGTATTCAAGCCAATTTTCTATTTTAGTGCTTCCTTGCTTATAAAAAGTATAGCAAAAATCAAGAGGGTTTTTTCTTTCAACAATTGGCTGAACTATCTTTTTGTTAAGTCCACGAGCCTTGTGAATCTGTTCTATTGCGTATGATACGAATGGCTTGAAACAATCCTTAGTTATAAACAAGTCTTTGTTTTCAAATAACGGATTGAGTGCTTTATTCGGTTTAAGGAGCTGCTTGTCACTTGGAACAAATAAAGCCTCTAAAACGGCAGAGTTGGATTTAATCAACATTTCGCAGAATTTTCCAATTTCATACCAAGTTGTGTCGTTTCGCTCATCGGAAACTTGTGGGCTGTAGTTTGTTGGCAATCCAAAAAAATCTTCACTTGACGCAATGTACAAACCTCCTTCGTCAATATCAGAAGAACCGTCTTCCATTTGCAACCCATACAAATGACTTCCCCTAATATATCTATATAACAAACGGTTTTGCGATTGAATTTTATCAAAAGTATCCATGTTATTGCTGTTTGATTGTTTATGCTTGCAAAATTACATAATTTAATAGCATAACTCAAAATTAATAAAGTTAAAAAAGGTTAAAAGTTGTTTTTTTCCTTTTGTCTTAATATTAAATATTAAGACTAATATAACAAACAAAATTAAATAATTACAATTATATGAAAAGAAAGGTTAGATTGACTGAAGGTGATTTGCATAGAATCATAAAAGAATCTGTGAAAAGAGTATTAAGAGAAGGTGGACATTTAATGAATTCTTACAGAGTAGATATTCATCTACCTAATTCTGGTGACGATATTAATAATGAATACTTTGATAACAAAGCTGATGCTTATAGATATGCGAAAGAGCAATGTTATGGCGAAAAACTTCAAGCAGACATATACTGTGGTGAGGATTGGATAGATGTTGTTGGCTTTGTTGATGGACAAATGAATCAATTCTGATTATAAGTAAAAAAATAAGGCTCAATCGCTATGATTGAGCCTTATTTTTGTTATAATATTTTAAGAATTTTTTCCAATAACTATCTTTGACTTTTTTGCTATATATACCCCTATTCCATATTCTACATGCTTCCTTTGCGGTTCCTTTTTTATTATATTTATTCATTATCAAAATGAACATTTCGTGTGATTTTTTCGTACTCAGTCTATCAGATAGTTTATATCTTTTGTTTAATCCTTTGTCTTTAAGTATGTCATTACATTCTTTCACCAAGATTGGTGTTATCTGTAATATTCCAAGTGAATTTCCTCCTTTTGCGTTGGGGTTTCCTCCGCTTTCAACTTGTATGATAGCGTCCATAATCTTTTCCCATTTATGTTCTTTCCCGTTCGCATTTTCAACATTTGCCATACAATTAATCTCCTTTGCATGTTTTTTGTTTGCGTATGCGTTTGCTGTGATTGCAAGCGTCATACATAATAATAAAAATAGTCTTTTTGTTTGTCTCATCATATAAAGTTTTATTGAGGTTCGAACAAATCCCTTGTCCGTTGGCCACGGCACATGTGAGAGCGAGTTCTCCGTAGCGAATGACCTCTTATTGTTAATTATATTAGTATTCCATTATTGAACCTTGTTTGGTGATTTTGTCATTATACCACGCAATAAGTACTTTTTTCAAGAACTTATCTCGTTGCTTTTTGTCATCATCTGTTTGGTTCGGTAAAATTGTTTTAAATTTTTCTTGCAATATATCAAACGTTTGTCTGTCTGTCAGTAATTTAAGAACATTTTTTGAGTTATCAAGCAGTGCCACAAATGAGTCTGTTTTTCTGTTTCCATTTTCGTCAAACAAACCATTATTGCTGCTTGCCTTTGAAAAGTTCTTGTCAAGAAAGTCTTTTACTAAAAGCACTTTGTCTGATTGGTCTCCTCCAAGCAGCGACTCATTAAGAATCGCTGAGAGAAGGACATCACGTTTGCTTTCGTTAATTATTATTTTTTTCATTATAAAGTTGACATTATTATAATAAATATCTCAACTAATCCTTTTTGCAGTAATAATGTTTTAAATCAAATATCAAATGCTCATTTTGTGGCAATACGTAAAACGAAGCGTCGGAATTGGAAAAAACTTTATCAAATCCGATTTTTTCCCAATAATTGTGAGATTTTAAGTCTTTTTCGACAGCGCACCATGCAAAATCAAAGGTTTTAATGTAATCTTTACAATATCCAAGCATTTTTTTGTCGATTCCTTTTCCTCTAAGACGTTCGTCAATAATAAACGAATGCCCATTTATTTGCGTATATTGTTGAAGATAGTTTGCCAAAGCCGAATATTCCCCTATAATTGGGGAACCGTGTTGTATTGGGTAATGTGCAAGCAACAATAATCCATACATTTCTCCATTCCGTTTGTCAACCGCCTTGACTGATTTTCCTAATTCAGCGTTTGCATGTACTATTTGTTGAAAAGCTTCAAAGTTTCCACTCATTCCCCAACTTTTAGAAATGAATTCGATTATTTTTGCTATGTCATTTTTGTTGGTAGAAGTTATTTTTATGTTTGATAAAAGTTCGTTAGTTGGCATTTCTATGTCGCCAAACTTATTTGTTAAATTCAAGGCCATCATATTCAATGGTGCTTTAACGAGTGCAAATATATATAAAAAACTTTGTTTTTCAAAATTTGCTTATTTTAAGCGCAAAATGGAGACACATTACTTACATAACGTTCTCCATTTTACAATGTCAAAAAATATTTGAAAAAATTATGAGGTCATTATGTTATTGATATTTTTCCATCACAGCATGTTGCGTTAAACACATAGTTGTCCTTATATTCGTTTTCAAGCATCAAGTCTGTGATTTTGTCTTCAATATTATCTTGAACCAACCTTATTATAGGACGTGCCCCAAAATCTTTTTGGCTAATTGCCTTTTGGTGCAAATATGATATTACATTTTCGTCGCATTTTATGCCATAATGTAAGTCATGAAGCCTATCGTCAAGTTTTTTCACTTCCAATTTAACAATTGACTTAAGATTGTCATCCGTTAAGTTGTTGAAATACACTATTTTGTCAATTCTGTTCAAGAATTCAGGTGTGAATTTCTTTTTTATGGATTTTTCTATTATAGTTTTTTTGTTTAGCTCTTCATTTGTGCTAAAGCCTAAACCG
>HF994183.1:5727-8592 GCA_000436915.1 Prevotella sp. CAG:1092 | reverse complement strand
CCGCCTCCGAAATCGGACACTTGCTTTGCTCCAATGTTCGATGTCATCAGTACAATGACATTCTTGAAGTTAACTACTTGTCCGCTTGAATCGGTCAATCTTCCTTCGTCAAACAGTTGAAGAAACAAATTGTACACTTCTTGGTCTGCCTTTTCTATTTCGTCAAGAAGAAGGACGCAATGCTGCTTGTTTTTTATTGCCTCTGTCAATTGTCCTCCATTTTCATAGCCAACGTAACCAGGGGCAGCACCAGTTAGCTTTGCCACAGAGTTCTTTTCAGAATACTCTGACATATCTATTCTAATCAGCGCTTTCTCGTCGCCAAAAATCTCCTCTGCGAGTTTCTTCGCTATCAGCGTATTGTGACTTAGTATGCCATTTGTATAATACCGATGGTTGGACTCTTGTCGTAGCTCTAAGTCGTACATGTTTTCAAAAACGTGTGTGTTTACAACTTCTTCCACTTTTGACACTCCGTTTTTAGTCACCAAGGCATCACCGACCTTGAAGTCCTTTGCGAACTTTTCATTAAAATCGCCATCGAAAAGTATGTGGTCGTCTGCGCATTCGATATCAAATCCATCCGTAGTCCTAATAATGTATTTCAAATATGGAACAGTTGTGTGCAATGACACAACATCTTCAAAACCGCTATCACTTTCCACTTCGTAATCTTCTATGTTTATAGTGTCAATGAATTTTCTTTTTACAAAATCAGATAACTTTTCAGCCATTATATGCTCTCTAAATTTTTTATTTATTTATGGTTACGAGTTTTTTAAAATCTTCAATTGAAATTTCTCTTATTTCATTTGTTTTTTTGTTTCGTATTTTGATGGTTGTTTTGCCAGATACGCATTTTCCACAACCTGTAGGTCCAGCCATAAGTATGTTGGCCATAGTTTTTGTCTTGTCACCAAGTCCAACCTTATTCCTTTTTATTACCTTGCATATTGCGTTAACCGCCTCGTCTTGCCCAATTACGCTATTTTTCAAAATGTCGTCAATGTGCGCAATTTTTTGTTTCTCATTTGACGAAAGTTTGGCGATTGGCACCTTTGTCAATATCGACACGGTATTTGCGATTGCATCTGAGTCTATCAAAGTCCTTTCCGTCTTTTTTGATAATTGATTCCTTTTATAGTCGCTCAATTTTTTATTAATCATATTTTCCTCAAGCGTCAGCGAATCTATCTTTTCAAACTCACCAGCATTTAACGATGCGTTTTTTTCAGATTCAATGCTTAATAGCCTCTTTTTCATACTTACAATTTCAGAAGGTTCCTTGCCGTTTGCGGACGTTGATGCTCCAGCAAGGTCTATGATGTCAAACGCTGAATCTGGAAGACTCCTGTCAGTTATGTACCTATCAGCAAATTCGACCGCCTTTTCAATTGCATCATCTGTATATGTGACGTTGTGATAAGCTTCATAATATTTTTTGGAATCCATCAAAATATCAACGGATTCACTTTGGCTTGGGGCTTCTATGATAATTTTTTGAAGCTTTCTTGATATTGACGTATTGGTTTCAATGGAGTTCCTGTAATCCTTAAAAGTCGTTGTTCCAATAACACGAACATCACCGCCAGACAAAATGTCACCAATCATTCCTGAAATGTCTGTATCCTTGTCCTTTCCTCCGCTTTTCAATACGTTTTGCATGTCATCAATGAAAAGGATGTATTTGTTTGACGACTTAAGCTCGTCGAAAAGCCCTTTCACACGTTCTTCGAACATACCACGAAAATGGGTTCCTGAAACGAGCGACATGATGTCAATCATCACAAGTTCCTTTCCGTCAAGGATTGGTGGGACGTTGCCATTCACAATCATTGTTGCGAGCCCATTGACAATTTGCGTGTTGTGTGTAACAGTAAAGTCGTTCAAGACGAACCTTCTGTCTCCATCAATTTGAAAACCGTAGTACTCGCCTTTACCAATATTTTCTACAGACAGAATTTTGGTGTTTAAGTAATCGCTTTTCAGATTGCGCACTGTTATCATTTTGGATTTGTCTTTTATTGTCAAACGGTACAAACCGTTGCCGCTTATTCTGATTTTATAGTGTTCAAATCCACTTTCGTCAATTTCTATATTTTTATTTACAGATAATCCAAGAGATTTGCATATAAATGTTAAGTTCTCAAAATTCTTTTTACTTTTTTGAAATCCAATAATATAGCCATCTTTCTTATCATTTATTTGGCACAACTTGCTGTCTATAATTCCGCACAACATTGTCAACCTAATGTCGCTTGGCGCTGTCTTGTATTTATCCAACAAATCATTGTCTTCATCAAGCAAACTTCCAATTTCGGCACCCAAGTCGTAAGGATTGCTAACCGCATTGATGTTCGTGTTAAATTCAAGCAAACCAGTTTTATATCCGAAAAGCGCTTTCTTTCTTTCACTTGGCATTAAAACATACTCTTTAATTGGAATATCAACAATATCGCCATTTTCTGTTTTTAATGATAAGATATGCTCCGAATTGACTGTGTATGAACTTCCATCTTGTTGGTGTACCGTATACATTTCGTCAACTCCATGACCCAAAGCCAAGACATTTCTTGGTGTTGAATCTATTCCCATCAACTTGTCCCCTACTGCAACTTCTTCGACTTTTTTGAATGTTCCGTCATACATGAGAACCATTGTGCCTTTAGCCAAGCATTTTCCAACTCCTCCGTTTCCAACAAGAATTACATTGTTCTTTTTCCTTCTCGCAAGAACGTTGATGATTTCATTGATTTCCTTTTCCCTACCTACCAATTTATCAATTTTACCTTCTTTGACGAGATTGTTCAGATTTGTTGTGTATTTTGAAATGTATTCGTCTTTCGACACTACCGCCATTGCATT
>HF994183.1:1207-5721 GCA_000436915.1 Prevotella sp. CAG:1092 | reverse complement strand
CGACACTACCGCCATTGCATTGACTTCACTTTTTAATGGAAAGATTGCTGGCTTCAGTTCCCCTCCGTTGTTGTTAATCAATCCTTTTGCCTTAACTGTTTTTTTAGTTTTTCTCTTTGGAACATCGTCAATACATTTGTCAAGTATGAAATCATATTCAATTCCTACGGAATTAAATACAGTCTGAATCTTTATTCCATTTTCAGGATTCAAAATCGAAAGCAACACGTGTTCAGTCCCAGTAATTGGTGAATTAGTTTTATCCGCTTCTTTCTTGGCATTTTCCAAAATCTTATTCAATTCCAAATCGAATTTTACTTTATTGCTGTCTTTTTCGATGAGAATCGGTTTAGCATGTTCTTTTAAAACAGACATGTACGCATCTTTCAACTCTTCCATGTTGTTTGACATTAAACAATTATCAAGTATCATGTTTGCATGACAGTTTTTTGTGTCAAGGATTGCAATCATCAAGTACTCTGGCGTAAAGATGTCTGTTGGGAACTCATTCACAAGGATATCTACCATGTAATTGAGAACATCATTTAATTCATGAGAATAAAGATTATTTTTTTCACTCATATATTTTTTCTAATTTACTTAAAAATTAAATAAAAAACAATTTAAGTCAAATTTATATTTTATGAATTATTATATTTATAATATTTTTGTTTATTAAATATTTTTAATATATTTGTTAAAAATATAAAATATTAATGAGTAAATTATTTAATTATTACGCTGACGATGTTGATAAAACTTGGTATAATAGTTCAAACATCAAGTATTCAGAGTGCATTGACAAGGATGGAGAACTTAAAACGTTGAACATCGTGTTTTCAAATGGTACACAATATCAATATAGTGGATTAACCGTACAAGACTATCTTTTGTTCCGTGACAGCGATTCTCAAGGAAAGGCGTTAAACAAAATTATCAAAGCAAAATGTTATGCATTTCAAAAGCTTAATGATGCAAATCTTGATGATATAAATAAAGAATATTTGTTTAGGACAAGCAAAGGTATAGAACTTGATAAAAATGACAATGTGATTAAATTGTATGACACAAATAGGCATTTGATTTGCGAATTGGATTTAGCAAAAGGAATTCCGTTTGAGGACATGTTGGCGCAAGTACTAACAAGCATTGGATATCAAATTAAACAAGGTGAAAACATATTAAACAAATGAGTGCAATTTTAATTTCTGCTTTCCCTGGAATGGGAAAGACATATGCCTTTAAATCATTGAGTGGCAAGATAAAAGTCCTTGATTCTGATTCGAGTCATTTTGACAAGAATGATTTTCCGAAAAATTATATTCAACATATCAAGGAAGAAATTCCGAACAATGACATTATTTTTATATCATCGCATATGGAAGTCCGAAACGCTTTGGAATTGGAAGGCATAGACTTTGATTTATTTTATCCTTCAAAGGATAGAAGGAATGAATTTTTGGAAAACTATGTTGGTAGACATTCAAGTAGGGACTTTATTATGAAAATTGACAACAATTGGGACAATTGGATTGATGAAATAGAAACTGAAAGCAATAAAAGATGTCATTTACATTGTTTGTCAAAAAAAGGCGAATTTATTGGAAACAACCCAATGATACTCACTTATGTAACCCAATTAACAAAAAAGGAAAATGAACAAAGTAGATAAGCAATATTTAGATTTAATCCGTGACATTATCGAAAATGGTGTTGAAAAAAACACAAGAAGCGGAAAAGTGAAATCTATTTTTGGTAAGACGTTAAGATTTGACTTAAAGGAAGGTTTTCCGCTCCTAACTACAAAGAAAGTGTTTTACAGAGGAGTTTTTGTCGAACTGTTGTGGTTTTTAAGTGGTTCGACCAATATAAAGTTTTTGGTAGACAATAAAGTTCATATTTGGGATGATGATGCGTATCGGCATTATTGTAATATTGTCACAGAAAACAACTCAATAGATAATTCAGAACATAAGTTAGAATTATTAAATAAAGATGACTTCATTCAAAATGTCATTTCAGAAACCAAAATAAAATATTTACAAAATGCTCCGAAAATCGGAATAACTCTAAAATCATATACGTTTGGTGACTTAGGACCGATATATGGGTATCAATGGAGAAATTTTGGAGGAAGCGGATGTGACCAAATTAAGAAAATTATCGAAACATTAAAAAGTAATCCATACGACAGACGTTTGATTTGCGTTGCTTTCAACCCAAGTGATTTGTCAGAAATGGCATTACCTCCTTGTCATACGATGTTCCAATTCTATGTTAGAAAGCTTACGTTAGAAGATAGGAAAAAATACTATGTTCATAAATATCAGAGTGAGCAAATAGATGACATTTTGTGGAAGGACATACCACAATACGGATTAAGCTGCAAATGGTCACAAAGAAGTGTTGATACGTTTTTGGGCTTGCCGTTTAACATTGCATCATATGCAGCATTGACATGTATGGTGGCTGAGGTAGTAGGAATGGTTCCTGACGAATTGATTGGCGATTTGGGAGACACACATATATATGCAAATCATAATGACGCAATTATGGAACAACTTAATAGACATGGATATGATGAGTTGCCTATCTTGAAGTTTCGTAGAAAAATTACAGATATTGATGACTTTAAGATTGACGACTTTATCGTTGAAAATTATAAGTCTGACGGAAAAATAACAGCACAGTTATTGGTTGGATGACAAAACAAAAAAAACAACAAAACCCATAAATCTTTAGCTTATGGGTTTTGTTGGCTTTTAATAGAACAATTGTCTTATTCTATCATATGATTGAACAAGTAAGTTTTTGGCTTCCTCACCATATTTTCCTGCAAGGCTATTATCCATGTCATTTGCAGTATCGTCATGTTCGAAAAAAAATTGTTGAATTTTATTAATAGCATCAAGATAATCATTATATGCAGATTCTAAATCATCTAATAAATCTCCATATACACCACCATCTTTATATGGGTCATATGCTTCTTTAATAATATTGTTTACTGACTCTTTTACTATCCTATTAAGGTCTGATTCTTTGAGACGTATTGTTTGTTTTTTCATATTATGTGAATTATAGTATTTATTTTCCTTGACATACTCCCACCACTAAAGATGAGAGGGTTTTCTTGTCTTTATATATATATCATCAATTTTACAAAAAGATTAGTATTTTTGTGAATATGGAAACAATTTCCCATTATGCTTACCAAACAATTTTGGCAAGAACATACATTTTGGAGTGACTAATATTTTGTTTGTTCAATTGGTGAAGCAAATCCAAATACATTAAGAAAATACATTGAGAATCAAGGTTAAGGCAATTCATCCCACCCACTAAAGATGAGTGGGTTTTCTCGCCTTTTTCGATAAAAACCAAACAAACAAGTTTCTCATATACGTATAACCTATCATTGATAGGTTAAATTCTTGAACAAAGTTTGAGCACTACCATAGTTGGTAGTGCTCATGTGCCTAAAAGTATATAGTTGCCTTTTGTTTTCACTTGTCTAAATTCTATTTCCAAAACGTTTCCTAACTGTTTGCCTTGGTTCATCTATAATGTATTGCTCATACATTGTTGGGTCTTTTTGAGCCTTAATGAACCATTGCATAATAGCACTTTTCTCTTTTTTAGGTATTAGGTCAGAATATTGTTCTTGCCCAAATGTTGCTGGTTGGAAATCCTTGTCTAATATTGGAGAAGATTCTCCATATGTTTTATCAACCGCAGATATTGCCCTTCTGTTTCTAATCCAGTTTATAGACCCCTCTGGATATTTGTTTGTACTTTTATCTAATACGCCAACGCTAATTCGTGCTAATTTTCCAGTAGATATTTGGTTGCATTTTATAAAATCCATTTTCGCTGATTTGTATTTTGGATTAAAGAACAAGTTGGCCCAAACAGGGACGCCACCATTGTAAACCCTCAATATCAAAGTATAATAGCATCTGCATTTATAAAGAAAATCTTTTTTGTCAGATTTTCTTGCATTCACAATGTCGTCCTCCACGTAAAATGTAGAAGGATGCATCCATTTGTTTTTTCCGTATGTAACTTTTTCTCCATCCTTTGGGTCTTCATTTGTTGCCTTTGAATATGTTGCTCCCAAATTATGAGATATTTTTTCGAAAACACTATAAATTGTTTCAACAACATCATCCATTTCCTTTTTTAAGGCAATATTATACGTAGAACTATCCTTAGCCTTCATTTCATCGTTAATATTTGGGTTCTTAAAGAAATCATCGCCAAGCTCCTTGTATTTTTCAAAACGCATAAAAGCATTGTCCATGCTTTTATCTTCTGATATTAGAAAATTTGTTAATTGTTTGAATTTTGCTTCGCTTATTATAATTGTCTTTTTCATTGTGGTGCATATTTATATAATAAATAATTTAACAAAATAAAAAATTAAATATTATGTTATATAGAGATTACGATTCTTACGGCTATGACACTTCGGAACGGTTCGTATCAACTGCCGTGCAAAAAAACTTCGAATA
>HF994183.1:901-1138 GCA_000436915.1 Prevotella sp. CAG:1092 | reverse complement strand
GAGCAAGAATCATTCCTTTCAGAGAAAGGGCCAAAAGAGGAAGAACTCATAACACCAACCAACATTTGTGGAAAGAAAGAAACGAGCAAGGAAAACGAAGATAAGGAAGATAAAGAATAATTGAAAATTTATGAAAATAACATTACCAAGTTCTAAGCTTTGTGTTCTTAGATACAATCTGTTAAAGGAAACTAAAAATTTAACAGATAAGGATTGCTATGTCATAGGCAGGGGGGG
>HF994183.1:0-891 GCA_000436915.1 Prevotella sp. CAG:1092 | reverse complement strand
CTATGTCATAGGCAGTGAGGGCAATGGATGTAATGGTGATTATTTTCATGTTGACGAGAACCAAGAACTTGAAATGGATGCTTCTGACGTGTCCTTAGCATCTTTTAAAAAAGAAAAAAAATTAGCCCCAAAAATATGGAATGGAATGACAATAAATCCAAAAGTTAGACTTAAGTTGCTTGACATTGCTGATGATTTTTGGGACACTTGTGGCATCAATTGGACTAAGATAAAAGGAATCCATTTAACTGGTTCTATATGCAATTTCAATTGGTCTAAATTTTCTGATATAGACTTACATTTAGTAGTTGACTTTTCCGACATAAGTGACCGTAAAGATTTTGTGCAAGAGTACTTCAATTCTAAGAAGAACGAATGGAACGACGAGCATAATAATTTAAAAATATACAAGTTTCCAGTAGAGTTGTATGTTGAGGATATAAATGCGAAAACAGAATCAAGCGCAATATTCAACCTTGAAACGAACGCTTGGATTAAGGCTCCATTGCCTGACGATATTCATTCTATTAAGTTGGATAAATATGAAATAAAAGAAAAATCGGCTAATTTAATGACAAAAATTGATAATTATTGCGATTTGTTTGATGACAGCAATAACGTTGACGAATTAAAAAAATTATATTCTAAAACATTAAAGTTGTCAAAGAAAATAAAAGCAATGAGAAAATTTGGATTAAAACGTAATGGCGAGAGTGACCCATACAACATCGTTGTAAAATGTATGAGAAGAATGGGATACTTAGATAAGCTATACGAACTTTCAAACAATATATATAACAAAATGAACAGCATGTCATGAAAAAGGTTACTATTTCAGAAAGTCAATTTAATCTAATGAAAGAAGAAGTTGTCGCAGACGGTAGTGCGGAA
>HF994182.1 GCA_000436915.1 Prevotella sp. CAG:1092 | reverse complement strand
GTTATAGTAAAGGTGTAACGATTTTTTTCTTCCACGCTAATCCATTGGCTCTTGCTTGCAAAATTGTTCGCTTTTTTCTTTATTTCTTCATTTGAAGCTAATGTTGACTTTATGTCAAACGTCTCTTCGCTTTTGATGGGCAATGGGTTTGACTTGTCATTTTCGACAGTGTATGACTTCTTCGTTACTGCGTATACAGCGTCAATGTTAATGGATTCCCCATTATGGCTCGCTTCCCAAGTCCNNTGGCTCGCTTCCCAAGTCCAATTCTTTGGATATTCAAATTCTTTGTCCGCTTCATACAATTTAACATTTGGGTTCAAATATTCGTCATGCTTAATAAGGTATGCTGATATGGAAGGTTCCTCTTGCGCAAACGTTTGGAAGTATGCGTAATACCCATCAACATCACGAGTAACTTCGTCTTCTCCAACCTTTTGCCCATTTTCCAAGAAACAAACAGTCGCACCGCTGTTATTTGTCCTAACATAATAGTTCCAATCGACAGAAACACCTTCTTGCCGTATTGATATTGCGTTACTTGATAAACCGTTATATGTTGCGTTGACAACAAACAAAGGTGTTCCGTTAGATACGTTTTCACCTACTGATAATTTAGCTTTGCCATCAGCTATTGAAATTACGGCACCATTAATATCATTTGGAACAACTGACCACTTTGCGTTGCTTGTAATGTTAGATGTGGTAGTCGAGTCAACTTCAGACCACCTGTTCAACACAATTCCATCAGCATTAGTTTCGTATTTGTTTATGGAATGAACTTCTGTGTAAGTTGCGGAAAAAAAAGCTTCTCCACCGCTACTCGCAAATTCACTATTTCCATTAACCAAACTAATAATCAAACTGCTTTTTGATTTGTCAAAATACGGATACCCATCTGTAAATATTCCTCCTTTGTTCTTTGTTTGATTGATAGTTACGGTCTTCGTATATCCTCCATCTTGTGTGAATGTAATGTGTGCGCAACGTTCGTCCCCATTATTTTCTTCAACCAATAATTTTAACTTAGTTGGTATTACGTCAATTGTCTTCAGTGTGGACACACCGTTTTCAACCGATATGTCCACACCGTCTTGTCCCTTGAACGTCAACCAACTTGCGTCAATACTTACAGTGTAGTTTACGTTGTTTGTCATTTCGAATAATCATAAACGTGGTTATTTTCCTTATCAACGAGAAGCATTGGCCTAACTCTCGCCCTAACTTGGTTCCTTGCGCTGCTTTCGTTGGTGCCAGCCCTATGTGTTGCCCATTGCATAGTTCCGTTGCTTAACAAAACGACCCAAGATCCATATTCCTCACCGCTGTTTGGGTTTCCACCATCCTCACTGTTATAGCCTCCGACACGACCCTTGTTTGTTATTGTCCAATAATAGTCAATCAAATAACTTCCTCC
>HF994181.1:10383-19873 GCA_000436915.1 Prevotella sp. CAG:1092 | reverse complement strand
CCAGCCCCTCTCCAAAAGAGAGGGGAGTAAATAGTCTTTGTGGGGATATATTTCGCCCTTCTGGTAATTACTCCCCTCCCTTTGGGGAGGGGTTGGGGGTGAGGCTGTTTGTTCTTCCCTCAAAAAATTCCCTCTCTATTTTTCTCTCTAATAAAAAAGCAGTAACTTTGCACGCATTATGAAAATAGGATTTGACAACGAAAAATATCAGAGCATTCAGTCTGAGCACATCAAAGAGCGCATTTCGCAATTTGATGGCAAATTGTATCTTGAACTTGGTGGCAAACTCTTCGACGACCACCACGCAAGCCGAATATTGCCAGGCTTCCAGCCCGACAGCAAACTCAGAATGTTTCAGAAAATCAGCGATAGCATAGAGATTGTTATCGTGATTAGCGCAACCGACATCGAGAAAAACAAAACTCGTGCCGACCTCGGCATCACCTACGATGAAGACGTGCTACGCCTACGTGGCGAATTCCAAAACCTCGGATTCATGGTAGGCTCGGTAGTCATCACTCATTTCAACGGTCAGCCTGCTGCCGAAGATTTCCGCCAACGTTTGGAGCGCGACGGCATTCCTACCTTCTGCCACTATCTCATCGATGGCTATCCTCACAACGTCAGCCTCATAGCTTCCGACGAGGGCTTCGGCAAAAACGACTACGTGAAAACCACCCGACCATTAGTTATCGTTACCGCTCCTGGTCCTGGTAGCGGCAAAATGGCAGTATGCTTGAGCCAGCTCTACAACGAAAACAAACATGGCGTAAGAGCCGGATACGCTAAGTTTGAGACATTCCCTGTTTGGAATCTCCCTCTCAAGCATCCTGTCAACATAGCCTACGAGGCTGCCACAGCCGACCTCAACGACGTCAACATGATCGACCCATTCCATCTTGAGGCTTACGGCAAAACAGCCATCAACTATAATCGCGACATCGAAATCTTCCCTGTGCTCAACGCCTTGTTCGAAGGCATCTATGGCGCCAACCCTTACAAGTCACCTACCGATATGGGCGTCAACATGGTAGGCTTCTGCATTAGTGACGACGAAGTATGCTGCGAGGCATCTAAAAACGAAATCATCCGACGCTACTACGACGCTACCAACAAACTGGCAAGTGGCGCATGCAACGAGGCTGAAGTCAGCAAAATTCAGATGCTCTTCAATCAAGCCAAAATCACTACCGACTATCGTCGCACCACCACGGCTGCCAAGGAATGTCTGAAGCAGACTAGCCACACCTCGTCGGCAATAGAGCTCGAAGACGGCACCATCATCACAGCCCACTCAAGCCTACTCCTTGGCTGTAGCGCAGCCTTGCTTCTCAACGTCACAAAGCATCTTGCAGGCATCGACCACGAGACAAAGCTCATACCACAATCCATGATTGAGCCTATCCAGCACACCAAGATCAACTACCTCGGAGGCCACAACCCTCGTCTGCATACCGACGAAGTGCTCGTAGCCCTCTCGGTACTATCCAAGGACGACGAAAACTGTCGCAAGGCTCTCGAGCAGCTTCCAAAATTGCGTGGCTGTCAGGTTCATTGTACCGTGATGCTTAGCGAAGTAGACCGCAAAATCTTCAAGAAGCTTGGCATAAACCTTACCTGCGAACCTGTATTGAAGAATAAGAGATAAAAAGTTTTTTTTAGATTGCTACATCCCATACCCCAAAACATCCGTGAGCCCATACCAACCAAGAGGCCTCACGGATGTTTTTTTATATATCATTACTAAAGGGGCTTGCCTATATACTAGCAGGCTGAAAGCCCAGAAGTTCCTAGCCCAGGGCAATGCCCTGGGTATGATGGCAATCAGTAAGGCGCCCTGTAAGGACAAAAGTCTAATTATTAAGGTGTTGCCCTTACAGGGCGAATGGAGATGTGGGGTATAGTTTACCCTGGGCACTACCATGGGCTATGTAATTATTGGGCTTTCAGCCCGTTTATAACCACATTATTAGTTTTACCGGACAGTAATAACTATAAATATATGAGTAATATAAACAATAATAGATAAAAAAGAGCATGTCAAACGCGACATGCTCTTTTTTTATGATTTAATCCGTAAGTTATAGTCAATACTCTCACCCCTCAAGTCTAATTACTCCCCTCTCTTTTGGAGAGGGGCTGGGGGTGAGGCTTTTTACAAACGCTCGTGAGCCTGACGTGCGATAACGTCGAGTTGCTGCTCGCGAGTAAGGTCGATGAACTTAACAGCGTAGCCACTTACACGGATGGTGAAGTTAGCATACTCTGGCTTCTCTGGATGTTCCATAGCGTCCTTGAGCTTGTCTACGCCAAATACGTTGACATTCAAGTGGTGAGCACCCTGTGAGAAGTAGCCGTCCATAACGTTAACCAAAGTGTTAGCACGCTCCTCGTCGTCGTGGCCAAGAGCATCAGGGTTGATGGTCTGGGTGTTAGAGATACCGTCGAGAGCATACTCGTAAGGCAACTTAGCTACAGAGTTGAGCGAAGCCAACAAACCATTCTTCTCAGCACCGTAAGATGGGTTAGCACCAGGAGCAAGAGGAGTACCAGCCTTACGTCCGTCAGGCATGTTAGAAGTAAACATACCATAAACCACGTTAGAGGTGATGGTGAGGATACTTGTTGTAGGCTCAGAGTTGCGGTATGTGTGGTGTTTCTTGATCATTGCCATGAAGGTCTTGAGCAACCAAACAGCAATCTCGTCGGCACGCTCATCGTCGTTACCATAGCGTGGGAACTCGCCCTCGGTCTCGAACTCGAGTGGGAAACCAGTCTCGTCGCGAATGATGTTGACCTTAGCATACTTGATAGCAGAGATAGAGTCGACAACGTGGCTGAAACCAGCAATACCAGTAGCGAAAGTACGACGAACGTCTGTATCGATGAGAGCCATCTCTGCAGCCTCGTAGAAGTACTTATCGTGCATGTAGTGTATGAGGTTCAATGTCTTGACATAAACAGCAGCAAGCCACTCCATCATATCCATGAAGCGAGGCATGAACTCTTCGTATGTCAAAACGTCGCCTTCTACTGGACGGTAAGCAGGACCGCACTGCTCGCGAGTCTTAGAGTCTACACCACCGCTGACAGCATAAGTGAGACACTTAGCGAGGTTGGCACGAGCACCGAAGAACTGCATCTCCTTACCAGTCTGAGTAGCTGAAACGCAGCAGCAGATGCTGTAGTCGTCGCCCCAGACAGGACGCATCACGTCGTCGTTCTCATACTGGATAGAGCTTGTCTTAACGCTAATCCAAGCAGCAAAACGCTTGAAGTTTTCAGGTAAACGCTTGCTATAGAGCACGGTGAGGTTTGGCTCTGGTGAAGGACCCATATTGACGAGAGTGTGGAGGAAACGGTAGTCGCTCTTTGTTACCATCGAACGTCCGTCCTGACCCATACCACCTACTTCGAGAGTAGCCCAAACTGGGTCGCCGGTGAAGAGCTCGTTGTAAGAAGGGATACGAGCAAACTTAACCATACGAAGCTTCATTACCAAGTGGTCGATGAGTTCCTGTGCCTGATCCTCGGTGATGACACCAGCCTTGAGGTCGCGGTCGATATAGATATCGAGGAATGTAGAAACGCGGCCTACCGACATAGCAGCACCATTCTGAGTCTTAACAGCTCCGAGGTAGCCGAAATAGAGCCACTGAACAGCCTCGCGTGCGTTAGCTGCAGGACGAGAGATGTCGAAGCCATAAGAAGCAGCCATCTGCTTAAGACCGTTCAAAGCCTTGATCTGCATTGCTACTTCCTCGCGAAGGCGGATTACATCGTCGATCATTTCGCGATCGCCCATCTCAGCGAGGTCACGCTTCTTGTCAGCGATAAGGTACCGAAGTACAACCACTGAACAGCCTCACGAGCGTTCTTAGCAGGCTGAGAGATGTCGTAACCATACATCTGAGCCATCTCCTTCAAGCCCTTGAGCGCCTTGATACCGTAGAGAGCTACACGGCGGTAGTCGCCAACGATACGTCCACGACCGTAAGTGTCAGGAAGACCAGTAAGAATATGATTGTGGCGAACGAGCTTCATCTCAGGAGTGTAAGCATCGAAAACGCCATCGTTGTGAGTCTTTACATAATGAGTAAAGATGTCATGAAGCTCCGCTGCAGGCTGGTAGCCATAAGTGGTGCAAGCCTGCTCAGCCATCTTGATACCACCATAAGGCATGAAAGCGCGCTTAAGTGGCTTGTCGGTCTGCAGACCTACGACAGCCTCAAGATTTTTGAGATTGTCATCGATATAAGCAGGTCCATAGGCATTGATGCCGGAAACAACGTTTGTTTCCATGTCGAGCACACCACCCTTAGCTCTTTCTTCTGCCTGCAATTTCTGCAGCACATCCCAGAGCTTGCGTGTAGCCTCTGTTGGTTCAGCGAGGAACTTTTCATCTCCATCGAACGGTGCATAGTTGTTCTGGATGAAATCTCTAACATTTACTTCGTCTTGCCAAAGGGACTTCTTGAATCCCTGCCATTCTGTTCTCATAAATGAATAAAAATTATTGTTTGAAATGAGTTACAATAGTATTAGAAAATACTCTTATCCTAAAAAAATGTGATGCAAAGATACAACATTTAATTCATATTTCAGAAGTATTTTCTGCATATTTGCTTTTCAACGCTATAATTACCTATTATAGAGGATGGCGGTAGAGGAAGATAGATATGAAAAACAGAGGTGATGAAAATGAAAAACAGAGGGAGATGGAGATGAAAAAACAGATGGAGATGAAAATGAAAAACTGAGGGAGATGGAAATAAAAAAAACGAGGATGTAGAAGTACACCCTCGTTTTATATTTTGCTATTAATAAATAGCTTATTTGCTGTTTTTCAAAGCTTCGATAGCAAGCGAAAGCTGATCGGGACAGCTTGTAGGCTTATTGCCACATGTGATTCCACGCAGTCTGGCAATAACCTCGTCGGCATCCATGCCTTCTACGAGACGCGAAACGCCACAGGTGTTGCCCATGCATCCACCAACAAACGAGACATCATGAATTTTGTTGTCATCGTCGATAGAAACATTGATGAACTTGCTACATGTGCCCTGAGTAGGATAACAGATATTCTTCATACTTCAGCTTGATTATTTTGCATTTAATGCTTTAATGTTCAGCCTGTTAAGCTTGATTATTCTACGTCGTCAGCAGGCTTCATGTTTGTATAAACAGTCTGCACATCGTCGAACTCCTCAAGACGCTCTACCATCTTGTCGATAGTTTCGCGCTCCTCAGCAGTTACATCCTTGAGGTCGTTAGGGATGTAGGTGAACTCAGCACCAGTAACCTCGAAGCCCTCAGACTCGAGATGCTTCTGGATGTCGCCGAAGCTCTTAGGATCACCATAGATAGTGATTTCGCCTGCTTCCTCATCCTCGTCGTATTCATCTTCTACTCCGTAGTCGATGAGGTCGAGAATCATCTCGTCCATATCAACGCCGTCCTTCTTCTTGAATGTGAACACGCTCTTGTGGTCGAAGAGGAACGAGAGGCTACCTGTGGTACCCATATTACCATTGAACTTATTGAAGACAGAACGAACGTCGCCTACAGTACGAGTGGTGTTGTCGGTAAGAGTGTCAACGAAGATAGCTACTCCGTGAGGACCATATCCCTCGTAAGTAACCTCCTTGTAATCGCTCTGATCCTTACCCATAGCGTTCTTGATAGCACGCTCGATGTTGTCCTTAGGCATGTTCTCGCGCTTAGCATTAGCGATGATAGCACGAAGAGTAGGATTGTTCTCTGGTTCTGGACCGCCAGCCTTTACAGCAATGGCAATCTGCTTGCCAATCTTTGTAAATGTACGAGCCATGTGGCCCCATCTCTTAAGCTTTGTAGCTTTACGGTATTCAAATGCTCTTCCCATAGTGTTATTGTGTTTTGTTTTTTTTGTTTTGTTCTTGGTTATTCACGGCAATAATGTCGTCAACGGTTTTATCGAAGTTCTGCAGCGAGCTTATTCTTGAGGTTGCTGATGAGCTTCTGCATGATGGCGTCAATCTGCTTGTCGTTGAGAGTCTTTTGCTCATCCTGGAGGATGAAGTTGACAGCGTAGCTCTTCTTACCCTCAGGTAAGTTCTTGCCCTGGTAAACGTCAAAGAGTTCAACCTTCTTTAGCAATTTCTTCTCTGACTGACGAGCTACGTCGACGATTTGAGCGAATGTCACATTATTGTCGATGAGCAATGCCAAGTCGCGGCTAACAGCTGGATATTTGCTAAGTTCTGTGAACTCAACCTTATTCTTGCGGATAGCCTTCATGGCATTGGTCCAATTGAAGTCGGCATAGTAAATCTCAGAAGCGATGTCGGCCTGCTTCTGCAACTTACGAGCCACGATACCCATCTCAACGATAGTCTTGCCACCACGAGTCATGATGTTCATGCCCTTAGCAAAGATGTCGTTGGTAGAATTCTCCATTACCACCATGCCCGATGTGATGCCGATGCGAGCAAGGACATTCTCTACGTAAGCCTTGAGCTCGTAGAATGAAGAATCCTCGTTAGGATGTGCCCATGAGCCCTCTACCCTCTTACCAGAAACCCAGAGTCCGAGGTGGCGCTCCTGACGGTAAGCATTGATAGGAGCATCAGCCGACCACTTGTCAGCATCGTAGTGATAGCAGTTGCCAAACTCGAAGAAACGAAGGTTGCAATTCTTGCGGTTAGCATTGCGCATGATACTCTCTAAGCCACCAAACAAGAGGCTCTGACGCATCACTCCAAGATCTGCGCTCAGAGGATTCATCACCTTAACGGTGGTGTCGGCGCTGTAGGTCTTGAGGTCGGTATAGTAAGCAGTCTTGGTGAGCGAGTTGTTCAATATTTCATTGAAGCCGCAACCTACGAGCTGTTCGCCGATAATGTTTTCGAGCTTATGAATCTTGTCCTGCTCGCTTGGAATAGTGAGCGACGACTTGAGCTGCAAAGGAATCTCTACATTATTATATCCATAGATGCGGAGGATGTCCTCAACAACGTCGCATGGACGCTGCACGTCTACACGATAAGCAGGAACCACGAGGTTGAGACCATTTTCGTCTTCAGCTACGATCTTCATCTCGAGCGAAGAAACGATGTTCTTGATAGTATCGTTGCCGATGTGCTTGCCGATGAGAGTATCTACGTAAGCATAGTCGAGACGCACGTTGGCATCAGGAACCAAAGTAGGATATTCGTCCTTTATTTCCATCGAAATCTTACCGCCAGCCAACTCCTTGCAGAGGATAGCAGCCTGCTTCAAAGCATAGATAAGACCATTAGGGTCAATGCCACGCTCGAAACGGAAGCTGGCATCGGTGCTCAAGCCATGACGGCGTGCACTCTTGCGAATCCATGTAGGGTGGAAATAAGCACTCTCCAAAACCACGTTGCGTGTAGTTTCGTAGGTGCCACTACCCTTGCCGCCAAAGATACCAGCGATACACATAGGCTCCTCGGCATTGCAGATGCTAAGGTCGTGGAGTCCGAGCTCATGGTCTTCGCCATCGAGAGTTGTGAAGTGTGTGCCCTCAGGCTGAGTGCGCACAACAATTTTGTTGCCCTTTACCATGTCAGCATCGAAGCAATGCATAGGCTGACCATACGCCATCATCACATAGTTGGTGATGTCGACGATGTTGTTGATAGGACGAACGCCGATGATGTTGAGCTTATTCTGAAGCCACTCTGGGCTTTCCTTAACTTCGCAGTCGGTGATAGAGATGCATGCATAGCGCTTGCAAGCCTCTGTGTTCTGAATCTCTACATCGATGTTGAGGTCGTGGTTGTCGACAACAAACTTGTCGCAATCAGGACGATGCAACGATGTCTGATAGCCATTCTGCAAGAGCCAAGCATAGAGGTCGCGAGCCACACCGTAATGGCTGAGAGCGTCAGCACGGTTGGCAGTAATATCAATCTCTATTACCCAGTCGCTTTCAAGATGATAGTATTCGGCAGCAGGCATTCCGACCTGAGCATCCTCTGGCAATACGATGATGCCATCGTGAGAGGTGCCAACACCAATTTCGTCTTCGGCACAAATCATGCCAAGACTCTCTACGCCACGAAGCTTAGATTTTTTGATTACGAATTCCTTGTCACCATCATAGAGCACGCAGCCAAGGTCGGCAACGATAACTTTCAGACCAGCAGCAACATTAGGAGCGCCACAAACAATCTGCTGTGGTTCGCCCTTGCCGAGGTCAACTGTGGTAACATGTAGATGATCACTATTAGGATGTGCTTCGCATGTAAGTACTTTACCTACATACAGACCTTTCAAACCACCTTTGATGGTTTGTACTTCTTCGAGAGCGTCAACTTCCAATCCGCATGATGTCAGCGCGTCCGCTGTTTGCTGTGGAGTAAGGTCGAAGTCGACATACTCTTTAAGCCATTTATAAGATATATTCATTATAATGATTTGTATATGTTCTCAAAAACTTTGCAAAAGTACTAAATTCAGCGAACTTATACAAATTTTTAATCATTAATTTATAAAAGGCTCAAAGCGAAGGCTTGGGAAGAGGGATATAGATGGTGGCAAGGAGGGAGCGAAAAGAAAAATAAAAGGAAGCGAAAAGAAAGCGACGGCGTAGAAAAGCCATCGAACAAGGACGGACTAACCATAGAAAAAAGAGGCTGAAGGAGAGATGGAAGCTGAAGGCGGGATAGAAGCTGAAGACGAGATGGAGGCTACCCATGCAGCCAAGCTCAATAAAAAGGAGAGCTTGGCATTAAAATGAGAGCTTGGCGAGGCGGCCACGAAGAGCTTCGGCTTCCGACTTACGGATGGAGAGCGTGATAGAGCAAGTGTTGTCGAAGGTTTGGGAGATGATGCGTGGCTGCATATCTTTCACCACCTTCATCACATCGTTCATCATGGGGTAAGTGAAAGTGTAGGTGATTTTCTCCTCCACTAGCCTTGTTTCTATCTCGCAATGCTCTATGGCGTCGGCAGCAGCTGTGCGATAAGCCACGATAAGTCCGCCCGTACCGAGGTTTACTCCGCCATAATACCTGATTACTACGATAAGAATATCAGTAAGCTCATTAGAGTTTATCTGACCAAGGATAGGTTTGCCTGCTGTTGCCGAAGGTTCGCCATCGTCGTTGGCACGAAATTCGAGACGCTCTGCACCAAGCATATAGGCATAACACACATGACGGGCATCGTAATATTTCTTGCGATACCCGTCAACGATTTTCTTTGCTTCATCCACACTTTCAATATGGTGAGCAAAGGCGAGGAACTTACTCCTTTTCTCGGAGTAAAATCCCTCACCTATGATTTCATTTGCTATTGTTTTATATTCGTCAAGCATTCATTATGATAATTTGTGGATAACGATACCCGATCTAAGCTTTGGTTCAAACCATGTAGCCTTAGGAGGCATAATCTTTCCGCTGTCGGCAATATCCATAATCTGCTGCATAGTAACAGGATAAAGAGCGAGAGCCATACGCATTTCGCCACTATCCACACGACG
>HF994181.1:0-10368 GCA_000436915.1 Prevotella sp. CAG:1092 | reverse complement strand
ATCCACACGACGCTTCAGTTCTTCCAAGCCACGGAGTCCACCTACGAAGTCAATACGATTGCTACCTCTGAGGTCGCGGATGCCGAGCAAGTCGCCGAGGATGAGTCGACTCGAGATGTCGACATCAAGTACTCCGATTGGGTCGGTATCGTCGTATGTTCCTTCCTTAGCTGTGAGCGAGAACCAATGACCATCAAGATACATTGAGAACTCATGCAAGCGCTGAGGTTTGTAGATTTCTTCGCCCTTGTCTTCAACGATGAAGTTGCGTGTGAGTTTTTGCAAGAACTCTTTGCTATCCATGCGGTTAAGGTCTTTAACCACGCGGTTGTAGTCGAGGATGGTGAGCTGTGAAGCCTGGAAGCAAACAGCCATGAAATAATTGTATTCCTCGTCGCCACGATGCTTAGGATTATTCTTAGCCTTCTCTGCACCCACCAAAGCAGCAGCAGCCGAACGATGGTGACCATCAGCGATATACAGACTTGGCATCTTAGCAAACTCTTCGGTAATGGTCTTGATGTCATTATCGTCGGAGATTACCCAAAACTTATGTCCGAAGCCATCGATAGGAGCTATGAAATCATACTCAGGTTCGGTGGCAGCATAGCGCTTGATGAGGTCGTCCAGCACCTTATTGTCGGGATAAGCAAAGAACACAGGTTCGATGTTGGCATTATTGATGCGAACATGCTTCATTCTGTCTTCCTCTTTATCTCTACGTGTAAGCTCATGCTTCTTAATCACGCCATTCATATAGTCGTCGACAAAAGCACCTACCACCAGTCCATACTGCGTTTTACCATTCATGGTCTGTGCGTAGATATAATATTGCTCCTTGTCATCTTGCACGAGCCATCCCTTCTCTTGGAACTTCTGGAAGTTCTCGGCAGCCTTCTCATACACACGAGGGTCGTACTCGCTGGTGCCTACAGGGAAATCAATCTCAGGCTTGATGATGTGGTACAAGCTCATCTCGTTGTCGCCAGCTTCAGCTCTTGCCTCTTCAGAGTCAAGAACGTCGTATGGACGCGACTCGACCTTTTCCACAAGGTCTTTAGGTGGGCGTATGCCCTTAAAAGGTTTAATGGTTGCCATAGGTTTTATTTATTGAGAATTACTTATTCACCTGGAACTTAGTGCATCCGTCGGTGAAGAAAGCATTAATCTGCTTAGCAGCAGCGATACCCGCATTGGTGTTAGCCTCTGCAGTCTGTGCACCCATCTTCTTAGGTGTGCTGAAATAGCGACCCTCGAGCTGTGCGAACTCAGCATCAGCATCAGGCTTGATGTCGGTGATGTACTTGATATCTGTGCGCTCAGCCATAAGTTTCAAGAGTTCAGGCTCATTGATAACTTCCTTGCGAGCGGTGTTGATCAAGATAGCGCCCTTCTTCATCTTGCCAACCAAAGCAGCGTTGATGCTCTGCTTAGTTTCAGCTGTAGCAGGAATATGGAGCGAAACAACATCGCAAGTCTCGAACAAAGCATCCTGGCAGTCAACAGCTTTTACGCCAGCAGCCTCAATAACCTCCTTAGGGCAGAATGCGTCGTAAGCATAAACTTCCATACCGAAGCCTGCAGCGATGCGAGCCACGTTGCGACCTACATTACCGAAAGCCAAGATACCGAGCTTCTTGCCCTTGAGCTCTGTGCCCGCCTTGCCATTATAGAAATTGCGCACAGCGAAAACCAACAATCCGAATACCAATTCGGCAACGGCGTTAGAATTCTGTCCAGGAGTGTTCTCTGCCACCACCTTATGGGCTGTAGCTGCCGCGAGGTCGATATTATCGTAGCCTGCACCTGCGCGAACTACTATTTTGAGCTGCTTTGCTGCGTCGAGCACCTCAGCGTCGACTTTATCAGAACGGATAATCATAGCATCAGCATCCTTAACAGCATCGAGGAGCTGAGCTTTTTCTGTATATTTTTCAAGCAACACGAGTTCGTTGCCTGCACTTTCTACTACTTCTTTAATACCCTGTACAGCAGCTGCTGCAAAAGGTTTTTCGGTTGCTACGAGTACTTTCATTATCGTTTTCGTTATAAGGTTAAATTATTTAGGGAGTTATATTTTGGAACCTTCCAGCCCCGCCCTATAACTCCCCATGAGCAAAATGTACTTTCAATTAATGATTAGCTTCGAAATCCTTCATTGCCTGAACGAGAGCGTTGACACCCTCCATAGTCATAGCGTTGTAGCAGCTAGCACGGAATCCACCTACTGAGCGGTGACCCTTGATACCAACCATACCGCGCTCTGTAGCGAAGTCGAAGAATGGTTTTTCGAGCTCCTTGTATTCATCGTTCATCACGAAGCAGATATTCATCAATGAGCGAGAATCCTCTTCCACAGTGCCACGGAAGAGCTTGTTGCGGTCGATTTCTGCATAAAGAACTTCAGCACGCTCCTGAGCACGCTTGTCGGCAGCAGTCAAACCACCATTCTTCTTCAACCAACGAAGATTCTCCAGCATAGCGTAGATAGGAACTACAGGAGGAGTATTGAACATAGAACCCTTCTCAACGTGGGTACGATAGTCGATCATTGTAGGCAACTCGCGTGGAGCCTTGCCAAGTTCATCATCCTTAACGATGATAACGGTAACACCAGCCATAGAGATATTCTTCTGAGCACCAGCAAAGATTGCTTTGTACTTAGAAACGTCAACAGGACGGCTCATGATATCAGAAGACATGTCGGCAATCATTGGCACCTTTACGTCCAACTCCTTGCGAATCTCTGTACCATAGATAGTGTTGTTGGTGCAGACATGTAAATAGTCAGCATCAGCAGGCACCTTATCCTCAAATCCTTTAGGATAGAAGCTATAGTTAGCATCAGCCGAGGAAGCAACCACTACCACCTCACCGAAAAGCTTTGCCTCTTTCAGAGCCTTCTTAGCCCATGTACCAGAGTTTATAAAGGCAGCCTTCTTAATCAAGAAGTTGGCTGGAATCTGCATAAACTGAAGCGAAGCACCTCCACCAAGGAAGATTACTGAATATCCCTCAGGGATATCAAGAAGTTCTTTGAATAGGGCTACACACTCGTCTACGACGGGCTGAAAATCTTTAGCACGGTGGCTGATCTCCATCAGTGAGAGTCCTGAACCATTGAAATCTAAAATTTGCTTTGCAGTATTCTCGATAACCTCACGTGGGAGAATCGAAGGTCCTGCGTTAAAGTTGTACTTCTTCATCTGACTGAATTTTTAATAATTGGTTGTATTACGACTGCGAAGTTATGTCTTTTATTTGAATATTCCAAATATTTCCATGAAAATCTACAAAAATTCGCAATATTAAGTGTACACTCTACATATTTATAGCAAATTTACACCATTTTTATACTATTTGCCATTTATTCAGTCATGTTGACTAACACTTTGTATAGAGTGTTCGAGCACAGCGTTTACTTTTTTACCTCTTCCCATATTGTTCGTATGCCTTTTATCTTTTCGCCCTTTGTTTTTTGTAATACTTTCATCATTTTTAGGCGATTTACGGCTACATAACAGTAATAGTCTTTTACATCAATTCTTCCGATGTCGTCCTTGTCCAGTTCGGCTTTTTTGCACAAGAAGCCCACGATGTCGCCCTTGCTAATCTTATCTTTCTTGCCTTTGCCAAGATAGAGCGTAGCCATGCGAGGCTTCGAAGGCTTTGCGTCGGGGGCTACTTCGGGCACATAATCTTCGATTTCGCCCTCCACATATTCAGGAATATATTCGCCCTGCGAGAGGATGAAGAAGGCCCTACCCTCTTTGTCCCATCTTGCCGTACGACCAATGCGGTGGGTGTAGTTTTCTTGGGTTTCTGGAATATGATAGTGAACGATGTTGGCGATGTTAGGAATATCGAGTCCACGACTGCCAAGGTCGGTACTCACGAGAACGCAGGCTGAGCCATTAGAAAATCTGTATAATGCAGCTTCACGCTCCTTTTGGTCAAGTCCGCCATGGAAAGCCGAAACCGAGAAACCATTTTCTGTAAGGAAAGCTGCCGTACGCTCCACACTGTCGCGATAGTTTAGGAACACGATAGTGCTCTCATCCTTGAAACTAAGGAGCAGTTGGCGCAAGGTGCCGAGTTTATCTTTCTCCTTGCTTTCCACCTTATATATATTAATACGCTCACAAGGCTCTTCCACCAGATAGTCGAGAGTTTCTTTTGTCTTAGCATTTACGAAGTGTGGAATTTCCTCGGCATTGGTAGCTGAGAGCAGAATGCGTTTCTTCAGATTAGGGAATTTCGCCATGAGCTGTTCCATCTCATTTCGGAATCCCATCTCAAGACATTTGTCAAACTCGTCGATAACGAGAATCTTCACCTTGCTTGTGTCGAGGTTACCTTTATCGAAATGGTCGTTCAAGCGACCAGGAGTTCCAAACACCACCTGTGGACACACTTGTCGGAGCTGTCTATGCTCATCCATCGTTGGGCGACCGCCATAGCATGCCATAGAGCGGAGTCCTGACCCCATGTTTGTCATCACTGTCTGAGACTGCAATGCCAATTCGCGTCCTGGCACCACTACCACCACCTGCAGGTCGTCGCTTGTGCCATCCACGAGTTCTGCCACAGGCAACAGATAAGCCAACGTCTTACCAGTACCAGTTGGCGACAACACCACCACATCGTTGTTGTGTCTCACTATGGTTTCGTAGGCATCCTGCTGCATAGCGTTCAGCGCCTCTATTCCGAGTTTATCTAATATCTTGTTTATTTCCATTATCTTATAGTTCTTTGATTTCGTATTATTTTCCGCCTACATTCTTTATAACCCTATCTATTTCTTCAAACTCCTCGCCCATATTTAGGTTCAGATAGATAGTATAAAGTGGCAATCCCCATTTATCTTTCAACGCAGGCAGCGCCTTGCGAGCCTTTTCAAGATAAGGCAACGCCTGCTTATAAAGTCGCTGTTGCTCCTTTTTTTGTTTGTTGCGGTTGGCAGGTTTGCCCTGCACACTTATCTCCACAGCCTCATTGAAGCAAGCCAAGCCAGCATTCAGCATCACCTCGGCTGCACTATCCCCACGAGCGATGATAGAATCGCAGAGTGCCAGACATTCATCATAGCGCGAGAGATTGAGCAAGATTGTAGATTTTGCAGCACTCAACAAGCTATCAGCAGGATTTGCCTTTAGCGCTGCGTTGTTAATATCAAGCGCCTTATCCCACCTACCTTTGCCCGAATAGTAAGCCACAAGCTGAGTATAGAAATAAGGATTCTGATTAAAGCGTTCAAAACCCTCGTGAAGCGATTTCAGATAGCGAGTGGTGTCGCCCTCAAGCAAATATGTGGCAGAAAGATACTGCAACATTGGCTCCCAATATTTCTCTTTCTTCAGCGCCAAATAGGTGTGATGAAGAGTCTTCACAGGGTCTTTCATTTTATATCCGCAATACACAGCCCAGAAAGCAGCCTTAGGCATCAGCGTATCTTTCTCCATATAGTTGCGATCCGTAAATAGCGGAGCGTTCCCACAATTTATATAGGCATCCAAGCAGTTGTAAGCCTCGTCATATTTACCCTTGCCTATAAAATAGAATGCGCCATTATATAGATTTGGGCGAAGAGTGTTGAGCATTTCTGCATGTTTTTTACGATATTCCGGTCTCACCCTACCTTTTTTATCAGGCATAGCATCAATAGAGTCGAACCGCTCCATATCCACAAACAGTCTGCGCGCAATATTAAAGAGAGCTGCCGTATCGTACTGTTGCTTCAAGTATAGTTTTTCGTTGCCCTGATCATATTGTTTTTTAATAGCATCAAACATAGTGAGCCAAATCTTTGTCTCACGAATGTTATCTGAATCTTCGAGCAGTTTTCTCATCGACTGCTCAGCCTGAGCAAGATTATTGCCTGCTTTAATATTCGCTTTAGCTTGCGACAATTCTTTTTTCTGCGCCATACACAGCGAAGTCACAGCAAGAAACAACAAAAGTATAACTTTTCTCATCGTATTTTTACCTTATTTTGTTCTTTTCGCTATCCGAACAACACCATTTAACAAAAAGAAACCACCATATATTTATCGACATGCAAATATACTCATTTTTCCCGTAACAGCCAAGCATTTAACCACTTTTTAACGGGAATAAACAACCATTTTCCCACAACATCCAAACAAGCCCATACAAACGTCCATAAATGCATAAAAATCCGCCTCGCGCCACCCGACTATCCGCATCGCCCCACGAGAATAGTCGCACAACCTCTTACGAATAGTTGCATAGCACCATTCGACTATTCGCACAAGCCGCAGCGACTAAGCACAGAAAAGCGTCAACAAAAGGCAAGAACGCCAACCAACGAACCTCAGAAGTGAAAGTCAACTAAAACAGTACGGAATTTGAAATGTTAAATTAAAGAGGTAAAATAGAGTCAACCTTATCCAGGGAAAGACAAAACCCCTAAAGTAACGTTGTCAAGATTGTCATTTGTCATTTTGTCATTTTCAAGAAAAAAGCGGTTGTCAGACATCTATATAATTATATATTAAAAATATATAATTATATAGACATAATTTCACACTTTCAAAAATCAAAATGACAAAATGACCAAATGACAAAATGACAACATCTGCTTCTCTTCCACTTTTTACAGAAAATAATTTCCTCTTCACTTGGCTACCTCGGAAAAAAGCAGTAACTTTGCAAACGTGATTGAATTAGAAAAACATATAGAGATACTTTTGCTAAGCAACGACTGCGTCATAGTGCCTGATTTTGGGGGATTTATGGCGCACCATGCCGACGCACGCTTCGACGAGAGAGACAACATGTTTATCCCGCCGCTACGCACTATTGGATTCAATCATAAGCTAAAAATGAACGATTCGCTCCTCGCTCAGTCGTATGTAGAAGCCTACGACATTAGCTATCCTGAAGCTTTGAAGCGCATTGCCGACGAGGTAAGAGAAATAAAAGAGCGCATAGATACCGATGGCACATTCGAGTTGCATAATATCGGCACATTAAACCTCAACGACGACGGACACTACGAGTTTGAACCTTGCGAAGCAGGTATTCTTACTCCTGACCTCTATGGTTTGGGAAGCTTCGAATTTAAGCCATTAGCATTGCTCGCTACAGAAAACACTAAGAGCGAAACAAAGGCTAACATCGTAGACATCAATGCGCCTATCGAAGAGAAAACAGAAGAAGAGGAGCGCACGATAAGCATCCGCGTGAGCCTATTGCGCAACATCGCAGCTTGTTGTATCGCTGTAATCGTATTTCTTCTTTTCCCTGCTCCACTCAGCAACACCACAACTACTGCTGGGAGAGCCATTGACACCAACCTTTTGGACAAGGTAATGCCGAAAGATATCACTACAGGCACAGCTTCGCTGAAAGAAATCGACCTTAAGAAGGTTGACAACGCAGAAACTTATACAGCTGTAGCTGAAACCGAGGCAAAGGCAGAAATCAACGCAAAGACAGAAGCAAAAACAGAAAATGTAGCCCCAAACAAGGCACTCACCAATAACGAACTGAAACACAAAACTGAGGTTGTTAAAACCGCAAAGGCAGCACCTGCAGAAACAAGCGGCTACGTGATAGTAATAGCCTCGAAGGTTGCTAAAAAGAATGCAGAAATATTCGTTAGCACACTTCACAAGCAAGGACTGAACGAAGCTCGCATAGCTACAAGAAACAACGTCACACGCGTTGTTTATGGTAACTACACTACTCAGCAGGACGCCTACAACGCACTCAACAAACTCAACAACAAGGAACCTTTCGTAGAGGGTTGGGTGATGAAGATTAACTAAAACTAAAAGGCTGTAAGCCAACATTTTCACACAACGAGGTTAACACAGAACATGAAAAGAGTTAGATGCCCTAAATGCGACAACTTCATTACTTTCGATGAAACAAAATACGAAGCAGGACAGTCATTGGTATTCCAATGTCCGGAATGCGGAAAGGAGTTTGGTATCAGAATAGGTGTATCGAAACTCAGAAACACTCAAAAGGAAGATAATCCCGACGAGCAAGCCAACGAAAATGGCTGTGGATCTATCGTCGTGATAGAGAATGTATTCCACTACAAGCAGGTTATTCCATTGCAGATGGGCGACAACGTGATAGGCCGATACATGAAGGGTTCTGGCGTGAATTGCGCCATAGAAACCAACGACCCAAGTATCGACATGAACCATTGCGTAATCAATGTTAGCCGCGACAAGAAGGGCAACCTGAAATACATTCTCCGCGATGGCCCAAGCTATACTGGCACATTCGTAGACAATGAAATACTTGGCGACCGCGAACGCCGAGTAATAGAAGACGGCACCCTATTCACCATTGGCGCCACCAGCATCATTCTCAGAGCTACAGAGGAGGAAAAATAAGATATAGGCGACAATTAGGCGATATATAGCGCGCAGATATAGGCGATATTTAAGCGAAGAAATAGGCGATCTTTAAACGAAGGAATAGGCGAAGTCGTAAAAACGACTTCGAACAAGGATAAGGGAGGAAAAAGCCTCCCTTTTACTTTTTATCTATTTATATATCACCTATTTTCTTTTTATATATTATTCTTTTTACTCTTTTACTTTTTTACCTTTTTACCTCTTTAGCTTTTACACTCTGCTATTATAAAAACGGAATAAGATTACAAAACGACAACAATTTAGAGCATAATAGCAGATTATTAATAATTTTCATATAATCTATATTCCACTTTCAATATTATTTTGTATCTTTGCAACGACATTAACAATGCAAATGCAAGATATGAAACCAACAGCAATACTACTTCTGCATTGCCCTGACGAACAAGGCATCATCTCGGAAGTTACAAAGTTTATCACAGACAACCAGGGTAACATCGTATACCTTGACCAATATGTAGATAGAGAAGACGGTATGTTCTTTATGCGTATAGAATGGGAGTTGAAGAACTTCACCATTCCACGCGAAAAAATCTACGAATATATAGACACCCTATATTCGCAGAGATACAAAATGACGTTCAACCTTTACTTTAACGACGAACGACCACGCATGGCTATCTTCGTGAGCAAGATGAGCCATTGTCTATACGACTTGCTGGCACGCTATAAGGCAGGAGAATGGAACGTAGACATACCTTGCATCGTGAGCAACCACGAAGACTTGAGATATGTGGCTGAGCAGTTCAACATACCTTACTACGTGTGGTCAATAAAGAAAGACCACTCTAACAAAGAAGAAGTTGAAAAGGCAGAAATGGAGTTGCTGAAGAAAGAGAAGGTGACATTCATCGTGTTGGCACGCTACATGCAGATCATCACCGACGGCATGATAAGCGCTTACCCACATAAGATTATCAACATCCACCATTCATTCCTACCAGCCTTCATTGGTGCAAAACCTTATCATCAGGCATGGGAAAGAGGCGTGAAGATTATCGGCGCCACAAGCCATTATGTAACAGCCGACTTGGATGCAGGTCCTATTATCGAGCAAGATGTCACCCGCATCACCCACAAGGACACTCCTGAGAGCCTCGTGCTCAAAGGCAAAGACTTGGAGAAGATTGTATTGTCAAGAGCCGTGACTAAGCACATAGAGCGCAAGATTCTGACATATAACAACAAGACGATAATATTCAGTTAGGGAACCTCCCCTACACACAAAGCATAACAACATATAACACAACATCAGAACTGTGAAAGTAGCAATAGTAAAATACAATGCTGGCAACATTTACTCCGTAGTCAACGCCATGCGACGACTCGGAGTAGAGCCCATCATCACCGACGATGCTGAGGTGTTGGCTTCTGCCGACAGGGTGCTATTTCCCGGACAGGGCGAGGCAAGTTCTACGATGGCGTATATCAAGGAGCATCAGCTCGACCGCATCATCCTCGATTTGAAGCAGCCTGTATTGGGCATCTGCGTCGGTCAGCAGCTATTGTGTAAGCATAGCGAAGAGGGCAACACCGACTGCATGGGATTATTCCCGATGGAGGTGAAACGATTTCAGCCTACGTGCCACGAAGACAAGGTGCCAGCTATAGGATGGAACAGAATAGAGCTGGGCGATGAGCCTTGCAAACTATTCAAGGGATTGGGAGAAAGTCCATATGTTTACTTCATACATAGCTATTATGTACCTGTAAGTCAATGGACTATCGCTACAGCCAACTACACATTACCATTCTCTGCAGCGCTGCACAAGGACAACTTCTATGCCACGCAGTTTCACCCAGAGAAGAGCGGAAAGGTAGGAGAACAGATTCTGAAAAACTTCATGGAGATTGACTTATGATAGAACTAATACCAGCCATCGACATCATCGACGGCAAATGCGTGAGACTCACCAAGGGCGACTACAATCAGAAGACCGTCTACAAC
>HF994180.1 GCA_000436915.1 Prevotella sp. CAG:1092 | reverse complement strand
ATAACAGTGATTATACATTTATTTTTTTTTTAATTTGTTAGTGTCTAATTGCATATAATTGCTTGTTTTTCCACCTCATTCAATGTTTTTTGAATTTTTGTAACTTTTTATAAATAAAATTGGTAAAAAAATATTTTTTTACATTTAGCAATATATTTATTATTAAAAAATAATTTAATAATTCATTTTTTTTCAATAATGAAGAATAATAAAATAAGAAGCAATGTTGTAAAGGAATCTTTGTTGGACTACAACAATCTTGCTAATACATTGAAAGAGAATACAACGGCTGCTGTGAAAGACTTACTTTCTGAGGCAGTTCGTGACACATATTCCAAAATCCTTACCGAAGACGAAGATGACGACGATAAGGATTACGATGTAGAAGAGGTGAATGATACTGATTCCGAAACGGTTGATGACGCAGACGTAACAGATGACTCTGATGATACATCAGACGAAACTGACGCAGAAGGCCAAGAAGACGCTGACGATGACTTTGAATCAGAAAGCGGCATTGATGACAATGGAGACTTGACTGGTGAGACAAGCACAAGCGGTGATGGCGAAGACGGTAGTGAATGGTCTGAATTCGACAAGTACAAGATTTCGGATGACGAGTATGACTTCTCAAATGCGGAAGACGATGAAATCGTGAAAGTTTACAAGTTATTGAACAATGATGACCAAGTGATTGTTAAGAAAACAGATGACAACAAGGTTAACATTAAAGATAACGAGACTGGCACTGAATATCTTATTGACTTAGGTGACGACAGCACATCTGATGATTTCGGTTTTGATGATGAAGATGACTTTGATAACGAAGATTATGACGATATGAATGAATCAAGAATTTACGAAATAGCACTTGATGAATACGATTCACATGTTGGCTATACCGATGATTATCAAGGCACAGACGTGTTAGACGCAAAGGGCACACCTGTCGCAGACGACAAGGACGCAAGCGATTGGGGTTCCAAGGGACTCAGAGACAGAGGAAA
>HF994179.1 GCA_000436915.1 Prevotella sp. CAG:1092 | reverse complement strand
TCTTTTGTGTTTTACCGGACAGCAATATTTGATAATATTCAAGGTTCTCGTCTTCCTCTTCAGCGTGGTGGCCATGTACATTATTATAACAACTATATGCTCAACTGTGAGGATGGATGGGATATCCGTACGGGAGCTGTGGCATACGAAGAAGGTTGCTATTTCGAAGACACCAAGTCGCCTATCCGCTCAGATAGAGGTGGTAGCTTGAATATCTCTAAGGCTGAAGGCTATGATTGCATCTACAAGGGCTGTGACAACTTGATGGAAGGCTACACAAATATTGATGGCGCAAAGATTAGCAAGTCTCTTCCTGTAACCAAGACAGATTGGGTTCCTACTCAGACTGTAGCTTCATACACCCAGCATTATCTTGATAAGACAGAAGATGTGCCTGAAATCTGTAAGAAGTATGCTGGCGCAGGCAAGGTTGAAATATGGAATGCTTATACATCTGCTATTCCTTCTGCTGATGCGGCAGAGTTTGATCACGCTATCAAGAATCCCAGTCCATTGAATGGAGCTAAGACATACGATGCTGAAGGCAATGAAATGAAGGATGCTGCAACAGGAATCTCGCTTGCAGAACAGGCTTCGCTGAAAGAAACTGTTAAGGTTGAGTATTATGACCTTTCTGGTGCTTGTCTTTCAACTCCACACCATGGTGTAAACCTTGTTAAGAAGATTGATGCCGACGGACATGCAAAAGTAAAGAAAGTAGTTTTTTAAGAAAAATAAAAAACGGGCAAAAGGTTCATAAACACCTTTTGCCCGTTATACTTTATAGTAATTCTGGTAGTTGGAAAAGCTTGATGCCATTGCTACCTTTTATTAATATGCAATGGTTCTTTGGCTTGTTCTCGGCTATTGCTGCCTTTACTTGCTCTATATCATCAAACTTGCGGAAGTTGCAGTTGGTCTTTGCAAACTCTGCACCAACAAGCCATACATTATTAATATTAGTAGAAGCGATGAAATCAACAATTTTTTGATGTTCCTCTTCGCTAACCTCGCCAAGTTCGCGCATATCGCCAAGTATCGCCATCTTGTTATCAGCCTTCATGATGTTGAAGTTCTGCAATGCTGCCATCATGCTTGATGGATTCGCATTGTAGGCATCAACGATAAGTTTGTTGTCTGCTGTTTGCTCAAATTGTGAACGGTTGTTGCTTGGGATATAGTTTCCCAAAGCATGGCAGATAGCATCTATGCTAACACCAAACTCCAGTCCGATGGTTATTGCTGCAAGCATATTGTCGATATTATATGCTCCGATGAGATGGGAAGAAATAGTATGCTTCTCGCCTTCATCTACTTGGAATTGGAATGTGAGGAATGGTGCACATTCTACCACTTCGCCTCTAACCTTTAAGTTTGCAGCCTTCTGACCATATCTTACTATGTCTGTGATGTTGCGCTCTTCTGCCATTTTGCAGAGGTGTTCATTATCAGCATTCAAGAATACCTTGCTGTTGTGAGCCTTTAAGAAATCGTATAGCTCACCCTTAGTCTTCATTACACCTTCGAAAGAGCCAAAGCCTTGCAAGTGGGCGCGACCCACATTGGTAATCATGCCGCATGTAGGCTCTGCGTATTCAACAAGCTTTCTGATGTCGTCGGGATGTGATGCTCCCATCTCTACAACAGCTATGTCGTGGCAACTGTCAAGAGTAAGCAGAGTTTTTGGTACACCTACATCATTGTTGAAGTTGCCTTGAGTATACATCACATTATATTTTTCCGACAATACGGCTGCAATAAGCTCCTTGGTTGTTGTCTTGCCGTTTGTACCAGTGATACCTATTACAGGAATGTTGAATTGACGACGATGTTGGCGTGCCATCTCTTTGAATGTAGTCAATACATCGTCGACTACGATAAATCTTTCGTCACCCTCTATGGCATACTCCTTCTCGTCAACGACTGCATAAGAGCAACCCTTGTCGAGAGCTGCCTTAGCAAACTTATTACCGTCGAAAGATTCGCCTTTTAGTGCAAAGAATATGGAACCGGCAGGGCAGTTGCGCGAGTCGGTAGTAGCCTGCTTGCCTGCCTTAAGGTAGAGGCTATAAAGTTGTGCTGCGTCCATAATAATTATAGCGTTTTGTTGATACCTCGATATGTATATTTGCGAGGAATGATGCAAAATTATATAAAAATGATGAGATATGTAGACGATTATGGCAAAAAGTGCGAAAACTTTGGTTTCTTTCAAAGAAAGTTATTATATTTGCATGGATATGAATAAACCTATTGATTATACCATAAACGTTAGAGGCCGACTCATAGATTTGTCGAAGCCTAAGGTGATGGGCATCTTGAATGTCACTCCCGATTCATTCTTTAGTGGTAGCCGTAAGCAGACAGAACAAGAGATTGCAGAACGAGCTAATGCCATAATAGAAGAGGGTGGCACATTTATAGATGTTGGTGCTTTTTCTACTCGTCCAGGTGCTTTAGAAGTTAGTGAAGAAGAAGAGGCTCGTCGCTTAAAATGGGCATTAGAGATAGTGCGTTGTGAGCAACCTGATGCTGCTGTGTCGGTAGATACCTATCGTCCTATTGTGGCACGTAAGTGTATAGAAGAGTGGGGCGCTGATATTATCAACGACGTTTCTGAAGGTGGACTGACAGGAATCGTTAATACTCCTATCAATGAGAGTGGCAACATGTTTCAACTTGTTGGCGAACTGAAGGTGCCATATATCCTTATGTCGGTGAAATCTAACATCAAGGATATGTTAAAAGCCTTTGCTGCCGAAGTTCAGCAGTTGCGTGACTATGGTGCTAAGGATATAATTCTTGACCCTGGTTATGGCTTTGGTAAAACGCTCGATGATAACTATCAGATATTATCAGAAGCAGAGAAGCTGCTTGTTCTTGACCTTCCTGTCTTGGTAGGTATATCTCGAAAGTCAATGATATTCAAGCTTGTTGGCGGTAGCCCTGATACTTCTCTAACAGGAACAGTAGCTATCAACACCATGTCGTTGATGAAGGGTGCTGGCATCCTCAGAGTTCACGATGTGAAAGATGCTGTCGACACCGTGGCTGTCGTTGAGAAGATGCGAGCTATGCAAGAATAGGCTTTATATCATGCAAGAATAGAAAACAATCAAACTAATTGTAACACCATGTTTTTTGATTTTGGCGTAAAAGACATTATAGACATAGTGCTGGTGGCACTAATGCTCTATTATATTTACCGACTTATGAAGGAGAGCCGTTCGCTCAATGTCTTTATAGGTATCATCGTGTTTGTGGTAGTCTGGCTTTTTGTGAGTCAAGTTATAGAGATGCGCCTGTTGGGTAGTATCATGGACAAACTTGTGTCGGTGGGTGTTATTGGCTTGATAGTGCTATTCCAAGAAGAAATTCGCAAATTCCTTTATTCCCTCGGTACCCACCAACGTATGCGCAGTATCTTTAAACTGTTTGCAAACAAGAGTGGAGAAGATATAGAAGAAGATAAGGAAACCATTATGCCTATAGTGTTGGCATGTATGGATATGTCAAAAAATAAAGTTGGAGCCCTTATAGTGATAGAGAGAGCTATTCCGCTCGATGATATCGTGAATACTGGCGACCTTATCGATGCACGTATCAACCAACGCCTGATAGAAAACATATTCTTTAAGAATTCGCCTTTGCATGATGGCGCTATGATAATTTCTAAGAAACGCATAAAATCGGCAGGATGTATTCTGCCAGTGTCGCATAGTCTTGATATTCCTAAGGATCTTGGTCTTCGCCACCGTGCTGCTATGGGAATATCACAAGACTCTGATGCTATAGCTGTCATCGTGAGTGAGGAGACGGGTAGGATAAGTGTGGCTATCAAGGGCGAATTCCGCCTGCGCTTGTCGGCAGAAGAGTTAGAGAGTGTATTAGCAAGAGAAATGGCATAAATAAAACTTCGTGTTTTGTTTTGTTATTCCATAAGATAGGCTGCACTCGGCAATTTGTGAGCACGCTCACATTGCACTCGCTTGCGCTATCTTTCCACTCACTTGCAGTACCTTTAAATAAGGTGTGCTGCGTTCGGGAATAAAAAACAAAAACTCCGTGTTTTGTTTTGTTATTCCACTCACTTGCAGTACCTTTGCAAAAGAAATATAAAAGAAACTTTTTTTTATAGCAAACTATGGATTTATTACAACAGATTGTTGAGCGCGCAAAATCAAACAAGCAGCGCATCGTGCTCCCTGAAGCAACTGAGGAGCGTACATTGAAAGCCGCCGACCGTGTATTGGCTGACGACATCGCAGACATTATCCTTATAGGTAACCCTGAAGAAATTAAGAATCTCGCTAAAGGCTGGGATCTTCACAACATCGACAAGGCTACCATCATCGACCCTCTGAACAACGAGAAGAGCGAAGAGTATGCGGCATTGCTTGCAGAATTGCGCAAGAAGAAGGGTATGACCATCGAGCAGGCTCGCGAGTTGGTTAAGAATCCTCTCTATCTCGGTTGTATGATTATTAAGACTGAAGGAGCTGACGGTCAGATTTCAGGTGCTCTTAGCACTACTGGCGACACTCTTCGTCCAGCTCTTCAGATCATCAAGTGTGCTCCTGGTATCACTTGCGTAAGTGGTGCAATGCTTCTTATCACAAAGCAGCAGCAGTATGGCGACAATGGCTTGGTAGTAATGGGCGACGTTGCTGTTACTCCTATGCCAGATGCAGACCAGTTGGCACAGATCGCTATCTGTACTGCACAGACAGCAAAGAGCGTGGCAGGTGTAGATCCTAAGGTTGCCATGTTGAGCTTCTCTACAAAGGGTAGTGCTAAGCACGAGGTCGTAGACAAGGTTGTTGAGGCTACTCGTCTTGCTAAGGAGCGTGCTCCATGGCTTGATGTTGATGGTGAACTCCAGGCTGACGCAGCTCTCGTACCATCTGTAGGTGAGAAGAAGGCTCCAGGTAGTCCTATCGCTGGTAAGGCAAACGTATTGGTAGTACCATGCCTTGAGGTTGGTAACATCGGCTATAAGCTCGTTCAGCGTTTGGGCGATGCTATCGCTATCGGCCCTATCCTTCAGGGTATTGCTCGTCCTGTAAACGACTTGAGCCGTGGTTGCTCTGTTGATGACATCTACTATATGGTAGCTATCACAGCTTGCCAGGCTATGGATGCAAAGGCTTAAAACAATAACCAACATTCATAATTCAATATTTATAAAAAATATGAACGTATTAGTATTAAACTGCGGAAGCTCGTCAATCAAGTACAAGCTCTACAACATGGACAACGAAGCTGTGCTTGCACAGGGTGGTGTTGAACGTATCGGTCTTGACGAGGCTTTCATCAAGATAACCTTGCCAAACGGTGAGAAGAAGATTATCATGCACGACATGCCTGACCATAAGGAAGGTGTGAACTTCGTGTTCAAGTGCTTGCTCGATCCTGAGTTTGGGGCAATCAAGGACTTGAAGGAAATCGACGCTGTAGGACACCGTGTCGTACAGGGTGGTGACAAGTTCAAAGAGAGTGTTATCGTTGATAAGAGCGTAGAGGATGGTATTTCCTCAGGTTTGCGTATTCGACAACGCATTCCACAGCACAATGCCTGACTATGCTTACCTCTATGCAATTCCTTACGAATTGTATGAGAAGTATCATGTACGTCGCTATGGTTTCCACGGAACCTCTCACCGCTATGTTTCTAAGCGTGTTTGCGAGATTCTTGGTCTCGACCAGAACAATTCTAAGGTTATCACTTGCCACATCGGTAATGGTGGTTCTATCGCTGCCGTATTGAATGGTAAGGTTATGGATACCTCTATGGGCTTGACTCCATTGGCAGGTTTGATGATGGGTTCACGTTGTGGCGATATCGACGCTTCTGCTGTTACATACTTGATGGAGAAGCTACGCTTACCTCTATGCAATTCCTTACGAATTGTATGAGAAGTATCATGTACGTCGCTATGGTTTCCACGGAACCTCTCACCGCTATGTTTCTAAGCGTGTTTGCGAGATTCTTGGTCTCGACCAGAACAATTCTAAGGTTATCACTTGCCACATCGGTAATGGTGGTTCTATCGCTGCCGTATTGAATGGTAAGGTTATGGATACCTCTATGGGCTTGACTCCATTGGCAGGTTTGATGATGGGTTCACGTTGTGGCGATATCAGACCGACCTGCGCGAGGAAGCTTGCAAGAACCTGGAGTATCTTGGCATCAAGATTAACAAGGAAGTAAATGACAAGGTTCGTGGTGAGGTTACATACTTGATGGAGAAGTTGAACATGAAGCCACAGGAAATGGCTGACTTCTTGAACAAGAAGAGTGGTGTGCTTGGTATCACAGGTATCTCGTCAGATATGCGCGACATCGAGAATGCCGCTAACGAGGGTAACGAAAAGGCTCAGTTGGCTCTTCGTATGTATGAGTATCGCATCAAGAAGTATATCGGTGCTTATGCTGCTGCTATGGGTGGTGTAGATGCTATCGTATTTACTGCAGGTGTTGGTGAAAACCAGACCGACCTCCGTGAGGAGTCTTGCAAGGGCTTGGAGTTCCTTGGCATCAAGATCAACAAGGAAGTTAACGACAAGGTTCGTGGTAAGGAGGCTATCATCTCTACCGACGACAGTAAGGTAAAGGTTGTTGTTGTTCCTACTGATGAGGAAATCGTTATCGCTCGCGATACCGTAGAATTGATAACAAAGAAGTAATTATATACCTCTTTTTATATTATAGAGGATGCTCTTTTTCGTAAGAGCATCCTCTTTTTTTATTCATAATTAGCAATATTTGTTTTGACTATTTCGGCTTAAAAGAAAAGTTTTTCAAGTTATACTTCTTAATAATAAATATAAGTTGTATATTTGCAGTAGCTTACATAGTATTATTCAACGGGTAAAAGCATTATGGATACAAATGTTGTAAATATTATAAGTGAATACTTTAAGTCAAAGCCAGTCGATAAAGCTTGGGTATTCGGTTCCTTTTCTCGTGGTGAGGAAAGGGCTGATAGCGATATTGATATTATTGTAGCTCTTTCCCCCAATGCTCGTTTAGGTTTAGGCTTTTTTGAAATGATTTGTGATTTGGAAGATCGCCTTAATCGCCCTGTTGATATGGTAAGAGAAGGACAGCTTCTGCCTTTTGCCTCAGAGAGCGCTAATCGTGATAAAATACTTGTCTATGAGAGAAAAAGTTAGAGATAAGGGACGATTGAAGCATATTCTTGCTGCAATTGATAAGATTGAGGAGTATACTGATGGTATGTCGAAACAGAAACTTGCGACATATTTTAGTTCATGACTATTTTGCTGTGGATGTTGAAATCATGTGGTTGGTCATAGAAGATGATATTCCTGTGCTTAAGCAACAAATACAAGCTTATATAGCTGAACTTGAATATAGTGAAGAATAAATAAAAATAATATGAACAAGAAGATTGTTACTTTCGGAGAGATATTGTTGCGACTATCTAAGTCGGGTTATCAACGTCTTGGTCAAGGCCATGTGATGGAAGCCAATTTTGGAGGTTCTGAGGCTAATGTCGCTGTATCGTTGGCTTGTCTTGGCGACAATGTGGAGTATGTTACTCGTGTGCCAAACAATGCTATGGGTAATGCAGCACTGATGCACTTAAAGCAGTTCGGATTGAATACCAATCATATAGTAAGAGGTGGCGACAGACTTGGTGCGTATTATTTTGAATCGGCTGCAGCTATGCGTAATTCATTGGTGGTATACGACCGCAATGATTCTTCGTTCTGTACTCTCAAGCGTAATGATATTGATTGGACTGCAGTATTCAAGGATGCGTCGATATTCCATTGCTCTGGTATAACTTGCGCTATGAGTCAAGATGCTCTTGATACAACTTTGGATGCTGTACAGTTGGCTGACTCTATGGGCGTAGAGATAACCTGTGATATTAACTATCGAAAGAATCTTTGGAAATATGATGGTGCAGATGCTCCTTCTACATTGCGTAAGTTGGTAGAATATAGTGGCTTTGTATTTGGCGACCAGAATGAATGGGAAGTTGCAAGTGGACTAAAGCATATTCCTTTTAAAGCTTTGGATACTAACTACGAGATAGATAAAGCTGCTTATGAGGCTTATTTCAAGCAGTTGCAACATCAGTTTCCACGTTGCCGTCGTATGCTCATGGCTCTTCGCAACCAGATTACCTCTGCTCATCACACACTTACAGGTGTTCTCTATGCCGAAGGAAAGCTATATACCACACGAATCTATGATATTCAGCCAATTATAGATCCTATGGGTGTCGGCGATGCCTTTGTTGCTGCCTTTATCCATGCGCGTCAGAAGTGGGCTGATGATGATCAGCGTTGTCTTGACTTCGCTTTGTCTGCAAGTGCAATAAAGAATACTGTTCCTGGCGACCAAAACCTCGTTACTGAGGACGAGATTATTACCAATATGGGTAATGCTAATGGTCGCATAGAGAGATAAAACTAAGTGAAGAGTGAAGAATTTAAGTGAAGAGTGAAGAACGAATAGTGAAGAATCAATTAGCTTTATAATAAGCTATTAAACATTTGGATTCTTCACTCTTCGTTCTTCACTCTTCACTTTCCTACGGTTGGCTTTCGCCTTCTACGTATTCTTCTAAGAACATGTGTTCGCCATCGAATACTGCGTAGGTAAACTGCCATATCCAATCACCGAGAATCATCATTCTTGATTTACGGCTAAGCATAATGTCGAGTTCTATATGTCGATGACCATATAGGAAATAGTCTATTTCCGGATGAGTTTTCATATACTCTTTTGTATATAATACCAGATATTCCTTATTCTCACCCATGTAAGGTAGTTCCTTACCATCAGTACGCTTTAGTCTGGAATGCTTTGCCCAGTTTAGTCCCAACTGCATGCCCCACCAAGGATGTGCGAAGTTGAGCAATCGTTGGCAAAAGCGATTGTGGAACACTTTGCGTAGTAGCTTAAACTTATTGTCCGGGTCGCCAAGTCCATCGCCATGAGCAAGGTAGAACACTTTGTCGTATATCTCTACCGTCTCAGGCTTGGTGTGCACCTTCATGCCGCATTCTTCTTCCAAGTAGCCATAGGTCCAGATGTCGTGGTTGCCAGTAAAGAAGTGTACTTCCACTCCCATGTCAGTCAGTTCCGAAACCTTTCCAAGAAAGCGCGTGTAGCCTTTTGGCACTACATATTTATATTCGTCCCAAAAGTCAAACATGTCGCCAAGGAAATAAATGGCGGCAGCCTTGTTCTTTATGGTGTCGAGGAAACGCACCAGTCGTCGCTCTTGCATGCGGCTATGCTCAATGGCAAGTGAGCCTAAGTGGGCATCGCTGAGGAAATATACGTTCTTCATAGTGCTTATGCTTTATATACCTTATTATATATAATATGGTGGGAGAGTTAGTGTTATTCAAATCCAAGTTCCACACGGGCTTCTTCGCTCATCATGCTCTGGTCCCATGCAGGTTCGAAAACGAGGTTCACGTTAGCAGATTTCACCCCTGTCACGCTCTCCACTTTTGTTCTTACATCTTCGAGTATGAAGTCGGCAGCTGGGCATGAAGGAGCGGTGAAAGTCATATCAAGCTCCACGTTGCCATCGTCCTGCACGTCAATCTTGTATATCATGCCGAGGTTCCAGATGTCTACTGGAATCTCAGGGTCATAAACAGTCTTCAGTACGTCTACTATTCTCTCTTCTATCTGTGTCTTTTCTTCTTGTGTCATAATATTTTTTTATAGTTTTCCTTCTTCTCTATAGCTATAATATTTCCCGTCGCACACTATTATATGGTCGAGGAAGTATAGTCGCATGGTTTCGCAGGCATCCTTTATCTTTTTTGTTATCTGGTCGTCCATACGACTTGGTTTGTTGTTATTACTCGGATGGTTGTGGCAAATGGCTATTACTGTAGCATTGTTCAGTATAGCTTCTCTCATCACCACTCTTACGTCTATTGCCGTTTCGCTGATGCCACCATGACTTATCCTGGCAGCCTTTATAAGCTTAAAGTTTTGATTCATAAGCAACACCCACGCTTCTTCCATGTCGAGATCTTGCATCTTGGGGTGCATATACTCGTAGATGGCAGTAGCGCTACCCATATCTGCTCGTTCCTTTGGTGCGCAAGCAGCACGTCGTTTGCCCAGCTCGCAAGCTGCTAATATCGTGATAGCCTTTGCTTCTCCTATGCCATTAAACTCCATTAGCTCGTGTTGCGACATCTTGCCAAGCGAATTTAGGTTGTTGTCGCAAGAGTTCAACACTCTCTTCATCAAGTCTACGGCACTCTCTTTAGTAGAACCCGAACCGATAAGTATAGCGAGCAACTCGGCATCGGTAAGCATATTTGCTCCTTTTGCCATGAGTTTCTCCCTTGGACGGTCTTCTTCTGCCCATTCGTTGATATTCAGTTTCTGTATATCGTTCATTGGTCGAAACTCCTGTACCTTTATTTATAGAATGTTTTTTCGAAAGCAGCAAACTCACTCTTGCCAAGCACACATCGACGCCACCATGCGTTTAAGAATCCACATCCGTAGCCCATCAACTGTATGAATGCCGACACCACGCTCAGCGCTCCAATCTTCAAGCTGTGGTTCTTTCGTGTGCTATCTGTGAATAGAGCTATGCAGTATAGCAGAATGAAGAATGTGCAAAGCATAGCAAGTTCCATAACTGCAAAACCTATAGATTGATTCATATGGTCGGGACCGAAGTTGAACATGAATAATCCCAATGCCCATATGGCTATGGTGCCAAAGATGCCAAGAGTGAAAACCATTGGCAATAAGTGAACAATTTTCAAGCTCTCTGGATATTTCTTATATAGGTTTATGCGTGCGATACCACTATTATATACCTGTCGCCAGAATTTGTGGAAGTCGGTGCGGCGCTTATGCCATACCCATGCCTCTGGGAAAAGGCGACATTTATATCCAGCTTTGAATATGCGGATAGAGAAGTCGATGTCTTCTCCGAATCTCATCTTCGAGAATCCTCCTAATGCCATATAAGCCTTTTTGCTTATTCCCATGTTGAATGAGCGAGGATAGAATTTGTCGAGCTTCTTCTTGCCGCCACGAATACCGCCAGTCGTAAAGAACGAAGTCATAGAATACGATATTGCCTTCTGAGTGTCGGTGAATGAAGAGTGAGCCTCGTCAGGTCCGCCGAAAGCATCAGCATGTTCTCTATCAAGCTCTGCGTTGATGGCTTTGATATAGTCTGTAGGCAACACCACATCAGAGTCGAGCACTATCATATACTCGCCATTAGCTCTCTCTGCACCATAGTTGCGGCTCTGCCCTGGTCCGCTGTTGGGCTTGTTATAATAATGTAAGTCGAGTTTGCCTGCATATTTGTCGCAAACCTCTTTACATGGAATGCTACTTCCATCCTCCACGATAATGACTTCGAAATCCTTAACACTTTGTTTTGTCAAGCTTTCGAGTAGTTCGTCAACTTCGTCTGGTCGATTGTATACAGGTACTATTATGGAGTATCTCATATTATAAATCTTATATTTTTTACAAAGATAGTGCAAACGAGCGGAATAACAAA
>HF994178.1:85845-103225 GCA_000436915.1 Prevotella sp. CAG:1092 | reverse complement strand
CTTTCTCATGCTGGCACAGCAAATGATGTGTTGCGCCAAGTGCCAATGGTTACAGGAAGAGACGGCAACTTCGAGGTGTTTGGCAAGGGTACACCACTTATCTATATCAATGGGCGTGTCGTACAAGACAAAAACGAGCTTGCACAACTCAACTCACAAGACATCAAGAATGTGGAAGTCATCACCAATCCTGGTGCCAAGTATGATGCTTCAGTCAAGTCTGTCATTCGTATTCGTACCAAACCATCGCAAGGTGAAGGCTTTGGTGGAACACTTCGTGCCCAAAATGGTTTCCGACACTATTTTTCGAGCATGGAGCAAGCAAACTTGAAATATCGTAAAGGAGGCTTGGAACTATTCTCCAATCTCAATTATTATACCGGCAAATTCTATAGCTATGGAGTCACGGACCTGGAAACGAAAGCTTCTACCAATTGGCTTCAGAACATAGAAAGCATCGGTCGTATGCGAAACAATGAGTTCTTCGGCAAGTTTGGATTGTCATGGATGCTCAATGAGCATCATTCCATTGGCGCTTATTATGTGAATGGAGTGGGACTGCAAAAGGAACATCCTGATTATAAAACCACTTCGTATGCAGATGGAACTCTGAAAGATATGGTTTCCACCGTAGGACTCAACAGGACACATGCCATGCCTAAGCATCATGCCAATATCTATTACAATGGAGAAGTGGGCAAACTTGGCGTTGACTTCAACATGGACTACATGTGGAGAAAAAAGCGCAAGACTTCCGATCTGTCGGAGATAAACCTCAACAATGAGGACAATTCGATTACATCCAATGGTATCGGGCACTCACGAATGTTTGCCGAGAAGATAGTTTTGAGCTATCCTCTGTGGAAAGGACAACTTGAAGTGGGCAATGAGTACACCGCCTCACAGACATTGAATGATTTCAACATCAATATGGCTACTATCGGAAATAGCAACACCAAGAGCGATGAGAAAAACATGGCTGGTTTTCTCTCCATAGGTCAGCAGTTCGGAAAGGTTGCCGTAGAGGCAGGACTTCGTTACGAGCATGTCAACTTCAAATACACGGAAAATAGCCAACTCAAGGAAGACCAAAGCAAGACTTACAACAACGTTTTCCCTTCTTTGTCTATTTCTACAGAGATTGGAAAAACGCAATTGTCATTGAGCTATACAAGCAAGACCCAGCGTCCTTCATACGATGACCTTGATGGAACAGTCAACTATGTCAATCGTTTGACCTTGGAAAGTGGCAATCCTTACCTATGCCCTATGAAGATTCATTCTGTGGAATTGATGGGTGCATGGAAGCAATTCTTTGCGAAGATTTCATACGAACATAGAAAGGATGCATTTATCCAGACTACGAAATCGTATTGCGAGGACGGAGAGGTGAAATTGATCACCATGGAGAACACTCCAAAGATAGATGAACTACAAGCATTTGTTGGCGCACAATTTAAGGTTGGTATTTGGGAACCCAAAGTGAATGCTGGCATCATCAAACAGTGGTTCACAGGCGAGTATATGGGTGAACGCAAATCCTTTAGCAATCCTTTGGGAATTGTACAGTTCCAAAATGCTATCCATCTGCCTGGAGACATTTGGATGAACATCGATATGGAATGGAATAGCCGTGGCAACAAGGACAACATGAAACTCGGTTCTTCCTCGTACCTCAATGCCAAACTTTACAAGGCTTTCTGGAAAAATCGTTTCTCCGTGTCGCTTGAAGCCAATGACATTTTCAACAAGAGCTACCGTAATGTTACATTCTACAACAAGGATGTTACACTTAGGCAAAACATGACAAGTGATACTCGTGCCTTGCTCTTGACATTGCAGTACAACTTCAATACTTCAAGAAACCGATATAAGGGTAAAGGTGCAGGTAATGAGGAAATAAACCGTTTCTAATCTCTCAACGATATGAATAATCAAGTTAATGTTATGATAGCAGGTGCAGACATGGGAGGCTTGATAGCTTCCTGTGCCTTGCACTATGACTTCCAGAATCGTCTTCTGCAAGAAGATAGATTCCGAATCTCTCGTCTCGAAAAGGACACGCTGACGATGGAAGATGTGGGGCAATGTGATTTGTCGGGGGTAGAGTATGTCGTGAATGCCACGCTGCACGATACAGAAGCCTCGTTTGCCTTCGATGAGAAATGCAAGAAGCAGGGCATTCCTGTCATCCATGCCGTCAACTTTGGCAAGGCAGCTTTCCTCGCCGTGGAAAAACCGAAAGGCTATCCTTTCAGCGAGGTAAAAAAGCGAAATTCAGATGAGGGTTCTATAGAGAAGCATGAAGAGGATTCTATCGAAAAGAATGAAGATAGGATTGCTCTTGATAGTTGGAATGCCGATATATTCCAAAGAAAGCTTGGCAAGTACATCTCGCAGTATGGTATGTTTTGGCAGAAGCCTGTACCTTGGATAGACGAAGCCATCAAGAACTATTCAGAGAAATCTTTCCCACAACTGAGCATTGGGGCATATATTGCCGCAGGCTATTGCGTGAATATCCTTTGCAGACTTGCGGAAGGCAAGGAGGTAAAGTATTTCCCTAAGTTCTATCTCTCGCCACTGCTGGAAGAGGTATAGTTTATATCATCTGATAGTTGACCGCATGGAATAGAGCCTCTGCAATGTTCTTCACACCCAATTTGGCGAAGAGGCTTCGCTTGCAAGCCTTGATGGTATCCACCGACTTGCACATTCTGTCGGCAATTTCATTCATCGTATAGCCTTGGGCAGACAGTCTCAAAACTTCTCTCTCAGCCTCGCTCAAGGTTATACCTTCTTTCCTCTCCCACTTGTGGCGGTCTGTGGAATACTCGAAATACCCACGCTCGCCATTCTTCTGCATGATGATATGTCCTGGCTCATCGGTCGCCGCCAACGAAACGGTGCAGAAGGCAAGCCATATCCTGCCGTCATCGGAAAGGAGAATCGGGGTGAGATGATGATGAATCAGTCGGCTATGCTTGCCGTTGGTTAGATGGAAATCATACGATATGGAATATTCCAGCCGGTCTTCCACAAGCAGTTCGTTGAATAGGTCGAAACCTTTCTTGTTTACTTCCAACAACATCTGCAAGTCTTGCTCTGGCACATGGTCGATATACATCTGATAGCCAGCCTCCAAGAGTTGCTCTGGTTGCAAGCCGCAGAGATACGCCAGGTTATCAGAGGCATAGATGAAACCCTGGTGGAAGTAGTCAATGATATAGACGCACTGGTAGGTGCTGCGAGCAAAAGCCTTTGCCGTATTCACCAACAATTCTATCTTGTCGTAATCCTCCTTCGCTATGTGATTTACCTCATTGGAATGGAGGAAGAAGTCATTTTTGTCGTTGCTCATAAGCAGACTCTATAATTACACTTTTAAACTATTTATCTTGGCACAGACACTTTGCACATGGTCAAGTCCATAAAGCATTGAATGTGAATCAATGCCCATCCACGAAAACAAGGTTTGAATTTTCTGGTATTCGTTGATAATGTAACTTGTATCAATCTCAGCCTCATGAAGTCTAAAGCATATCGGTTCGTGATGAGCAATTCTGTTTCGCAGACTGTTCACCTTGTCAAGTTCATTGAAAATGTAGGTGTTGTTGTATTGAACAGCAGCCGATGAGCGAGGTTTGTTAGGAAAAGCCCTCAATAGACATTGTCCTGTTGCACGATACTGTAGTGAAGAATACATATATTTCCAAACTCCAAATTCCATTTCGGCAATCAGCTTGGAATGAGAATAGTTACCTTGTCTATTCAAACGGTTGTATGCCTTTTCTATGATTTTCCGTGTTTCGTTCATGCGCCCATTGGAGAATATTCCATTGTCTTGAACGGAATCTTTCAACCAATCCTCTCCCAAGCTCGGCACTAAAAGGCTATCTATCGCATTACGCAAAGCAACTTCAAAACAACTAACGATAGTGAACATCTCCTGCGACAAGCGCAAGTTGTAACGATACAAAGCCATAGCCTTGCGAGTGTCACCATTCGCAGCATCTTTGTATCTCTGTATTCGTTTGGCAGACAAAATCCGCTCAAATTCTAAATATTCCATAAATATTTGTTCGTTTACTTGGTTGTAACAAGAAAAAACACTATCTTTGTAGCGTTGATTCCCGGTAGCCTCTGATTCGTCAAGCTATCGGGTCTTGTTTTTTATACAATTTGCCTACAAAAATACATTTTTTTCTGTGATTACGATTAAACCATATTATATAATTACAGAAAATTAACCGTAAAAAGTTGCTAAAAGTCCTTGCGGTTTCGTATTATTATTGTATTTTTGCAACCCGAAAAGAGTTGTTTGACAGCAAACCTATGAAGATTGCATAAATTAGAACTGTTGCCAAATCATTACCTCCATTAAGGTAAAAAACTCATAAATAGCTCATTTTTAGTTATTCGGCAGATTTTAGCGTAATTTTATAAAAAAAATACTCACCTCGAACTTACGAGATGAGTATTAAGAATATAGTTATTCTTCGTATTCTGTGTTGTCTTCTATTCCTGCTCCCTTAAGAGCCTCTTTACGCTCTACACATGTGCCACATTTGCCACAATGCTTTTCGCCACCTTTATAGCAACTCCATGTTTCGGCATAATCAATGCCTAGATGTTTGCCTATGGCGGCGATATCGGTCTTGGTGATATTGGTATATGGTGCACAAACCTTAACATTGACATATGTTCCTGCCGAGGCAGCAGCATCAATGGCAGAAATAAATTCTGGACGGCAGTCGGGATATATAGTATGGTCGCCACCATGGTTTGCAACAAGCACCTTTGTAAGGTTTCGACTTTCGGCTATTCCTACAGCTATAGCAAGCATGATACCATTACGGAAAGGCACAACCGTAGACTTCATATTAGCGTCGGCATAATGACCTTCAGGTATGGCATCGGCACCTTGAAGCAACGAACTCTTGAAATATTGATGCATGAAGTCGAGAGGTATGATGATATGCTCAATACCCAAACGTTCGCAATGCATCTTAGCAAAAGGAATTTCACGAGCATTGTGGTTACTACCATAGTCGAATGATATTCCTAATGCAATTTCGTCTTTCTTGTCGTAGAGCAGTGTGATGGAATCCATTCCGCCACTCACAATGATTACAGATGTTTTCATATTATTGTTTATTATTTTAGTTTATTTATTATCCAAAGAGATATCGAAGCGCCTCTTCAACCTTACGTACAGGATGTAGAGAGATTTTGAATTTCGAGGTATCAAGACCCTGCATGTTATGAGATGGTACTATCATATCTGTAAAACCGAGTTTCTGAGCTTCGGCTATTCGTTGAACAATGCGACTCACAGGGCGCACTTCGCCACTTAATCCGACTTCGCCAGCCATACACCATCCTGTTTCAATAGCAGTATCAACGTTGCTTGACAGTACGGCAGCAATAACACTAAGATCCATGGCGAGATCTGTAACTCGCAAACCACCAGCGATATTTACAAAGACATCCTTCTGCATAAGCTTAAAGCCTACGCGCTTTTCGAGAACAGCAAGAAGCATATTTAGTCGTCGCTGATCGAAACCTGTGGCTGAACGTTGTGGAGTTCCATAAGCTGCCGACGATACTAAAGCTTGAGTTTCAACCAGAAATGGTCGCACACCCTCAATAGCTGAACTTATGGCAATACCAGAAAGTCCGTTATGGTCTTGCGACAAGAGCAGTTCTGAAGGATTTGCCACCTGACGCAATCCCTGCTGATGCATCTCATAGATTCCAAGTTCTGCTGTACTACCGAAACGATTTTTGGTAGAGCGCAGTATGCGATACATATAATGGTTGTCACCCTCAAACTGGATAACTGTATCAACGATATGTTCAAGAATCTTTGGACCAGCTATAGTTCCTTCCTTATTTATATGACCAATAAGAAGCACTGGCACCCCACTTGTTTTGGCAAAGCGAAGTAGGGCAGAAGCACACTCTCTGACCTGAGTGACACTACCAGGAGAACTATCTACATCGGCTGTAGAAATGGTTTGTATGGAGTCGATAACAACAAATTCAGGCTTCACCTCGGCAATATGTTTAAAGATATCTTCAAGAGATGTTTCACACAGAATCATGACGTTGTCGGCAGCATCTGGGTTGATTCTCATAGCACGCATCTTTAGTTGATGTGCACTCTCCTCACCGCTCACATAGAGTATGCGACGGTCGGGCATATTGAGCACAGTCTGCAATGTGAGCGTACTTTTACCAATACCAGGCTCGCCACCAAGCAAGACTATGCTTCCACGTACGAGTCCACCTCCAAGCACACGGTTAAGCTCGTTGTCGTGCATATCAATACGCGGCTCGTCTTGCGAAGATATATCTTTTAGGAACATAGGCTTAGCACCACTATGCGACATAGCACGATGCATATCGACAGCAGCATTACGAGCAGCCAAACTACCAGTATCGGCAGACACTCGAAGTTCCTTAAAGGTGTTCCATTGTCCACAAGACGGACATTTACCTATCCATTTTGCCGACTCCTGTCCGCAGTTGGAACATACATAAACAGTCTTATCTTTTGCCATAATGCCACAAAATTACTAATATTTTTTTTTTGTTACAAAATAAATGCTTATTTTTGCATAGAATAAGAAACAATTCATGAAAAGATACATTATATATATAGCAACTATGATAGCCATACTGAATTTGGCTACATCGTGTGATGAAACAAGCCAAGAAAAGCAACGCCTGTCGTACAAACAGCGCATGGAGCTTCGCTACCAAGACTCGTTGGCATTGAAAGTAGGCGTAACACCAACTATGGACTGTCTACCTATATTCGTAGCTAAAGAGCGTGGAATGTTTGACCATGACAGTCTGCAGGTGAACCTAAGATTGCGCAATTCACATCTCGACCTCGACACCTTGTTGGCTGGAGGATATATAGAGGGTGCTGCTACAGAACGTGTTCGCGCTTCAAAGCTGGAAGCTAAGGAATGCCAGTTGAAGTATGTTGCAGAAACTAACCTTGGATGGAAATTCATCGCAAACAAAGCACAACGTATCAAGAAGTTTGAGCAATTGGCAGATAAGATGATTGCTATGACTCGTTTTTCGGCTACCGACTCGCTTGCAGACGTAGCAATAGCTAAGGCAAAAGTAAAAGAGGGTATCTATAAAATTCAAATCAACGATGTGAAGTTGCGACTAAAAATGTTGTTGAACAACGAGATGGATGCAATGTTTTTACCACAACCTCAAGCTACAACAGCCTTGCTCCATAACCACAAGGAGATTGCCGATAGCGCATTCTCGCGAACACATGTTGGCGTGATAGCTTTCCGCAAAAAGGCTATGGAAGATAATCGCAGAAAACAACAATTGAAATCGTTTGTAAAAGCATACAACGAGGCTTGCGACTCGATAAACAAATATGGTATAGGTAGCTATGCGGACGTGATAAAGAAATATACTGAAGCCGACAATAAAACTATCAAGGCTTTACCTAAACTTAACTATAAGCACGCAAAGTAATATGAATCAAGGAGATAGCAATAAGACGTTTGCTCCAGAAACATTAGGCAACATGACACTTGGCTTGTGTATAGAAACGCTTCACAAGTATTTCGAAGCTGAACCATACTCAGGCTTTAATGAGGAGTTGGAAACTATTAACTCTAACTATCAGCTCATGAAAAACTATATGCGTAACGGCTACGACGACAAGATGCGACAAAGCATGTATACAGACATGCTATTGCATGTAAAGCGTATTGCTGCCGACGCAGCGCTTATGGTAAAGATAAAGAAGGATTCGGCATTTACTGAACTATATAATAAAGGTAGAAAGATAAATGTGGATGCTGCAGAGATATTGTCGGAACTGGAGACATACGTTCAAGATATAGCCTTTGCTTCGTTTGATATTGATGGCAACAACGATGCTACAAATGCAAACAATTCGTTGGCTTCTATATATAACAAACACTATTCGTACATGGACCGTCTGTTTAGCGCTATCGTTACGGGTGGTTCATGGAGCAAGTCGAAAGCAGACGATATAGCTAAAGTATTGCTATCACCAACTATCGACATTCAGGATGCTCAATGGCTTACATCTGCCATAACTTTGGCTACACTTCTTTCATCAGACTTCAACAAGGTACGCGTTCTTGCTTCTATTTATAAACAGGCTCAAGACGAATCATTGCGCCAGCGTGGTCTCGTGGGCTTTGTGTTTGCTGTTATAGAATGCAAACTTTATTTACACGAGGTTGATAAACTGGTGGAAGAGATGTTGAAAGAGGAGAGTGTGCGCGATGAAATCCTTGAAACTGCAATCCAAGTAGTATTCTGCAATAATGCAGAAAAGGACAACGAATATTTGGAGCGCAACATATTTCCTGAGATAATGAAAAACCGTCCTGTCGACATTACCAAGACGGGCATCATAGAAAAGGAAGACGACCCTATGGAAGATATCCTTAATCCTGATGCTACCGACCGCAAAATGGACGAATTGGAACAATCAATGCGCAAGATGGTGGACATGCAGAAAGCAGGTGCCGATATTTATTTCGGAGGCTTTAAGCAGATGAAGCGATATGCTTTTTTCTACACCATGTCTAATTGGTTTGCACCATTCAATATTAACCATCCTGCCTTCGGTAATATTTCGCAAGAAATCAAGGAGTCTTCGTTGCTAAAAATGCTTTTTGCCAGCAACTCATTCTGCGATAACGATAAATATTCGCTTGTATTGAGTATGTCGTCGATATTCTCGAAGTTGCCTGAGAATATCAAGGATGCTGTTCCTGGAGAAATTATCGGAAGCAAGCTTATGGAAAACAAGAATAATGCTGCCGAAATACGCCGATTGTATCTTCAGGATTTGTATCGCTTCTTCATGCTTTATCCACAGAAGAATAGCTTTGACAATATATTTTCACGACATTCAAAATTCTTAGGAGAAGACCCATTTGCAAGGTATATGCCCGACGAATTACGCACACTCGTGAAATTCCTCGTTAAGCGTGGTGATAATGCCTTGCCACTTATGCTATCAGTTTTCGATATTAACAACGATGCTGACTGCATGTTGTTAGCATATATCTACATGAAACGTGGCGACAATATCAAAGCATATACATATTATTATAAGGTATACCAAAAGGAAGCAGCAAACATAAAAGCTCTGAAAGGTGCAGCCTTGACAGCCTTTAGGTCAGAAAACTATGTATCGGCAGCCAAGCTATATGATGCATTGATAAATACTCATGGCGAAAAGGCAATGAAGCATCAGGTGTATTATTGCTTGTCGCTATTACGAATTGGTGATATAGACAAGGCTGTAAGCAACCTTTATCGATTGTCGTTTGAGTTTACTGATAATGCAGAGGTGATACGTGCATTGGCTCTAGGTTTGGTTCTTCAGGGTAAGACCGACCAAGCTATTTCTAATTATGTTGCTTTACAAACTATGGGAGCAAATAATCATTTAGACAACAGAGCATTGGCATTTTGCTATGGAAGTAAAGGTGAGTGGACCAAGGCTACGAAAGCTATATGTGCAAGAATATCAGCAAAGTCCGACGAGAAATTCTACGAACCATACATTATAGAAAATCCTTCGAAGACTTTCAATATATCGAACTCTGATTTACAGATATTACTCGATATTGAAACCGACGACAAACTATAGAGAAACCCCAATATTATTAACTAAATAACTAAAACTAAATTATTATGGTAAACAGATTTATTCTGAATGAAGTATCTTATTTCGGACCAGGCGCTCGTAAAGAGTTGCCAGGAGTAGTAGCAAGACTTGGCTATAAGAAGGCCCTAGTAGTAACAGACAAAGGATTGATGAAATTTGGCGTTGCTAAGATGGTGCTCGATGTATTGGACGAGGCTGCCATTCCTTATGAAATCTACGATGAAGTAAAGCCAAACCCAACAGTTACAAATGTGAAGATGGGTGTAGAGGCTTGCAAGAAAGCTGAAGCTGACTTCATCATCGCTATCGGCGGTGGTTCGTCTATGGATACTGCCAAGGGTATTGGTATCATCTGCAACAACCCTGAATTCTCTGACGTCATCTCACTCGAGGGTGTTGCTGACACAAAGAAGAAGACTGTGCCTATAATTGCTCTTCCTACAACTGCAGGTACTGCTGCCGAAACAACTATCAACTACGTGATTATCGACGAAGAAAAGCAGAAGAAAATGGTTTGCGTAGATCCTAACGACATTCCTGCCGTTGCCATTATCGATGCTGAACTTATGTATTCTCTTCCTAAGAGTCTTACTGCCGCTACAGGTATGGATGCCATGACTCATGCTATCGAAGGACTCATCACCAAGGGTGCTTGGGAACTTAGCGATATGTTTGAAATCAAGGCTATCGAAATGATTCATAAATATTTGCCTATTGCAGTTAACGAACCTACAAACCCTGTAGGTCGTGATGGTATGGCTGTGGCTCAGTATGTTGCAGGTATGGCATTCTCGAATGTTGGTTTGGGTGTAGACCATGGTATGGCTCATCCTTTGAGTGCTCTCCACGATATTCCTCATGGTGTAGCTTGCGCTATGTTGTTGCCTACAGTAATGAAGTTTAATGCTCCTGCAGCTTTGCCTAAGTATGTAGACATAGCTAAGGCTTTGGGCGTATACAAAGATGGTATGACACAGCAGGAAGCTGCTGATGCTGCATGCACAGAAATCGATAACCTCAGCCGCTTGGTTGGTATTCCTACTCATCTTTCAGAATTGGGTATAACAGCAAAGGATATCGACGCTTTGGCTGATCAGGCAATTGTAGACGTATGTACTCCTGGTAACCCACGTGAAGTTACTCGCGACGATATTGTTGCTCTTTACAAGCAGATTTTGTAATCACATGATTACATTATAATATATAGGCGCCTTGCAAGCGAAATGCACTATATTTTTTAATGCTTTCGTCTTTGCAAGGCGCTTTTATTTGTATAAATTTCCAATAACTCTAATTCATATTAAAGCGATGCGTTAGAAGAGTCAAGAAAGAAACGTTGATATTCACTTTCAAAATTTGGGGTGAAGATGTTGCGTCCGATATTTGATAAAATCTCTTCACGACTCCAAAAGCGACCACATGCAAGTTCGCTATCTGAAGGACAGACAGGAAGGTCGTAGGTTGTAGTATGCACGTGAACTAGTTCCCGCTCGCGACTACTCTCAAAGACGTAGCGACCAAGGAAGCGAGGCTTGAAGTCGGTAATACCAAGTTCTTCCCTTACTTCGCGACGCAGGGCTGATGGTATATCTTCGCCATAGTCAACATGTCCTCCGCAAGCAGTATCCCATTTGCCAGGCTGGATATCTTTCCATAATGGACGTTGCTGAAGATACAGATCACCTGCAGAATTGAATAGATGTAGATGAACCACTGGATGCAATACCATACTACCACCATGGGCTTGGCCACGAGTGATAGAGCCGAGAACTTTACCCTCGGTATCGACAACAGGAAACAGTTCTTTTGAATTATCTGCCATGACTATAGTCTCTCTATGAATGTTGCACAATCAGGGAATGCTGCATCAATGCCTTCTGGGTTATGACGGAATATTCCGAATAGGGCGCTACCACTTCCACTCATCAAAGCAAATACGGCTCCAAGAGAATAAAGTTTTTCTTTTATTTCTGCAAGCTGTGGATAGAGAGCGAAGACTGGTTGTTCGAAATCGTTGACAAGTTCGTTGCGCCATGTTTCGATAGATTGGCGTACTATATCGCGGCAACATTTCTGTGGTTGGCGAGGTGTAATCTTTGAGTATGCATCGCGAGTAGAAACGGCTACATCAGGCTTTACCACAACGATATAACATCCCTCAAGAGCTTGTTGTGGACCTTCTACAGGTTCAAGAACATTGCCAATACCAGAAGCAAAAGAAGGTTCTGCGGTTATAAAGAATGCGCAGTCGGCACCCAAGCGAGCAGCATATCGTTCCATCTCTGCATTGCCGATGTTAAGGCGGAATCTCTCGTCGAGCAATCGAATCATATAAGCAGCATCGCTACTTCCGCCACCCATTCCGGCTTGCGAAGGTATACGCTTAAAGAGGTGGGCATGTATGCGTGGAATATTGAAGTCGGCAGCCAATATATTATATGCCTTTACTACCAAGTTGTCGGCCTCATTGCATTCCACTGCATTTCCAGACACCTTAAGGTCGCAGCCTGTAGGGTATGGGAATTTATCACTCATGAGTTTTATCTCTAGTGCGTCTGTGATAGGAATAGGATAGAATACCGTTTCAAGATTATGGTAGCCATCCTCACGTCGGGATGTAATGTTAAGTCCAAGGTTTATCTTGGCGCATGGGAAATTTATCATATCGCAGGTAGTTTTTTAATTTATGATAATGCAAAAATAGCAAAAAATCATGTGACGACAAATGATTAATAGATATTTTTTGTAATTTTGCACTAATATCAACACATAGGATGTACACCTTATTATATATAGAGAGATTAAATGGCAGAAAATAGTAGAGCCAGTTATGGCAGAAAGAAGAGTTCGCCCGTGATAGACAATACCTACGGTCACTTACAGCCACAAGCTATAGACTTGGAGAAGGTGGTATTGGGAGCGTTGATGATAGATAAAGATGCTTTTTCTATCGTCAGCGAGATGTTGGTGCCTGAAACTTTCTACGAGCCTCGTCATCAAAAGATATACAATGCCATAAGGGTGTTGAATATGAACGAGAACCCTGTGGATATCATGACAGTAACGGAGGAACTAGCACGAGAAGGAACTCTTGAGGAAGTAGGAGGAAGTCCTTATGTCATCGAGCTTAGTTCGCTTGTTGCTTCTTCGGCTCATATCGAATATCATGCAAAGATATTACAGCAGAAATATTTGGCACGACAGCTTATCTCGTTTTCAAGCAAGATTGAAACCGAAGCCTTCGACCCTACGGTTGACGTAGAGGAGTTGATGCAAGAGGCTCAAGGTAAGCTATTCGAGATATCACAACGCAATATGAAGCAAGACTATACACAGATTGACCCTGTGATTAGTCAGGCCATGGAGGTATTGAAAAAGGCTTCAGCTAATTCGGATGGTTTGACAGGTATTCCTACAGGCTACAACAAGTTGGATGATATGACTAGCGGTTGGCAACCTTCCGACTTGGTTATTCTTGCTGGACGTCCTGCCATGGGTAAAACAGCTTTTGCCTTGTCGTTAGCCAAGAATATTGCTATTGAACAAAAGATTCCTGTAGCATTCTTCTCGCTTGAAATGAGCAACGTACAGTTGGTGAATCGTTTGATTTCCAATGTGTGCGAGGTGGAAGGTAAGAAAATTTTGAATGGTCAACTTAGCAACGACGAATGGTCACGACTCGACAAGAACCTTAGAAGGATGACTGGTGCACCATTATATATAGACGATACACCAGGCTTGTCGGTATTCGAGTTGCGAACAAAGGCTCGACGACTTGTTAAGGAGAAAAAGGTACAGATAATAATGATCGACTATTTGCAGCTGATGAATGCTACGGGTATGAAGTTTAACAGCCGACAAGAAGAGGTGTCTACGATATCTCGTTCGCTCAAGGGATTGGCTAAAGAGCTGAATATTCCTATCATAGCTCTATCTCAGTTGAACCGTACAGTTGAAGGCCGTGAGGGATTGGAAGGTAAACGTCCGCAGATGAGTGACCTCCGTGAATCGGGAGCCATTGAGCAGGATGCCGATATGATTATGTTTGTGCATCGCCCAGAATACTATCACATTTTCCAAGATGAAAAGGGAAACGACCTGCATGGTATGGCACAGATTATCATTGCAAAGCATCGTAAGGGTGCAACAGGCGATGTGCTACTGACATTTATCGGTAAATATACAAGATTTGCCAATCCTGAGGAAGGACAAGCCGCTATGACTACCGATATGCCAGATATGGGTGGAGGCGAAATTCTTGGTAGCAAGATGAATGAAGACGATCCTTTTGGAGCTGGTGCTCCACCTATAGAAGGTTTGGCATTCTGATAAACATATCTATGTATCACGAATAAAATGATAGAAACACGGCATTTATATGATTAAATGTCGTGTTTTTGCGTATAATAGAGATAAAATGTGAGTGATATAGATAAAAATATAGCAAAATATTTGCAGGTTTAAACTATAATGTATAACTTTGCGCTCATTAAACAATAACAATTTAATCAAATCTATACGGTTTAGGTTATAATTGGTAAGAAGAAATATAAAAACAACAACTATATGAAAGCAATTACATACAATCTAATCGCCCTTATTATTCGAATTCGACTATTTCCTATGGTCGGAGGTAATAAGGTGTGCTTGTATGTATGATAGTATACAGAAAAATAAAGCCTTTCTACTTCCGACCGGAGTAAGAAAGGCTTTTTTCGTATTCTAAAACTCGAATATCGTAAACTTTCGAATTACGGAATCAATAAAAGAATAATAACCACTTAAAAAACATAAAAGACATGAGCGACAGACTTTTCATTTTCGACACCACCCTGAGAGACGGCGAACAAGTGCCAGGCTGCCAATTGAATACCGTAGAGAAAATTCAAGTGGCAAAGCAATTGGAGCAGTTGGGAGTAGACGTGATAGAGGCAGGATTTCCTATTTCTTCGCCAGGTGACTTCAATTCTGTGATTGAGATTTCAAAGGCTGTAACATGGCCTACTATCTGCGCCCTAACTCGTGCGGTAGAAAAGGATATCGACGTGGCCGCTCAAGCTTTGGAATATGCTAAGCATAAGCGTATTCATACAGGTATCGGTACTAGTGATAGTCATATCAAATATAAGTTTAATAGCACTCGAGAAGAAATTATTGAACGTGCAGTAAGAGCTGTTGCTTATGCCAAGAAATATGTGGAGGATGTAGAATTCTATGCCGAAGATGCAGGACGTACAGACAACGAATATTTGGCTCGTGTGGTAGAGTCTGTTATAAAGGCAGGAGCTACAGTAGTGAATATTCCTGATACCACAGGATATTGTTTGCCAGACGAATATGGCGCAAAGATAAAATATTTGATGGAGCATGTAGATGGCATCGATAAAGCCATTATATCTACTCATTGCCATAACGACCTTGGTATGGCTACTGCCAACACTCTTCAAGGTGTGTTGAATGGCGCTCGACAGGTAGAAGTAACTATCAACGGTATCGGTGAACGAGCAGGCAACACATCGCTTGAAGAAATTGCTATGATATTGAGATGTCACAAAAACATAGATATCGACACAAATATCAATACTCAGAAGATTTATCCTACTTCTCGCATGGTATCAAGCTTGATGAATATGCCTGTACAGCCAAATAAGGCAATTGTAGGAAGAAATGCTTTCGCTCATTCAAGCGGCATCCATCAGGATGGCGTATTGAAGAATGTACAGACATACGAAATTATGGATCCTAAGGATGTGGGATTGGACGACAACGCTATTGTTTTGACAGCACGCTCGGGTAGAGCAGCTTTGAAATATCGTTTGCATGTAAATGGATGCGATATCGAAGATGAAGAGAAACTCGACAAGATATACAAGCAGTTCTTGCTCTTGGCAGATAAAAAGAAAGAAATTACAGACGATGACGTATTGATGTTGGCAGGTGCCGATAGGGCAGAAGCTCATGCCGTGAAGCTCGACTTCTTGCAGGTTACAACAGGTATGGGATGCAAGAGTGTAGCAAGCATAGGATTGGATATCAGCGGTCAGAAGTTTGAGGAGGCAAGTTCTGGCAATGGTCCTGTGGATGCTGCTATCAAGGCGCTTAAGAAGATTATCCAAAAGCATATGGTACTAAAGGAGTTCACTATTCAAGCTATCTCTAAGGGCTCTGACGATGTGGGTAAGGTACACATGCAGGTGGAATACGATGGCAACGTATACTACGGCTTCGGAGCAAATACCGACATCGTAACAGCTTCGATAGAGGCTTACATAGATTGTATTAACAAATTTAGAAAATAAAGATATCAGGATTTAAGAAATAAAAGCATGAACACACTATTTGACAAAATCTGGGATAAGCACGTAGTACAGATGGTAGACGACGGTCCCACACAACTTTACATCGACAGACTCTATTGCCATGAGGTAACGTCACCTCAGGCTTTTGACGGTATGCGTCAACGCGGACTGAAATGTTTCCGTCCTGATAAGATTTATTGCATGCCAGACCATAACACTCCAACTCACGATCAGGATAAGCCTGTTGAAGACCCTGTTTCAAAGAAGCAACTTGACGCCTTGGACAAAAACTGCGAGGAGTTTGGTCTTACCGAGTTTAAGATGTTCTCAAAGGACAATGGTATCATCCATGTTGTTGGACCAGAAAAGGGATTGTCGTTGCCAGGAATGACAATTGTTTGTGGCGACTCTCACACCTCTACTCATGGTGCTATGGGTGCTGTGGCTTTCGGTATTGGAACTTCGGAAGTTGAGATGGTAATGGCAAGCCAATGCATCTTGCAGCAGAAGCCTAAGTCTATGAGAATCAATATAAATGGCAAACTTGGTAAAGGTGTTACTGCAAAGGATGTGGCACTATATCTTATGTCGAAACTCACCACAAGTGGTGCTACAGGATATTTCGTAGAATATGCAGGTCAGGTGGTTCGCGACATGTCGATGGAAGGTCGCTTAACACTTTGCAACTTGTCTATCGAGATGGGTGCTCGTGGCGGTTTCGTTGCTCCTGATGAAACTACATTCGAATATATCAAAGGTAGAGAATATGCTCCTAAGGGTGCTGACTGGGATAAGGCCGTAGAATATTGGAAGACTTTGAAGAGTGGCGATGATGCCGTATTCGATAAGGAACTGAACTTTGATGGTGCGGATATCGAACCTCGCATTACATACGGAACAAACCCTGGTATGGGAATTGGCATAACTGGCTCTGTACCTACACTCGACAAAATCGATGAAAATGGTAAGGCAAGCTTCTTAAAGAGTCTTGATTATATGGGCTTTAAGCCAGGCGAGAAACTTGCAGGACATAAGGTTGATTATGTATTCCTTGGTGCATGTACAAATGGAAGAATTGAAGATTTTCGTGCTTTCGCAAGCATAGTAAAGGGTAAGAAGAAAGCTGATAACATCACAGCATGGCTTGTGCCAGGATCATGGCTTGTAGATAAGCAGATTAGAGAAGAAGGATTGGACAAGGTATTGGAAGAGGCAGGCTTCGCCATACGCCAACCTGGATGTTCTGCTTGCTTGGCAATGAATGATGATAAGATTCCTGCAGGTAAGTATAGCGTTTCTACTAGCAACCGTAACTTTGAAGGTCGTCAGGGACCAGGTTCGCGTACCATCTTGGCTTCGCCATTGGTAGCAGCAGCTG
>HF994178.1:49894-85805 GCA_000436915.1 Prevotella sp. CAG:1092 | reverse complement strand
ATAACAGACCCACGAGAGTTGATGTAGGAATTCTCATAAGCGAAAACTTTAATTTACACAAACAACATGAAACAGAAATTTGATATAATAACATCGTCTTGTTATCCTCTTCCATTGGAAAACGTAGACACCGACCAAATAATACCTGCACGATTCCTTAAAGCAACTGACAAAAAGGGATTTGGCGACAACTTGTTTCGCGATTGGCGATACAACAAGGATGGTTCGCTAAAGAAGGATTTCGTGCTTAACGATCCTTCTTATTCTGGCGTAATCCTTGTAGCAGGCAAGAACTTCGGTTCTGGTTCTTCACGTGAACATGCAGCATGGGCTATAGCTGGATATGGCTTTAGAGTAGTTATCAGCAGTTTCTTTGCAGATATTCATAAGAATAATGAACTCAACAACTTCGTTTTGCCTGTAGTTGTTTCAGAACCATTCTTGCAAGAATTGTTTGATTCTATCGCTAAAGACCATGCTACACAGGTGAAGGTGGATTTACCAAACCAGACTGTAACAAACCTTGCAACTGGCAAGAGAGAGAAGTTTGAGATAAATGCTTACAAAAAGCATTGTTTGATGAATGGTCTTGATGATATAGACTATTTGATACAGAATAAGGATAAGATAGAAGCATGGGAACAGCAGAACAAGTAACTCACGATGGTCTGCGTCATCCTTTCATCGAGATAATGGACAGCACACTCCGCGATGGTGAACAAACCAGCGGAGTGTCGTTTCTGCCTCACGAGAAGATGATGATTGCAAAAAAACTACTCTCTGATGTCAACGTTGACCGTATAGAGGTAGCTTCTGCAAGAGTATCGGAGGGTGAAAAGGATGCAGTAACCATGATTTGTAACTACGCAAAGTCTGTAGGAAAACTCAATAGGGTAGAAGTTTTAGGCTTCGTAGACGGCAAATTATCAATAGACTGGATAAAAAGTTGTGGAGGAAGGGTTATTAACCTACTTGCTAAAGGTTCGTTAAAACATTGCACTCAACAACTTCATAAAAGTCCAGAAGAGCATATTCAGGATATACTTCATAGTGTGGAATACGCCACAGAACAAGGTTTCGATGTAAACCTTTATCTTGAGGATTGGAGCAATGGTATGAAAGATTCTGCGGAATATGTCTACCAACTACTCGATGTATTAAGCAAGACTGCTATTAAGCGATTTATGTTACCAGATACTCTTGGAATCTTGCATCCGCTACAATGTGTGGAGTTTATGCGCAAGATGGTGAAAAGGTATCCCGAAGCTCATTTCGATTTCCATGCTCACAACGATTACGACTTGGCAGTATCAAACTCTTTGGCTGCTGTACTGTCTGGATGCAAGGGATTGCACGTAACGGTAAATGGAATGGGGGAGAGATGCGGTAATGCTCCTTTGGCTAGCGTACAGGTTATTCTTAAAGACATGTATCATGCCAAGACAAACATCGATGAGAGCCAACTTGTAGAATTGAGCCATTTGGTAGAAGGATATTCAGGTATAGCAATAGCTCCTAACACTCCTATCGTTGGCGAAAACGTATTCACGCAAGTTGCTGGTGTTCATGCAGATGGCGATAATAAGAACAACCTTTACTGCAACGACTTAGTACCAGAAAGATTTGGCAGAAAGCGTGAATATGCTTTGGGAAAAAATAGCGGTAAAGCTAATATCGCTCGCAACCTTGAAGAGCTTGGTTTGTCGCTTACGCCTGAGCAAACAAAGAGAGTTACAAAGCGCATTACAGAACTTGGTGATCGCAAAGAGCTTGTTACACAAGACGATTTGCCATATATTGTTTCAGACGTATTGAAGCATAGTGCTCCAGAAGATAAGGTGAAGCTCGTAAGCTATATGGTTAGCACAAGCTACGGACTGAAACCTATAGCCTCTATCAAGGTTGAGATAAATGGTAAGGAGTTTGCTGCAGATGCTACAGGCGACGGTCAGTATGATGCTTTTGTAAAGGCTTTGAGAAAGATTTATAAAGAAAAGCTCGACCGTACATTCCCTATACTATCCAACTATACTGTCTCTATCCCGCCTGGTGGTCGTACTGACGCTCTTGTACAAACTATCATCACTTGGCAATATGACAACAAGGTGATTCGCACACGCGGTCTTGATGCCGACCAGACTGAAGCAGCCATTAAGGCTACATTCAAAATGCTCAACCTCTTTGAGGACGAGAACTATAAGGCGTAAAGATTCTGAAATCTTAAAGGAGGAATGGAACGAGAAAGAAAGCTCCATAGAAATAATAGAATATAAACAAATAAACATTTTAAGAATATGAAACTTAATATAGCTGTTCTTGCTGGCGACGGTATAGGACCAGAGATTATGAAGCAGGGTGTGGCAGTTATGGATGCCATAGCAAAGAAGTTTAATCACGAATTCACATACAATGAGGCTCTTTGTGGTGCTCATGCTATTGATGCTGTGGGCGATCCATTCCCTGAGGAAACATTCAAAACTTGTATGGATACTGATGCAGTATTGTTTGCAGCTGTTGGCGACCCTCGTTTCGACAACGACCCAACTGCAAAGGTAAGACCAGAGCAGGGATTGTTGGCAATGAGAAAGAAACTTGGACTGTTTGCAAATTTGCGTCCTGTAGCAACTTTCGATTGTTTGCTCCACAAAAGTCCTTTGAAAGATGAATTGCTGAAAGGTGCTGATTTCATTGTTATCCGTGAGCTTACAGGTGGTATGTATTTCGGAGAGAAATATCAGGATAACGATAAGGCTTATGATACCGATATTTATTATCGTCATGAGATAGAGCGTATATTGAAGGTTGCATTCGAATTTGCCCAAAAGCGCAACAAGCATCTTACTGTTGTTGACAAAGCTAACGTATTGGCTAGTAGCCGTTTATGGCGTCAGATAGCAAAAGAAATGGAGCCACAATATCCTGATGTAAATACCGACTATATGTTTATCGATAATGCATCAATGCGTGTGCTCACAGAGCCTACATTCTTTGATGTTATCGTAACAGAAAATACATTTGGAGATATTCTTACCGACGAAACTTCATGTATCACAGGTTCCATGGGATTGCAACCATCGGCTTCGCTTGGCGAGCATACACCTTTGTTTGAGCCAGTACATGGTAGTTGGCCACAGGCAGCAGGTAAGAACCTTGCAAATCCTGTTGCACAGATTTTGTCGGCAGCTATGTTGCTCGAGCATTTCGGGCTTAATGCAGAGGGCAACTTAATACGTGAGGCTGTAAATGCAAGTTTGGATGCAAACGTCAGAACTCCTGAGATTCAGGTAGAAGGCGGCAAAGCATATGGCACAACTGAGGTTGGTGCATGGATCGTCGACTATATAAACAAAAAATAGTTTTTTAATCTATATTATTGGTAGAATTCCGTTTGGTATTAATTATCATTCGGAATTCTTTTTTGTTTCTTATTTTAATCAAACAAATAGTTTCTGTGCGATGGTTTAATATAAGGAAGAATTAGAGTATATGAAAGCATATAGGTTAGTGAAATAATGTATGTAGAATTAGTTATTTATCATAACTTCCATTATGTTTTAATATAACTATAAGCTTATTAACAGTCAATATAATTAATTATAGAAATAGAATCACCAAATAATTTTGTTTTCTTACAGGTAATAATCAATATATGTATGAAGGTCTATTATGGTATTTGTAACGGATTTTTCTTGGTAAATGCAAGAATAAACTGTATTATTACAAAATATGAAGTTTATAGTTGTAGTAATAATATAAGTAGCTTGCAGTCAATAACTTAACAGGCTTTGTGCGTTATTGAAACTATGCTTTGCGTAATCTATGCTTTCTAGCAAAGGTATCTATGCTTTCTAGTAAACGTATTTTTGCTTACCATCAAATGTCAATATGATTACTATCAAATATAGTTAAAGAACATGGTGACTTTATTACAATTACAGCCACATAATATTTCTCTATTAAGCCACAAAAATAGCTTACGCCAATTACGTATTTATGTATAGTATAATTGACGTGAGCTATAATATTCAATACTCGTGAAATATAATTAGTTGATAGCAGTCATATGATATCCGAGAGACTTAAGTTCTATATACATGCCGTACAAATACATTTGTCGTAAACAAGAGACAAATAATTCAAAAGCTTCGCGTGTACCACTTTCAACACCACTATGTATGAGCATATCGTTAGCACCAGATGCACAATTCATAACGAGATTCTGTAGTTTGATTTTATCTTCTCCTTTTAAGCATAAAACCTCATCCATTATATAATCATCCATAGCATCGTAACCTCGTTTATCTCTAAGATATACATACAGGTCATCTACTTTAGAATAAACATCCCATTCTAAATCCCAATATTTTGCCAATGCCATTCCCGTATACATCATCCATGATAAGGTTGCTAAAGGATAAGAATTATACTCTTTTACAGCGTCATGGATAAAAGAATTTAGAATATTAACCATTTTGTCGGCAACATCTGGACATTCTGGCTTATGCATGTCTATACAATCTCTATCTACCAAATAGCGATCAAGGAAATTACAAAGAGTTGTTTCAAAGTGTACAGTATTCATAATAGATATATATTATAATAGGTGTATCCTTAATTAATACACTTATTTATATTATTAGAATAATACGAGATGTAAGAAAGATACATTTCTTACATCTCGCAACTATTTTGATAATAAATATAACTTGCTGATTATTCGAAGTTTGGCAAGTGGAACTTATACTTCTTATCGAACACGTCCTTAACGTTGTTTATCTCAAGGAATGTTGTGCCACCGCCTTCACCAAAGCTACCACTAAGATAAGCAATCTTGTCATCAAGCGAGATGTATCCTTTCTGACGAAGCATTCTCAATGCCGCATAGAAGACGTATTGAGCAGAGACCAAACCTTTTTCCTTTTGATGTACAGGAATAACTCCATAGCTAAGATTAAGCCAACGTTGGGTCTTCTCTTTATAACATATTGCCAAAACAGGATTAGAACCACGGAAAGAAGCCAAGATACGAGCTGTAAGTCCGGTTTCGCTATCGGTAATAATACCAGCAACATTAATCTTCTGAGTAGCTTCAATTGCTGAATGAGCAAGGAATTCACGCTGGTCACATTTGTCAGACAAAGGAACGATGATATCATTTTCACGCATCTTGTCACGTTCAGCCTGTTCTGCTATAGCAGCCATTGTCTTAACGGCCTCTACAGGGTATTTTCCTGTTGCAGTTTCACCACTAAGCATCAAAGCATCAGTACGATAATAAATAGCATTAGCGATATCTGTTACTTCAGCACGTGTAGGACGAGGGTTATTAATCATTGTATGAAGCATCTGGGTTGCCACGATTACAGGCTTGTGCTTCTGTATACATTTCTTGATAATAGTTCTCTGAATTCCAGGGATTCTCTCAATAGGAACTTCGATACCAAGGTCGCCACGAGCAATCATTATACCATGTGAGGCATCAATAATCTCGTCTATATTGTCAACGCCTTCTTGGTTTTCAATCTTTGAAATAATCTTTATGTCGCTATTGCGAGCATCAAGAATATCTTGAACTGCCTTTACGTCGGCAGCATTACGTACGAATGAATGAGCAATAAAATCAATATCTTCGTCAATAGCGAGATTGATGTTCGCCCTATCCTTTTCTGTTACAGCTGGTAAATCGATATGGACTCCAGGAACATTAACACTCTTGCGAGCGCCAAGAACACCGTCATTCATAACTTCAGCAACAAGCATAGGACCTGTATTTTCAACAACGTGCATACACAAAGCACCATCATCGAAGAGAATGTCGTCACCAACAGAAACATCCTTAGTGATATCGTCATATGAAACATTAATAATATCATGAGTTGTATCCATACCTGGTCGACCAAAAATCTTTACCACGTCGCCAGTTTTATATTGAATCGGCGACTCTACATTGGTAGTTCGGATTTCTGGACCCTTGGTATCGATAAGCAAGGCTATATGTGGTGAAACGGCTCTTGTGTTGTTGATAATAGCTCTAATGCCATCAGGAGTAGCATGAGCAGTATTCATTCTAACAACATTCATTCCTGCAAAAAACAATTTCTTGAGGAACTCCACTTCACATCTTCTGTCACTTATCGAGCATACAATCTTTGTTTGTTTCATATGAACTACCTATTAACTTATTAAAGAAATACAAAATCACTTGCAAAGTTAATGCAAAAAATCGAGAAATAGCATGAAATGAACAAAAATATACTAGGCAATACAAAAGATATCACGATTTTTTTGTAACTTTGCATTCCAAATTAAATTAGGTATATTAGATAAACATATTTTTTAGGTTAACATGAGACAATTAAAAATTCAGAAGAGTATTACGAACCGTTCGAGCGAAGCATTAGATAAATACTTGGTAGAGATAGGTCGTGTGCCCATGATTTCTGTAGATGAAGAAATTGAACTTGCACAAGCCATCAGAAAAGGCGGACGTGAGGGCGAACGTGCCAAAGATAAATTGGTGAAGTCGAACTTGCGATTTGTTGTTTCTGTAGCAAAGCAGTATCAGCACCAAGGATTGTCTCTTACCGACTTGATTGATGAAGGCAACATCGGACTTGTAAAGGCAACTGAGAAATTTGATGAGACTCGTGGTTTTAAATTTATCTCTTATGCTGTATGGTGGATTCGCCAAAGCATTCTTCAGGCTATTGCCGAGCAGAGCCGTATCGTAAGATTACCATTGAATCAGGTTGGTGCTTTGAGCAAAATCAACAACGAGATATCCAAGTTCGAGCAAGAAAACCAACGTAGACCTTCAGTTACAGAGTTGTCGCGTATTACAAATATGGAAGAGGCTAAGATTGACCAAACCATCAAGGCAGACAACCACCATATGAGTATTGATGCACCTTTTGCCGATGGTGAAGACAACAGTATGGCTGACGTATTGGCTTCTGGCGATGACAGCAGAACAGACCGTCATGTAGACTTTGAATCTATGTCACAGGAACTTGATAACGTGTTGAAAAGCGTATTGAAAGATCGCGAGATAACTATCGTTAGAGAATGTTTCGGTATTGGTTGCCACGAGAAAGGTCTTGAGGAGATTGGTGATCAGCTTGGTCTGACACGTGAACGTGTGAGACAGATTCGCGAAAAGAGTATCATCAAGCTACGCGAAAGTGGACATTCTAAGATATTGATGAAATACTTAGGATAAGCCATTGGAAGCTTGGATGAACCTCTCTAATCCTACATCCATCATTGATATTACATTTATAATAAATAAATATGGATTGGTTAATTAATCTTTTTACTACTACCGATTCAGTGGCGCACATCGCCCTACTCTACTCGGTTGTAATTGCCATCGGCGTTTACCTCGGCAAAATCAAAATCGGAGGTATCTCGCTTGGTGTTACGTTTGTGCTTTTTGCAGGCATCGTAGCAGGACACTTTGGGTTTACAGGCCCTACCAATATTCTGACGTTTGTTCAGGACTTTGGACTTATCCTCTTCGTGTTCTGCATCGGTCTTCAGGTAGGACCAGGTTTCTTTGAGAGCTTTAAGAAAGGCGGAGTAACCCTAAACCTGCTTTCTACAGCTCTTATCATGCTCAACATCGGTGTGATGTTTGCCTGCTACTATCTCTTCTTTGATACTTCGGATCCGAAGAATCTACCTATGATGGTAGGTACTTTGTATGGTGCCGTTACCAACACTCCAGGTCTTGGTGCTGCCAACGAAGCTCTTACGTCTGTATTTGCAAATGGCAACGTACCACAGATTGCTTCAGGATACGCTTGTGCCTACCCTCTTGGTGTGCTTGGTATTATCGGAGCTACCATAGCTGTAAAGTACATCTGCCGAGTAAACCTTGAAAACGAAGAAGAGGAACTTGAGGAAGCAGAGGCTGAGAACCCACACACAAAGGCTCACAGCATGCGCTTGAAAGTTGCCAACTCTTATATCGCAGGTAGAACTCTTGGAGAAATCTCAAGTTTCTTGAATCGTGACATCGTTTGTACACGTCTGTTGCATGAAGGCAAAGTTACTACACCTATGCGCGACACCATTCTTAACATGAACGATGAGGTATTGGTAGTATGTGCAGAGGCTGACGCAGAAGCTATTAAAGCATTCATTGGTCCTGAGCAAGAGACTGAATGGACTGAACAGGATGAGAAGCAGCCTATGGTTAGCCGTCGTATTATCGTTACCAACCCTTCCATCAATGGTAAAACACTCGGCAAGATGCACTTCTCGAGCGTTTATGGTGTCAACGTTACTCGAATCACCCGTCAGGGTATGGACCTCTTTGCAAGCCGCGACCACCATTTCCATTATGGAGATAAGATCATGGTTGTTGGTCCTGAGGACAACGTAAACCGCGTTGCTGAACTCATGGGTAACTCTGTGAAGCGTCTTGACGCCCCAAACATTGCAACTATCTTTATTGGAATCCTTGTTGGTATCATCTTCGGAAGCATTCCTGTTGCAGTTCCTGGTATGCCAGTGCCTATGAAGCTTGGTATCGCTGGTGGTCCTTTAATTATTGCAATCCTGGTAGGTCGCTTCGGCTATCGCATGAAGCTCGTTACCTATACCACGACATCAGCCAATATGATGCTTCGCGAGATAGGTCTCGTGTTATTCTTGGCGAGTGTTGGAATCAAGGCTGGAGCAAACTTTATGGAGACAGTAGTACAGGGCGATGGTTTGAAATATGTGTATACAGGTTTCTTGATAACTATAATCCCTATCCTTATCATCGGAACTATTGCACGCTTGAAGTTCAAATTTAACTACTTCACCATCATGGGTATGCTTGCAGGTACATGTACAGACCCTCCAGCATTGGCGTATGCTAACTCTATTTGTTCTAAGGAAGCTCCAGCAATTGGATATTCTACAGTTTATCCATTGAGTATGTTCCTCAGAATATTCACAGCACAGATTATAGTTCTGTTCTGTTGCGGAATGTAATAGTACAGATATTTAAACATCTATAAAAAAGACAAAAGCAGGAAGAAAACAAAAATGTTTCTTCCTGCTTTTTAGTATCTCTACAATATGTTTGCCAAAGAGGTTTATTCGTTTCTATTACTGTCCGCTAAACATTCAGACCTAAAATTTGATTTGTTGATTTGCCGGACAGCCGACTATATTCATGTATATCCACACGTCTACAGGAGAAAAAACTGTCTATTGAGTCGTAATCAGGCAAATTGGGGGACTTTTCATTCAACATAACGCTACCAACAGCAAAAGTTTTACCGGACAGCTGTTGTATTTACTTGATTATAGGGCTTATACATGACAAATAACAGCAAAATCAAGGACTAATGTCCATTTAGCGGACAACAATAATTCGTTTCTTAATCTTCAGTTATCGGCATAACGCATTTTGTTTTCATCCATTCAATGCTATTATCATTAGTTGATATATAACGCCAATGACCAGAGGTTGGAGTTACTTCAACAATCTTAGGTGCAGAGATTTCATTTATAGTTGCAGTAACACTTGTAGGACTACAAGTTTCGTCATTATATCCATAGCTATAGAATCCAGGAACATTTAGCCTACGCGCAAAGTTTACTACATCATAATATGGTATTGTAGTCATAAACTTGTCCTTATTGATAGTTTCTTTTCCTCGGAAATATTGAGGCCAACCACCAGCTCTACCATTTAGGAAACCTTCAAGATCGCTTAAAGCAGGATAGAAGGAAGCAATAAACTTCACCTTTGGATTTAGTGCGGCGGTTACAATAGTCAATGCCCCACCCTGGCTTCCACCAGTTACACCAACATTTTCTCCATCCCAGTCAGCTAAAGAGCAAAGATAATCAACAAACTTGCAACAACCAACATACACTTTACGATAATAGAAACTATCACGATTTTCAATTCCCATTCTATTATATCCACCTACAGCTTTGCGCAACTTGTCATATTCTGCATCAGATAATTCAGGGTTAAGTCCATGTATTTCTGAAGTTATAGAGATGAAACCATGTTCTGCATACATGTTATTAGGCACAATCTTCTTAGAGCCAGCACCTGGTGGATTAAACAAAACAGGATGTTTGCCTCCACCCTTTGGCTTCGACATATAACCATACATTGTTTCCACCTTCTTACCATAGACCATCTTTACGAGATATACCTCTACATTATCTGTACATAAACGAGGAATAAGAGTTGAAGTCACCTTAGGGCTTTTAGTAGCAATAGCTTTAAACGATTTTGCCCAAAACTTATCAAAGTCTACGGGGTTCTGAGTCAAAGAGCGCAAACTATCAGGAGAGAAGCCTACCTTCACCATATCTTTATGCCAAGCATTATCAGCGTTAAAGCGTAATTTAACAGTTTTGAATCCAGCTTTGTGCATAGTACCTACGTTTATTATTGCTAAGCCATCATGGAAGGCTACAGAATCATTTTGTTCTGTAGGCATCATATCATTAGATGTGGAGTAATGAACATAACCATTAACAGGAAGACCACCTTCAAACGCTCTTACTTCAACTTTAGCTTGCTCGCCAATCTTGTAGTTTCTATCCGCAGAATTCGTAGAAACAAGATATTCAAGATATGCGCGTTTAGGTTTAGTTATCTGAGCAGATGAAGATAAACTAAATATCAATCCACCACAAAGTAGAATTAAGTTTTTAGATAATTTATTATTCATAGATTTTAATGTTCTTATATAAAGAAAGATGCGACGCACACATTATATATATAATATGAGCATCGCATCTTAGATAGAGTATTTACTCATTAAGAAAATACTATTTGTTTACGCTACCTCCAACAATATCGAGAAGCTCATTAGTAATAGCTTGCTGACGACTCTTGTTGTACTGCAAGTTCAAGCCACGTAGCAACTCGTCAGCGTTGTCTGTAGCAGTCTGCATGGCAACCATACGCGCTGCATGCTCGCTGGCTATGCTATCAAGTAATGCAGTATAAAGCATGAGATGAGCCAACTTAGGGATGAGAGTTGAAAGCACAGTATTCATGTCAGGCTCAACGATGAAATTATCATTCAGCGGTTTGCCATCCAATTGGCGTTGATTAGTAGCCATCTGTTCCTTATCACGCTTACGCAGATACTCCTGAGCTTCCTTAGTTGCAGCCTTCGATTTTAAGTCACGTACATGGTCACGACCAAGCTCTGACTTAATGTCAATAGGTAGAAAAGTTTTGCGAGTAAGAATCTGCGAACCTGCTGATTTGAAATGATGATATACCATCTCAACCTTGTCAATCTCGCCATCCATGAACTTCTTTCCAAGCTCACGTGCCAATTCAATACATTGCTTGACATTAGGCTTGTCTGCAAGTTCTGTGAAATCGCCACCTATCTGATATCCGAGTTTAGCTGCCTTTTCTGCAACCTTTCGTCCGATAGGATAGATAACGATATTCTCCTTGCCAAGCGACTCATAGTCAGCCGCCACCATTTGCATCTGTTTGATGATATTAGCATTGAAGCCTCCACAAAGGCTGCTGTTCGAAGAATAAGCCACTATCGCAACCCTTTTTACAGGGCGTTCGATAGTAAACACATTCGAAGCATCAGCTTCTGAAGCGAGAAAAGTCTTGAGGATATGCTCAAGCATCGTTTCGTAAGGAAGCATGTTTTCTATCATCACCTGTGCATGGTGAAGTTTAGACGAGGCAACCATTTTCATAGCACTCGTAATCTTGCGAGTACTATTTACGCTGGCAATCCTAGTCTTTATCTCTTTTAGCGACGGCATAGGCTATTAATTTTTATACTGACCTGCAATATCAGCCATTACCTGCTCGATGACTGAAGTTACAGTATCATCAATCTTACCTGATGCGAGAGTCTCGATTACCTCAGGATGAGCGGTGCGCATCTTATCGAGGAATGAATCCTGGCATTCGCGGACCTTATCTACAGGCACATCGTGCATCAATCCCTTAGTTCCACAATATATGATAGCAATCTGCTCGCCTACAGGCATAGGACTATACTGTGGCTGAATGAGAAGTTGATTGTTCTTACGTCCGCGGTCGATAGTCATGGCTGTTACGGCATCCATATCACTTGAGAACTTAGAGAAAGCCTCAAGTTCACGATACTGAGCCATATCTATCTTCAACGTACCGGCAACCTTCTTCATACTCTTAATCTGAGCAGAACCACCTACACGGCTCACTGAAATACCCACATTAACAGCTGGACGGAAACCTTGGTTGAACAAGTCGCTCTCAAGATAAATCTGTCCGTCGGTAATAGAGATAACGTTTGTAGGAATGTAAGCCGACACGTCGCCTGCCTGAGTCTCAATGATAGGAAGAGCGGTCAAAGAACCACCACCCTTTACATGATTCTTCATGCATTCTGGCAGGTCGTTCATCTGCTCAGCCACCTCTTGCTGGTCGTTGATACGCGCTGCACGCTCCAACAAACGAGAATGGAGATAGAAAACATCACCAGGATAAGCCTCACGTCCAGAAGGACGACGAAGAATCAAAGAAACCTCACGATAGGCAACAGCCTGCTTTGACAAATCATCATATACAACGAGGGCAGAATAGCCACGGTCGCGGAAATACTCACCAATAGCAGCACCTGCGAATGGAGCATAATACTGCATAGCAGCAGGATCAGCAGCTGTAGCACTAACGATGATAGTGTATGGCATAGCACCATGCTGCTTCAAGTTTTCTACCAACGCAGCAACAGTAGAAGCCTTTTGTCCAATAGCCACATATATACAATATACAGGCTTACCAGCTTCATAAAAACTCTTCTGATTGATGATAGTATCTACAGCGATAGCAGTCTTACCAGTCTGACGGTCGCCGATGATAAGCTCACGCTGACCACGTCCGATAGGAATCATAGAGTCTACCGACTTGATACCTGTCTGAAGTGGCTCCTTAACAGGCTGACGGTAGATAACACCAGGAGCCTTACGATCAAGAGGCATTTCGAATGATTCTGTAAGGTCGATTTCTCCCTTACCATCGATAGCCTGACCAAGAGGGTTGATAACACGTCCCAACATATTGTCGTTGACGCGGATAGATGCGATACGCTTAGTACGCTTAACCACCATACCCTCTTTGATACCTTCTGTAGAACCAAGGAGCACACATCCGACATTGTCTTCCTCAAGGTTCATCACGATAGCCATTGTGCCATTTTCGAACTCCAAGAGTTCGTTAGCTTCTGCATTACGCAGACCGTAGATACGAGCCACGCCATCGCTTACCTCAAGTACTGTGCCTACCTCGTCAAACTGCTGGCTATTATTGATACCCTTCAGCTGTTCGAGGAGAATCTGTGATACCTCACTTGGTTTTATTTTGTCTGACATAATACTTTGTTTTATTTGTTAAGATTCGACAAGATGGCATTAAGTTGTTTCTTCACACTAGCATCCATGCGATAAGTGTCGTATTCGAGAACGAATCCTCCTATAATCTCAGGATCTACATCCGTTTGGAAATCAACCTTTCCATTTGTCCTTCCTTCAACCAACTGTCTCAACTTATCCTCTGTTTTAGAGTCAATTTCTGAGGCAGTAGTGAGTTTAGCACTTATTAGATTGTTATGCTTTCTGTACAGAGTAATAAACGAGTTGGCAATGAATTGCATGATACTCTCACGGTCTTCTTTGAGCACAAGGGCAACAAAGCGTTTTGTCAACTCACAAGGTTCGCCACCTGTAGCCAACAACAGCAAAGATTCCTTTTGCGCATTTGAGAGCATGGGATTATCTATCGTAATCCTCAGCGCAGGCATTTGAGAGTAGTTCTGAGCCAGTGTCTGCATATCTGCATATACTTTCTCAGCCTCTTTCGCCTCAATACCAGCCTTAAGCAAGGCTCGGGCATATCTGACCGATATTAATCCTAAATCCATAGCGTTTATTGTTTATTATTTGCTGCAACTTCATCAAGCATCTGGTTAATATAATCCATCTGTGCCTTATCTGTGCCGAGCTTCTGACGCAAGACCTTCTCAGAAATCTCAACACTCAACGTAGCAACTTGCTGGCGGATCTCGCTTATTGCAGCCTGTTTTTGGCTTTCAATCTCAGCCTTAGCATCGTTAATGATGCGAGAGCTTTCTTCGCGAGCTTTTTCCTGAGCTTTTGCCACGATAGCCTCACGAGTATCAGCAGCTTCCTTCAAAATGGTAGCCTGCTTCTCTCGTGCTTCCTGAAGAATGGCCTCACTCTCCTGCTTGATATTCTCAAGCTTTGCTGCAGCCTTCTGTGCCTTGTCAAGGCTCTCGTCGATATACTTCTTTCGCTTGTCTACCATTCCTACGATAGCAGGAAAGCCAAACTTAGCGAGCACGAAGAACACCACGAGGAAAGCCAACAGCATCCAGAAGAGGAGTCCCAAATCAGGAGTCAATATTGATGGCAATTTATCAAAATCCATTTGCAATATTTTACTTTCTATTCAAATCCTTTTTAAATAAGGAATGCGCAAGCTACGATAGCGAAAAGAGCACAACCCTCAACGAAAGCTGAGGTAAGAATCATGTTTGTCTGAATCTTGCCAGTAGCCTCAGGCTGACGAGCGATGGCATCCATAGCGCTACCACCAATCTTACCAATACCCAAACCTGCACCAATAACAGCAATACCTGCTCCGAGACCGCAACCTAGCTGTGCTAGACCTTCTGCAGCCAAAAGTGATGAAATAATCATAATTTTATAATTTTAAATTTGTTAATAAATTCGTTTAAAATCTAAGTTTTAATTCTATTGTTAATATCTTGATATTGAATTCTATATGTTCAAATCATGATATGAGAGTTTAGTGTTCGTCCTTCTGTGCAAGACCGATGAATACGGCACTCAGAAGTGTGAATACATAAGCCTGAACGAATGCCACAAGAACTTCAAGACAGTTCATGAACAACATCATAATGATGCTGACGAAGTTAAGTCCGATTCCAAAGCCTACACCCATAGACCATCCAAGGAAGATGACACAAGTGAAACTCAATATAATTGCGTGACCTGCCATCATATTGGCAAAGAGACGAACCATAAGTGCAAATGGCTTTGTGAATACTCCGAAGAACTCAATGACAGGCATCAGAGGCACAGGATAAGCCTTGAGGAATATAGGAACCTCAGGCCAAAAGATTTCCTTCCAATACTCCTTATTTCCGAAGAGGTTGATAGCAACCATTGTACATAGCGCAAGGAACAACGTAATGTTGATATTGCCCGTTACATTGGCACCACCAGGGAATATAGGAAGAAGTCCAAGGAGGTTGGTGGTAAAGATGAAGAAGAATACCGTAAGCAAATATGGTGCAAACGGTTTAAAATGCTTCTCACCGATAGATGCCTTTATAACATCATCATAGATTGTCATCACAAACATCTCCATCATACCGACAAATCCACCAGGAGCCTCGCTTCTCTCATCCTTGCCATTATACCAGCGAGCACACGATAAGAATACAGCTATCAGAACGAACACAACGATCCATATCTGAGCCACAGTCTTTGTGATGCTTAAGTCTAATGGACGAACTGTTGTACCATCAGCCATCTTCTCATATATCTTACCATGATGCTTAGCATCAAAGTAGAAGTTATCTGGAAGAGAAGCTTCGGTACAGAATGTCCATTCGCCAGTATTTGAACTTCTTACAATTATCGGCAATGGTATGCTCAAACTCTTCCCCTCGTATGAAGCAATATGCCATTCGTAGGAATCTGACAAGTGCTCAAGTACCGTTTCAGGTATGTTGATAGTCTTGCCATCTTCCTCACCCTCGGCATGGCTTGCAAGAGCGAAAGTTGGCGCCATAGCCAATATCAAGAGAAGCAATAATGACCTAATCTGTTTCATTATCATTTATTTATTATCTTTGTCACACACTATGTGATTATTCGACACATGCGAGAAAAATACAGAGTGATGTACAATAACCCAAAGATAGAAAACCAAGAACACAAGGCAATATTCCAGCATAGCATCGCGACCAACTGCAATATAGCAACCTATGAGAGTGGCTATTGCTAATAGCATTCTGAATCCGGAAACTGCAGAAAAGAATGTTGGTAGAGTATCTACACTATTCTTTGCCAAGAACTTCCAAATTATGACATCAGCAAATTCTATCACAAGAGTAAACACCACACTTACCACAAGTGGATAGACAAGAGTGTCAACATGAGCAAACGTTTTAATAAGTATCACCACCAATGATATTACAGCAACAGCCAATAGAGTCTGTATAGAATATCGTTTAGTAAGTTTAGATATCATCTTGTTGTCCAACATGTTAACATTGTTCATTAAAGTTCAACACAAATATTTACGTTATTGTTCTGTACTTCAACAAAACCACCCATTGCCTTCACCTCATGCTCGCCTTCAGAGTCAAAATAAACAATACGTCCACTTTCCAAAGTCGAGATGATAGGAGCATGACCAACGAGAATTTCAAACTGACCACAAGAGCCAGGTACGATTACTCTGTCGGCTTCACCTACAAATTCAACCTTTTCAGGAGAGACGATTCTTAAGTTCAAACTCATAGTTAAAGTGTTTTAGTGAGTTGGCGTGTGGAATTATCCATTAGCAGCCTCAATAAGTTTCTTACCCTTGGCAATAGCATCCTCGATAGTACCAACGTTGAGGAATGCCTGCTCTGGCAGGTCGTCAACTTCACCATCAAGAATCATATTGAAGCCCTTGATAGTGTCTTCGATAGACACCATGACACCAGGAACACCAGTAAACTGCTCTGCAACGGCAAATGGCTGAGAGAGGAAACGCTGCACACGACGCGCACGGTTTACGGTAAGCTTATCTTCATCAGAAAGCTCATCCATACCGAGGATAGCGATAATATCCTGCAACTCCTTATAGCGCTGCAAAATCTGTTTTACTCTCTGAGCACAATCGTAGTGAGCCTTACCAACGATAAGTGGATCAAGAATACGAGATGTAGAACCCAGTGGGTCTACAGCAGGATAGATACCAAGCTCAGTGATCTTACGGCTAAGCTCTGTTGTAGCATCAAGGTGAGTAAATGTAGTTGCTGGAGCAGGGTCTGTCAAGTCATCTGCAGGCACATAAACAGCCTGTACTGATGTGATAGAACCCTTCTTTGTTGAAGTAATACGCTCCTGCATCAAACCCATCTCGCTTGCCAATGTTGGCTGATAACCTACCGCTGATGGCATACGACCAAGAAGAGCCGAAACCTCAGAACCTGCCTGAGTAAAACGGAAGATATTGTCAATAAAGAACATAATATCGGCAGCTTCACCATCCTTACCTCCATGATCGCGGAATTCCTCAGCTACAGTAAGACCAGACAACGCAACAGAAGCACGTGCACCAGGTGGTTCATTCATCTGACCATACACAAGAGTAGCCTGCGACTTCTGAAGTTCTTCTGGATCAACAAGTGAGAGGTCCCACTTACCTTCTTCCATAGCCTTCTTAAACTTGTCGCCATAGCGGATAACACCAGATTCAATCATGTCGCGGATAAGGTCGTTACCTTCACGAGTACGCTCTCCTACTCCTGCAAACACTGAGTAACCGTTGTGTCCCTTAGCGATGTTGTTGATAAGCTCCATGATAAGCACGGTCTTACCTACACCAGCGCCACCGAACAATCCGATCTTACCACCCTTCATATAAGGTTCCAAAAGGTCGATAACCTTAATACCTGTAGCCAACATCTCTTTGTGTGTAGAGAGGTCTTCAAACTTAGGTGGTTCACGATGGATAGGATAAGCACCTTGCATATCCAAAGTTTTCATACCATCAATAGGCTGTCCGATAACGTTCATCATTCGGCCCTTGATTTGTTCACCAGCAGGCATCACAATAGGTGATCCTGTCTGCTTTGCTTCCAATCCGCGCTGAAGACCGTCTGTATTGTCCATAGCAACACAACGAACAGTATCTTCACCGATATGCTGCTGCACTTCGGCAATAAGTTCGCGACCGTCGGGACGCTCAATCTTCAAGGCATCATGGATTTTTGGCAACACCTTCTCAGCATCCTGTCCCTTGGTATCGAAGTAAACGTCGATAACAGGACCGATAATCTGTGAAATGTGTCCACTAATTTGTGCCATAAGTCAATGTTTTATGTTAGTTTTTTTATACTATTTCGCTATTACGGAAATATATTAAATACTCAATTCATCAAGTACCTTGATAAGCTTTCGATCGAAAGGTTTATCTGAGCGGATAGCTTCTGACAATGGTACGTATACCACTTCGTTGTTTCTTACACCAACCATGATATTTCTTTGGCCCTGCATGATTGCCTCAATAGCTCCAACACCAGTACGACTAGCAAGGATTCTATCACGTGCTGTTGGGCGACCACCACGCTGAAGGTGACCAAGAATAGATACACGAACATCGTATTCTGGAAATTCCTTTGTCACACGGTCTGCATAATACAAAGCTCCACACTTAGGACTCTCCGAAACGATAACGATACAGCTCTTCTTAGACTTACGAATACCACGCTCCATGAACTGTGCCAACTGGTCGACATCTGTGCTATCTTCTGGTATGATGGCGGCTTCTGCTCCGCTTGCAATAGCAGAGTTCTGAGCCAAGAAACCAGCATCACGTCCCATAACCTCAATAAAGAAGATTCTCTCGTGACTCTGGGCTGTATCACGTATACGGTCAACACATTCTACTATAGTATTCATAGTTGTATCGTAACCGATGGTGTTATCTGTGCCATAAAGGTCATTATCGATAGTTCCAGGCAAACCAATGCAGCAAACATCAAATTCGCGTGCAAATTCCATGGCGCCAGTTAGCGAACCATTACCTCCTATCACAACCAAGGCATCTATACCATTTTTAACCATGTTATCGTAAGCCTTCTGCTTGCCTTCTTCGGTCATAAATTCCTTTGAGCGTGCAGTCTTCAGCATTGTACCACCCTGAGTGATGATACCGCTTACATTCTCAGTTGTGAAATCCTTAATCTCTCCATTAATCAAACCATCATAACCACGATAGATACCTTTAATGTTGAAACCATTATAGATGCCAGCACGAGTCACGGCACGAATGGCTGCATTCATTCCAGGTGCATCGCCTCCTGAAGTTAGAATACCTATTGTTTTAATTTTAGCCATAAATTGTTTTATTTATTATTGTTATCTTTTTCTCTATAGATTACCACCCTCACTTTACAATTTCTTTTATAGAGTGAAAAACATTATCATCAGTCCAATAAGTCCGCCAACAAGAGCTTTCCAGCCGACGTTCTTCAGATACCACCACATGTGTACTCTTTCTGCTTTCATCAGTGCCAAACCACTCATAGAGCCAATAGCTAATATGTTTCCACCAAGAGCAGATGTAAAGGCTATTACCTTCCAAAAACTTCCGTTTTGAGCAAAGGCAGACAAATCCTTTAATACGTCAGGTGTTGCAATCTGCAAATCCGAAATACCAAATATCGAGAACCAACTATATGCATTAGCAAAGGTATCAATAAAGCAACTAAAGAATGCAGACATTAATCCTAAAGCCCATACATTGTTTATATTGTTATCAATAAATTCTCTAACAGTAGCCAAAGCGCCGGTTTCGTTTACCACACCTAAAGCAAGCATAATACCCATCACAAAGAGCATCATTTGTATCACACCATACTGCAACACTCTTGGTATCTGACGCTGTATCATAGCGTCATCGTTCATTAGTTTACGATTAAACAATTCGTTAACCATCCACAATCCCGCCAACACACAGCAAGCACCAAGGAATGGACTCAACTTTGTGATATTATGGCAAGTCGGGATAAACCACAAACCTCCAATTCCAACGAAAAGCATAAGCAAACGTTGCCAAACATTTAGTCGTGTGTCATCGCCACGATAAGGCATCGTAATCCATTCCGTTTGCACTCTTTCAGGCAATGTGCGACCAATGAGATAAGTAGGTATCACCCATGCTACCAAGCAAGGCAACATTAAGCTCATGGAGAAATTTGTAGCTGTTACAGCTCCTGCATTCCAAAGCGTAAGTCCTACAGGGTCACCAATCACTGTCAGCGCACCTCCGCAATTTGCAGCTAATACAATAGCAGAACCATAGAGCAGACGATGTCTACGATTTGGTATCAGCTTGTGCATCATGGTAAGCATCATCACGGTTGTGGTGAGGTTATCAAGATTGGCTGAAATTAAGAATGTAACTGACGATATAGTCCACAAGAAACGCTTTGACGAACGAGTCTTAAGTAATTGAAGTACAAAGTCAAAGCAACCATTATTGTTTAATATCTCAACTATTGTCATGGTAGCCAATAAGAATAGAACAATACTACCACCCTGACCAACATATTTTAGGAAGATATGATCTGCGATAAACATCTTTACGTTAGAACTTGTTGCCTCTGATCCAGCAAGGAATGAAAGGTATTCCTTTGCATGTATGTTCATCACAAAATCTGTGCCATAGCAGATATACAGTACCCAACCAATGGTGCCGGCAAACATGGCTACAGCAGCCTTGTTTACCTTTGTTATGGTTTCCGTTCCCAGAATCACATAACTAAATAATAGGATAGTTACTATTATCAAAGCCATGGTCAAAAGTATATAAAGCTTGGTGGTTATCGGTGTCATCAATAGTTTTATTGACTAAACCAAAACTAACCTTGCTCAATAAGTTTATTTTATTAATTCAGACGCAAAGATAATAATTTATCGTAAAATAAAAAACTTATTGCAAGAAAATTATACTCGTTTAACGCGATATTTCACAAAATTGAAAGTTCAATGGTTAAATAGAACAATCTTCTGCTTTGTCAAGCTTTCAAATCATATCTTTTCTATCCAAAAGCATATCATCTTCGATTCAATAACGCTTTCAGAGTAAAATAGACATTTTCTTGTACCACAAATGCGTTCCACGACCATTTCATCGGCATATAACCTAACTTTCTCTTATATCTTGGCTCCAATCGCTCTTGTTCGATGCTATTCCATGCCCATCTTATTATTCGCATACCCTCTTTAATATCGCCTTTTGAAAGCAATTTGCGATTTAAAAATACATAATACATTAATCCAACAACATTAAGCCATCTCACATTTTCATATAAATCCAGGATTCTTTCTTCTGCTCCAATCTTTAGCAGAGTTTGTTTCATGCTCATATTGGCTTTAAGATAGTCAAAGCGTTGTAGCCCGGGTTTGTGTGTAGTAGACTCCCCATGCTGCAGATAATAATAACGACCTTCACACGTTCTCACTTCTCTCGACGAGAGGTAATGAAGACGTGTGGTATTATCGTCGCTATAAGCCTTACATGATTCATCATAAGGAAAATCTTTGTGTATTTCAGCTTTTACAATATATACTCCATGAATTTTCCATGTTAATGAAGCTTCAAAAGCCTCTTTGCCCGACATTGCCTCAAACTTAGGCATAGGGTAAGACTCTTCTCTATCAGGATATACATATCTGGTATCAAATAGCACGCTATCGGTTAGAGGATGCTGGGTATAGCAATCTACAGCTTTCTCTAAACAGTCAGCCGACATCCAATCATCGCTATCTAAAAAACAGACATATTTTCCTCTAACCATACCTAATCCCTGATTTCTTGCATGAGCTTGGCCATGATTTTCTGTTAGAGCTATCACCTCGATTCGGTTATCTTTTCCTGCATATTCATTAAGTATAGAAAGAGAATTATCAGTAGAAGCATCGTCTATACATACTACCTGTATATCAGTTAATGTTTGTTCGATTAGAGAATCAAGGCATTTTCTGATATATTTTTCAGCATTATAAACTGCTACCAATACTGTAACTTTTGGGGTTGTCATTGTGTTTGATATTATCGTCTTAGTATTTTCTTCTTGAGTTTTTCCCATAATGTTGTCTTTTTATGAAGTATCGTTAAAGATATTGCTAAGCTAACCATTATGAGCAATAATCCCATCGACCAATAAAGCAAACGAGATTCAACCATAGTAACTAAGAAAGCCAAGATACCTAATGGAAATTGCATAGCCACATATTTCAAAACTTCTATAGATATGCTATAACCATATTTTGCTTTAATCACTATATAGGCTACAACATAGTCAACTATCATAGATAATGTTAATGCAACTCCAGCGCCCAAAAGCCCCATCCAATTGTATAACACAAAAGTGAGCACAACAATCATTATATCATAGAGTGCTTCGATAAAGAGATATAGTATAGAATTGCCTTTTGCTAAAGGAATATATTCAACTGGCAAAGCTAAGGCTCTGACAAACATAGCCATAACGGCTACCTGAATCATTCCTAATACAGGCATAAAATGACCACTATATAGCAATGGAAGCAGTATAGGCATTCCTATCAGAAAAGCTATAAGCAATGGAGATATCAGCAATAAAGTTACTTCTATCTGCTGGTTTACACATTTGTTTTGTGCCTCTACATCATCGCGTATTGCAGATAAGCGTGGGAAATAGTCAGATTCCATGGCAGAGAAAACTATTCCTGCATACACAAATATCATCATGTAGCCTGCATTATACAATCCCACTTCGTCAAGATAGCCATAAGTATTTAGGATAGTACGTATTAAGAAGTCTGCGCCACTTCCCAAAATACCAGCCAAAACGAGTGCGATACCTAGGCGTATCATACTAGAACCTTTTACTAATAGTTCTTTATTGAACGACAAACGATATGGATATTTCTTTGTTGAACAATATAGCGCTAACACCGTATTAACAAAGGCTGCCAATACCAAAGAAGGAACGATTCCTTTCTCGCCTATATAATAATATATAGGTACACTAATGACTGCGGTAATCAACACGTAGTAGAAAGAAATCATCATTAAGTTCGTGAGCTGGCGAGTTCCTTTCAAGACAGCAGTCTCACCACCAGTTATAGCCATAAAGGCAATAGCTGGCGACAACATCATGTAATGAAACGAGTGATCACCCCAAGTGAAAGTCAAGGAGTTGATGCTTGAGCCAAACAATGCACAAACAACAAAACCCATTAATGCAGTCAATAAACTCCATAATCTTATCATTTTTACAGATTCACAGAGCTTATCATTGGCTTCATCATCAAAATTCTGAGATATCGTTTTCACTCCACTCATAGAGATACCCATGTTAGTAGACTCCGACACGAGTTTTATAGTAGAGTTGAACAAAGAAAGCAATCCCATGCCACCAGGACCTAATATCATGGCGACCATCTTGTTTCTGACAACTCCTACAAGCATGTTTAGCATTTGAATACCTCCAAACAAACCCGTATATTTCATTATATGTGAGTAGCCGTTTTGCTTTTCTTTGTTTTCCATTATATATAACAACGTCAGATTTTCACATTTAGTATATATATACCATCTTTTATCGCGATAAATCACAAAAAAAATGAAGCAAACTTAAATGACCAACGAAGCTTGCTTCAAGTGCCAACGAAGCCTGCTTCATTTGCAATTGAAGCCTACTTCATTTTTGAGCTAAAAAAGACAAATAAAAAAGCGTACCAATCCAATAGGATTGATACGCATAAATATGAATATTCAGTATAAATTAATAACCGAAACGTTTCTTTAGCTCAATAGCACGATCGTCGTTGTAGCTAAATACTGAACCATAGCATACATAGAGGAAGTAGCCCCAGTTGTTATTGTTGTCTGGATCAAGTTCCTTTGCCTTCTCAAGGAGTGGCAATGCCTCTTTGAAGAGTTCCTTCTGTGCATTACGATCCTGAACGAGACCAGCCTTCTTGCAGAGGCATTGTCCAAGACCAGCATATACGAATGCCTGATTCTTGTCACTTGCATCAAGAAGCTTCTTGTAAGCCTCGATAGCAGGGTCCCAGTTTTGGTTTTCTTCCTGACGAGATACAGCTTCTGCGATGCTCTGTGTATGGTAAGCCAAAGCCAAGAAGTTTGTAGGATTCTTCTTCAACATATCTTCAACAAGTGCGTTGAGTTCAGCCGTCTTGTTTGAAGAGCTATAGAGCTTGCACAATACGCTGAAAGCTGCCTCGCTATTCTTCTGTGTGTAGAGATCCTTAAGCTGACCGATGTAACGGAGAGTATCTGCCTCTGTCTTAAGGTTCTTACCAGCTACTTCAAACTTAGCATTCTCAGCCTTCTCAGCCCACTCAGGATCCTGCATAGCAATATCGAAATACTGATTTGCCTTCTCAAGTTTGTTAGCACGCTCAGCATAAGCACCAGCATAGAAAGCTACTTGACCCAAGAAAGGCTCCTTTGGCAATGCCTCGAACAAATGAGTGTTGCGGCTCTCGAGGAACAATCCCCAATACTTCAACAAGCCAGCCTCGTCATTCTTGCCATCAATCCATTGACCGCCATTTACCAATTCCAAGCGAGCCTGAGTAAGCTTCTGGAGGCGAGTTTCGTCTTTGCGGTAAGCAATCTTAGTTTTGCCCTTAGCGTCTGGCTGACCATCATACTTATCGCACTCTACAGCAGCCTTAACTGCATTATATGCGCTATTGTAGTAAGCTGCTGTATCATAAGCCTGCTGTTCAGTCTTCATAACTGCAGCTCTTTGATTTTCAGCTATTACTGCAGATACAGTTTCGAAATCTTTCATAGAAAGCTCATAAAGCTTATTGTAGGCTTTAGCTTTCTCCTGTGGAGAAGCCAACTGGTCGAGAGTGCTATTTAGCAAAGCCTCTGCCTCGGCGTAAGTCTTAGACTTTGTGATAGCCTTCAATGGCTCACTATCGCCTGCATAAGCTGCTGATACTCCTAGTACCATGGCAGCCATTACAAAAATTTTCTTCATAGTTTTATAAGTTTAAAATTATTGATTATCTTCTTCTGGGTTTTCTACCTGTGTAGAGTCTACTTCATCAATAGGAGTTTCATCTTCGTATACAGGCGAAGATGTATCCTGCTTCATTTCTTCACTCTTCTGAGAGAATGCAGAGCGACTCTCCTCTTCAACAGATGCTTCAAGCTCTGACGACATCACCTTACAAACGCTTGCAATAACGTCGTTCTTCTTAGTAAGATTGATGAGACGTACACCCTGTGTAGCACGACCCATTACACGGCAATCAGCTACAGCAAGACGGATAACGATACCACTCTTATTAATAATCATAAGGTCATTGTCGTCGGTAACATTCTTAATTGCAACCAATCGGCCTGTCTTATCGGTAATATTAAGAGTCTTCACACCCTTACCTCCACGGTTGGTCTTACGATAGTCTTCTACCTCAGAACGCTTACCATAGCCCTCTTCGCTAACTACCATAACGGTCTCATTCTCAGAGTCGTTGATAACAATCATACCAACAACAGCATCGTCGCCACCATCAAGGCGCATACCACGAACACCAGTTGCTGTACGACCCATAGTGCGGATAGTCTCTTCATCGAAACGTACTGCACGACCATTGCGGTTAGCCAAGATAAGCTCGTTGTGACCATTTGTAAGACGTACGTCTACAACCTCATCGCCTTCAGCAATGTTAATAGCAATCACACCATTAGCACGTGGACGAGAGTATGCCTCCAATGGAGTCTTCTTAACGGTACCATTCTTAGTTGCGAATACTATATAGTGAGAATTGATGAATTCTTCATCCTCAAGACCACGACCACGAAGACGTAGGAATGCATTAACGCTATCATCAGAATCGATATTCAAAAGGTTCTGAATGGCACGACCCTTCGATGTCTTATCACCCTCAGGAATCTCATAGCAATGGAGCCAGTAACAACGTCCCTTCTTAGTAAAGAAGAGCATTATTTGGTGCATTGTTGCTGGATAGATATACTCTGTGAAGTCCTTGTCGCGTGTATGAGCACCCTTAGCACCTACACCGCCACGAGCCTGCTCGCGGAATTCAGACAAAGCAGTACGCTTGATGTAGCCAAGGTGACTTACTGTGATAACAACAGGGTCGTTAGGATAGAAGTCTTCAGCGTTAAACTCATGTTCGTCAGGGATAATCTCTGTACGACGAGCGTCGCCATATTTCTCCTTAACTTCATTAAGCTCATCCTTCATAACCTTCTTGCAAAGTTCTGGATCGCTCAAAATCTGCTCAAAGTATGCAATCTGACGCTCCAACTCCTCATATTCTGCATGAAGCTGATCTACACGCAGACCTGTGAGCTGAGACAGACGCATATCTACGATAGCCTTCGACTGGATATTGTCAATCTCAAAACGCTTCTCCAAGTTAACTTGTGCCTCGCTTGGAGTCTTGCTTGCACGAATGATGTGTACCACCTCGTCGATGTTGTCGCAAGCGATAATCAATCCTTCAAGGATATGAGCACGTTCCTGAGCCTTACGCAATTCGTACTTAGTACGACGGATAGTTACGTCATGACGATGTTCAACGAAATATTTAACACATTCTACAAGAGTAAGAGTGCGTGGACGTCCCTTAACCAAAGCGATGCAATTCACAGAGAATGAGCTTTGTAGGGCTGTCATCTTAAAGAGCTTATTAAGAATAACGTTAGCGTTAGCATCACGCTTCACGTCAACAACGATACGCATACCCTGACGACCAGTCTCATCGTTTACGTTTGAGATACCCTCGAGCTTACCTTCCTTAACAAGTTCTGCTATATACTCAATAAGTTGTTGCTTATTGACACCATATGGAATCTCGGTAACAACAATCTTGTCGTGGCTTTCGTCACTTTCGATTTCAGCCTTTGCACGCATAATAATACGTCCACGACCAGTCTCGTAAGCATCCTTTACTCCCTGAAGACCATAGATATAAGCACCTGTAGGGAAGTCTGGAGCAGGGATATACTGCATCAACTCCTCAGTAGTCAACTCAGGATTGTCGATATAAGCGCAGCAACCATTAATTACTTCAGTAAGGTTGTGGGTAGGAATATTAGTTGCCATACCTACAGCAATACCATTACCACCATTTACAAGGAGGTTAGGAATCTTTGTAGGCATAACAGTTGGCTCAACCAAAGAGTCGTCGAAGTTGTTTGTCATGTCGACAGTCTCTTTGTCGAGATCGTCCATCACCTGTTCACCCATTCTTGAAAGTCGACACTCTGTATAACGCATGGCAGCAGGTGAGTCACCGTCTACACTACCAAAGTTACCCTGTCCATCAACAAGCTTATAGCGCATGTTCCATTCCTGTCCCATACGCACGAGTGCACCATAAACAGAAGAGTCGCCATGAGGGTGATATTTACCCAACACCTCACCTACTACGCGGGCACATTTCTTGTATGGTTTATCACTTGTGTTTCCAATACCGAGCATACCGTATAAGATACGACGGTGTACAGGTTTGAAACCATCCCTGACATCAGGAAGCGCACGAGCCACTATAACTGACATGGAGTAGTCGATATACGACGACTTCATTTCCTCTTCAATATTAATTTTGAGGATACGGTCGTGGTCAATTGTTAGATTTTCGTCCATTATTTATTACTTGGTTATTTTATGTCAAAATCAACGAGAATGCCTTTTTTTTTCGTTCTAAGGCGTTCTTGCATTTTAATTTGGGTTCAAAATTACTTATTTTTATTCAATAAGTAATTGTTTATAGTGTTAATTTTGGTTATTACAAGAAATAACCATGTAATAAATCATTCAGAATGCAAAAGTGCAGCCACTTGTTGTTCCATTTCCTTTTCAGCCATAGAACCCATACTAACAGTAGGCATTCCTTTAGCTGGTATAAACATAAAAGTAGGAATAGACTGAATCTGCATCCAGTTAGCAAGTTCACCTTCTTCATCTACATCCACACGATAGAAATCCACCTTAGAGAAATATAGTTCTGCAACCTTATTATATATTGGAGCCATTTGGCGACATGGACCACACCATGTAGCATAGAAGTCGATAACCACAGGACGCGTGCCTTTAAACTTCCACTCGTTTGGCGACGAATCAAAATCCATGATTAGTTGCTTAAACTCCGACGAAGTAAGGTTTTTAACTACATCTTTGTCAACCTTTGCATGTTGACTCGACTCTGCATTTGATTTTTCTATAGGCTCATTCTGTACAACTGCTCTACTTTTCTTATAGACACAAGATGTTGTAAATAGGAAAAAAGATGCCACAAAGAATATCCTTGTGGCATTTTTGTAGGTTTTAAACATAGGTTTATAAATTAGGATATTATTAAATTCTAAGCGATTTAAGTATCTCAGCCATCTTCTGGAGTGTAGACACCTTAGTAGGTACCAAAGGAAGGCGAAGCTGATTCTCAATGAAACCCATCTCATGAAGCAAAGCTTTTACTCCAGCAGGGTTACCATCTACGAAGAGCAGAGAATAGAGCTCGGTAAACATATGATGTATCTTGCGAGCTGGCTCATACTCACCTTGGAACTCCAAACGAATCATACGAGAAAATTCCTTAGGTAGAGCATTCCCTATAACAGAAATAACGCCAGCAGCACCACTCGCTACCATCGAGAATGTTAAAGCATCGTCACCACTAAGCACATCAAAACGCTGAGGCTTATTCTTAATTATCTCGTCTACTTGCTCCAACGAACCTGAAGCCTCTTTAACTGCAACGATGTTTTCGCAATCATTAGCAAGACGTACTGTAGTTTCAGGCTTGAGGTTAATACCCGTACGACCTGGCACATTATATAACACTACAGGAAGTGGGCTTGCTTCTGCAATAGCCTTAAAGTGCTGATACAATCCCTCCTGAGAAGGCTTATTGTAGTATGGACATACGCTCAATATTCCATCAATACCCGACCAATCAGCAGTACGCAATTCCTCTACTACGGCTGCAGTATTATTACCTCCACAACCTTTCAAGATAGGGAGTCGTCCGTGATTAACATCTTTAACAAGTTGTGTTATTTTATCCTTCTCATCTTGAGTAAGGCAAGGAGTTTCGCCTGTAGTGGCGAGGATACAAAGGAAGTCGGCACCATTATCAATCTGAAACTCCACAAGACGTTTAAGTGACTTATAATCAACTTGTCCATCTGAAGTAAATGGTGTTACCAACGCTATACCTAATCCTCTGAATATATTACGTGCCATAAATAATTATGTTATTGTTTCAATTATTTGTGCAAAGATACTGTTTTTATATCAGAATGCAAACACTTTGCCCACAAAAATTATTAATCTGTGACGATTTTTGTAAAATATAGCTGTCACGGTTAACCAACGAAGCCTATAATTCTGACCACAGATAGCATTTTATCGTGAACCAAGATAGAGGAATATCATTCCTAATAGCACAAAGGCGAGGTCAACGAACTTTGCCTTTAGATTCTTTTCATGGAAAACAGCTGCACCAAACAAGAAACTTACTATCACACTACCTCTTCGAATCATTGACACAATAGAAATCATAGCTCCAGGCAGACTCAAAGAGTAGAAGTATACGAAGTCGGCAGCACTTAGGAATACTGATATTCCTATAATTGTCCAATCCCAACGGAAAGGAGTTGTTTTCTTACGTACAGGCATCCAAATAACAAGGAGCATCGCACCCATCATAAACATCTGATAGATATTATACCAGCTCTGCACCATCATCTTATCGAGTCCCACACCTCCATTCTCTGGCGAAGCCATGAGATATTTATCATATAGTCCGCTTACTGCACCAAGCACAGCAGCTATAACAATACAATATATCCATTTGTCATGTTTGAAGTCGATACCTTCTTTCTTTCCGCTACGGCTAAGGAGAAGAAACGAGATAACAGCAAGAACAACACCTATCCATTGATAAAGGTTTAGCTGTTCTCCGAATACCAACAATGCACCTACCAACACCATAACAGGTCGAGTAGCATTTATTGGACCTACAATAGTCAAAGGCAGATGTTTCATTCCAAAATAACCTGCAAGCCATGAAGAGAGAACTATACAACTCTTCAAAAGGATGTATTTATGCACTTCCCATCCACCAGAGGCTACATGAAAGATAGAACCTTCAAGAGTCGTAGAACCATACGAGAGGATGATGAAAGGAATAAATATTAAAGAAGAGAAAACTGTATTGAGAAACAATACAGGAATCACGGCATTGCTCGACAATGCCTTTTTCTTGAACGAATCATAAAATCCCAGCAACGTGGCTGAGAGAAAAGCTAATAATAACCACATATTATAATAATGTATATTCCTGAAAAACTTTTTTGTTACCTATTTATTTAATTATTCTATCAATACTCTACCTCCCAAAGGAACAATCCATTAGCAGGCATGCTTTCGCCAGCATCACAACGAGTACCTTCATAAACCACGCTTCGCATTTTGGCTATCGACATTCTGCCTCTTCCTACTTCGATCAGCGTACCAACAACAGCTCTTACCATGTTTCTTAAAAAACGATTGGCGGAAATCTCGAAATACCAATGACTATCATCAATCTGCACCCAACGGGCTGTACGAACATCGCACAAGGTGGTCTTTGCGTCATGGTTAGATTTACAGAAAGCTTTAAAATCTTCTGCATCAAGTAGCATCTTTGCTGCTTCGTTCATCAATTCGAAGTTGATGGGATAATGCATCTCAACAGAATAATCACGACAGAAGGGGTCTCGTTTGGTATGAACAAAATATCGATAAGTGCGGTTGGTCGCAGAAAAGCGAGCATGCATTTCTTCATCCACAGGATATATACTGTTAATAGCAATATCTGTAGGCATAACCCTATTCAATCGATAACACAGCTGATTAGCATCGATAGCTTCTGGATTGTCGAAATGAGCTACCATAGTTCGAGCATGAACACCAGAATCAGTTCGTCCAGCTCCCATCACTTCCACTTCTCGACGAAGCAAAAGACTTAGTCCACGTTGCAATTCCTCCTGTACAGAAATACCATTAGGTTGGATTTGCCAACCATGATATCGCTTACCATCGAAACTAAGATTTATAAAATATCTTTGCATAATTTATATTCTACATTGAATAAGCAAAACCGAACGAGATATACTCCTTCAGCTGAAAATATCCATAATCTTTATCCCTCTTCTTCGAATCGTCGAATCGAGGATATATATAAAGCATAGAAGAAATATACTTATTGAACTGGAAAGAGAAGGTGTTTTCCCACTCCATCTCAGCACGCTCATAAGTGGTATAACCATACAGACGTGAACGCCATTTAATCATGCTCGACATCTGCCAAGTGAGGTCTATAGTAAGCTGCGAACCAAAGTCGTTAAGTGCCTGACGGTCAGACTCTATACCATATCGAGTATTAAGATTCTTACGATCAACAAACTTAAGGTTATAAGCCAAAGGAGCCAAGTGAACGTTACCAGTCAACTTACCTTTAAAATATGAAGGTTTATAGTCCATACCGATAGAAAGGTTGAAGGTGAGAGGCGAAAGAAAATCGCTCAACACTTTGTCGCTATTACCGCCAAAACCACGAAACATCTGTGTGCTGGCAACACCCTGTATGGTATAATACCATTTCCTTGTTGCCTGCAATCCCAAGCGAGTAGTGAGACGCATAAGGTCTGTGTTTGTCTTCACCTTATGAATGGTATCGCTCGAACTTGTTTGAGCTCCAACCTTAAGTTCCAACTTATTATCCCAACGCACCTTCTGCTTGTTGTTGTAGTTGGCTTCTAATATCGCACTTGCCAAGAACGAATAGTTTTTCTCACCACCTTTATACCAGTTGCCCGACACATAGTTTTGCATAAACTGAAGGAAGTAGTCGCCCTTGAAAGACCAGAAGTTTGGCTTCAGCAATACGATCTCTGGCTCGGGAGCCTCAATAATATCATTAACCTCTGTTACATTATGCTTCGATTCACTTATTGGCGCAGCAACAACTATTGGTCGAGTATCTACAGGTGGAGCCACCTTATCTATCTCTGATTCCTTACTTTCTATGAGATCAGGACGTTTGAGATAAATATTTAATAATGCATCATCAAGCAAAGCTGCCGAACAGCTATCGGCATCCTCGTCGAGGGAGAAAAGTCTATGGGCTACACCTTTATAGAATGTTAGAGGCATAAATAATCTTGCCTCCTGCTCTGGAGCAAGAGAATCAATAATAGTAAGAGGCATTTCTGCCATTTTATGAATATTCTTTATTTTGTAAGCAGCATCTTCATCTTCTTCCTCATTAAAGGCTTGTTTGGCAGAGGCTTGCAAAGCAAAAAATGAAAATAATAGCAGTATGTATCTTGAAACCATCTTTTTTTGTTTTTGCTTGCAAAGATAATAAAAATATCGTAACTTTGCACCATGATAAACACAAATACATAAAAAAGTGACTGAAACTAAGTACATTTTCGTTACGGGTGGTGTAGTTTCCTCGCTCGGCAAGGGAATTATTTCGTCTTCTATTGGTAAGCTTCTTCAAGCAAGAGGCTACAATATCACCATCCAAAAGTTTGACCCGTACATCAATATTGATCCGGGCACGTTGAACCCATACGAGCATGGTGAATGCTATGTGACTGTGGACGGTATGGAAACAGACCTTGACCTCGGACACTACGAGAGGTTCACAGACATTCAAACCACAAAGGCGAATTCGCTGACTACTGGTAGAATTTACAAGGCAGTAATTGATAAGGAACGCCATGGCGACTACTTGGGAAAGACTATACAAGTAGTTCCACATATCACCGACGAGATTAAACGCAACGTGAAACTCTTGGGAAAGAAGTGTGGCTATGACTTTGTGATTACGGAAATTGGTGGTACTATAGGCGACATCGAGAGTGCACCATATATGGAAGCTATCCGACAGCTGAAATGGGAACTCGGTAAGAATGCCTTGAATGTCCACTTGACATACGTGCCTTATCTTAAGGCTGCAGGAGAGCTTAAGACTAAGCCTACTCAGCATAGCGTAAAGGAGCTTCAGAGTGTGGGTATACAGCCTGACATTTTGATACTCCGAACAGAAAAGCATCTAAACGATGATATAAGGAAAAAGGTTGCTGCATTCTGTAACGTAGATTTCGATTGCGTGATACAGAGCGAAGACCTACCAAGTATCTACGAGGTGCCTGTAAACATGCAAAACCAAGGTCTCGATACAGCCATGCTTAAGAAGTTTGGTATAGAGCCAGGCGAAAAGCCTACTCTCGGTCCATGGAAGAGCTTCTTGGAACGTCGCGACAAGGCAACTGAAGAGGTTCATATCGGACTCGTTGGCAAATATGATTTGCAGGATGCCTACAAGAGTATTCGTGAAGCTCTATATCAGGCAGGAACTTACAACGACCATAAGACAGTTTTGACATTCATCAACTCTGAGAATCTAACAGATGAAAATGTTGCAGAGAAGCTGGCAGGACAAGATGGTATAGTAATCTGCCCTGGATTTGGTCAACGTGGTATAGAGGGAAAGGTTGTCGCAGCCAAATACACCCGCACCCACAACATACCTACATTCGGTATCTGCTTGGGTATGCAGATGATGGTGATAGAGTTCGCTCGCAACGTATTGGGATATAAAGATGCCAATAGCAGAGAGATGGACGAGAAGACTCCACATAATGTCATCGACATCATGGAGGAGCAGAAGAATATCACCGACATGGGTGGCACAATGCGACTCGGAGCATACGAATGTGTGCTAAAACAAGGTTCAAGGGTATGTGATATATATGGTAAGACTCATATTCAGGAACGTCATCGTCATCGCTACGAATTCAATAATGATTTCCAAAAGGAATACGAGCGAGCTGGCATGATGTGTGTAGGACGCAATCCAGAGAGCGATCTCGTAGAGATTGTTGAGATACCAGGACTAAACTGGTATATAGGCACACAGTTCCATCCTGAATACCAGAGCACAGTATTGCATCCTCACCCTCTATTTGTGGATTTTATAAAACACTCAATAGACAATCAAAAAAAAGTAAATGGATAAAAACAACATCATTGGATTTGCGCTAATAGCGCTTGTTCTAATTGGTTTCACATGGTATCAGCAGCCCTCAGCAGAAGAGCAGAGAGCTGCTTTTGTTCAGGACTCTATTAACAACGTAGCTAAAAAGAAGGCTGAGGCTCAAGCGGCTCAGGCTAAAGTTGCTAAGGAAGCAGCAGAGAAATTAGCTATTGCGTCTGACACCACACGTCTCTTCTATTCTGCTTTGAAGGGTGAGTCGAAAACCGTAACTCTGAAGAACCAGAAGGTTGAGCTTTCGTTCAATACTAAGGGTGCTACTGTAGAGAAAGCTGTTATCAAAGGTTTCGAAGATTATAAGGGAGACAAGAATGTTACTCTCTTCGATGGTAAGGATCAGCAGCTCAACTATACCTTTGGAGTTAAGGAGACAAATATCTCTACATCAGAACTTTATTTCACTCCTTCAAATGTTACAGACTCTACCGTAACTTTCACAGCTCAGGCAACAGAGGGTAAGACTATCACCATTAGCTATCAGCTCGGTAAAGACTATATGCTCCACATGCAGATGACAGCAAATGGTATGTCAGGCATGTTTGCTCCTGGCACACAGAGTGTAGACGTAAACTGGAAGGACAAGTGTCGTCAGCAGGAGAAGGGTTTCATGTTTGAGAATAGTCATTCATCACTTACATATCATAATGTTGATGGTGGAACAGGTAATCTCAGCGAAACTAGCGCAAAGACCGATGAGGCTGTTGAAGATAAGATTGACTGGGTGGCTTTCAAAAACCAGTTCTTCTCAGCAGTAATGATTGCTAAGAACGACTTTGAGGCAAATGCTCTAATGACAAGCGTTCCTCAAGAAAAGGGTTCTGGCTATTTGAAGCAGTATGAAGCTAAGATGAAGGCTTTCTTCGACCCTTCAGGTAAGAAGGCTACAGAGTTTGACTTCTACTATGGTCCAAACGACTTCCGTTTGTTGCAGCGTATGGAGAAGGAATGCAACTTTGGCAAAGATCTACAGATGGAGCGTTTGGTTTTCCTTGGTTGGCCTTTGTTCCGCATCATCAACCGTTGGTTCACACTCTACGTATTCGACTTCCTTACAGGTTTGAATATCAACATGGGTATCGTGCTCATTCTTATCACACTCTTGCTTAAGTTCATCACTTTCCCTATGGTGAAGAAGAGCTACATGAGTTCGGCTAAGATGAGAGTGTTGAAACCAAAGTTGGATGCTGCTACAGCACAATTCAACAAGCCTGAAGATCAGATGCAGAAGCAGCAGGCTATGATGGCAGAATATAGCAAATATGGTGTTAGCCCATTATCAGGATGTTTGCCTATGCTTATTCAGGCACCTATTTGGATTGCGATGTTCAACTTCGTGCCTAATGCTATCCAACTTCGTGGCGAAAGCTTCCTTTGGATTAGCGACCTTAGCACATACGACCCAATCATTGAATGGAACACTAATATTTGGCTCATTGGCGACCACTTGTCGTTGACATGTATCTTGTTCTGCGTTGCCAACGTGCTCTACACTTTGATGACTATGCGTCAGCAGCGCGACCAGATGGTGGGTCAGCAGGCTGAGCAGATGAAGATGATGCAATGGATGATGTATCTCATGCCATTGATGTTCTTCTTCATGTTCAACGACTATTCTGCAGGTCTTAACTTCTACTACTTTGTATCGTTGTTCTTTAGCGCAGCCATCATGTGGTTGCTCCGCAAGACTACCAACGACGAAAAGCTTCTTCAGATTCTTGAAGCTAAATATGAGGAGAACAAGAAGAACCCTGGCAAGATGTCGGGTATGATGGCGCGCATGCAGGCTTTGCAAGAAATGCAGCAGAAGCAAATGGAAATGCGTCAGCAGCAGATGAACCAAAGAAGAAAATAAGCCATTTTATATAATACCTATATTTATATAATGCGATTTAATGTTGTAAGATTATAAACTTACTAATATAATGAATATAGTTAAAACCTTAACGATAGCTGCCGCTCTAACAATGAGCGGCAGGTT
>HF994178.1:42003-49844 GCA_000436915.1 Prevotella sp. CAG:1092 | reverse complement strand
AAAGAACAATGTCACCCTAAAGAGCGACGTCATGACGCCTGAGGCTCTTTGGGCTATGGGACGTATCGGTGGATATTCGGCTTCACCTTCTGGTAAGCAGATTGTCTATCAAGTTGGCTACTATAGTGTAGAGAAAAACAAGAGCCACCAGATGCTCTACATCATGAATGTAGATGGTTCTGGCATTAAGGCGCTTACTACTGATGCAAAGAGCGAGACTGATGCTTCATGGATTGCTAATGGCACAAAGATTGCTTTTCTGCGTGAAGGCGAGATATGGACAATGGATGCCAATGGCGAAAACCGCAAGAAGCTTTCTGATACAGAAGGAGCTATTGAGGGATATAAGTTCTCGCCTGATGGCAAGAAAGTAATCTTGCTTAAGAGTCTCGACTATCATGGTACTATAAAGAAGAATCCTTCAGACCTTCCTTTGGCTACAGGACGATTGGTAACAGATATGAACTATCGTCATTGGGATCATTATGTAGAGCAGATATCACATGCTTTTGTTGCTGATGTAACAGAAAATGGTATTGCTAACGTGGTTGATATCCTTAAGGGTGAACCATATGAATGTCCTTTGGCTCCATTTGGTGGTATCGAGCAACTTGATTGGAGTATCGACTCTAAGCTCGTAGCTTATACCTGTCGCAAGAAAGAAGGTGTAGACTACGCTATCTCTACAGATGCTGACATATATATATATAATGTGGAGACAAAGCGCACTCGCAACCTTTGTAAACCAGAAGGATATAAGGAACCTAAGATTGACGCAACAAAGTCGATGAAGAACCAGGCTGTAAACCATCAGCAGGGCGACATGAATGTTGGCTACGATGTAAATCCAAAATTCTCTCCTGATGGAAAGTATATTGCTTGGCAGAGCATGGCTAACAACGGATATGAGAGTGATCGCAACCGTTTGTGCGTTTACAACCTTGCAACAGGCGAGAAGAAATATGTCACAGAAAGTTTCGACTCTAACGTAGACGATTATTGCTGGAGCGACACCAAGGATGCTCAAATCTATTTCATTGGTGTATGGCATGCAACAGAAAACCTATATGCCGTAACTCGCAAGGGTGAAGTAAAGCAGCTTACAGATAATTGTGCAGACTTCGGTTCTTTGCAGATGCTTGGTAATGGCAAACAGATTATTGCCGAGCGTCATAGCTATGGCGAACCTGCTGACCTCTACTTGATTACTCCAGGAAAGGATATCAAGAAGACTACCATTAAGCAGATTACATTCGAGAACAAACATATCACCGACCAGCTCGGTAAGATACAGGTAAAGAAGCGTTGGGTAAAAACAACAGATGGCAAGGAAATGCTTTATTGGGTAGTATTACCTCCTCACTTCGATGACAACAAGAAATACCCTACCCTCTTGTTCTGCGAAGGTGGCCCACAGAGTCCTGTTAGCCAGTTCTGGAGCTATCGTTGGAACTTCATGATTATGGCACATCAAGGATATGTTGTTGTAGCTCCTAACCGTCGCGGTTTGCCAGGTTTTGGTAGCGAATGGAATGAAGAGGTTTCGGGTGATTGGACTGGTCAATGTATGAACGACTATCTAACAGCTATTGATGATGCAACAGCCAACTTGCCTTATGTAGACAAAGACCGTTTGGGTTGTGTAGGAGCTTCGTTTGGTGGATTTTCTGTTTACTATCTTGCAGGTCACCACAACAAGCGTTTTAAGTGTTTCATTTCTCACGATGGTGCTTTCAACCTTGAGTCTATGTATACAGATACTGAAGAGGCTTGGTTTAGCAACTGGGAATACGAAGACGCTTATTGGAACAAAGACAAATCGGCAAATGCTAAGAAGACATACGAGAATAGTCCTCATAAGTTTATCGATAAGTGGGATACTCCTATCCTCTGCATCCATGGCGAAAAAGACTATCGCATCAATGCCAACCAAGGTATGGGAGCTTTCAATGCAGCCCGCCTACGTGGCATACCTGCAGAACTTCTCATCTTCCCAGATGAAAACCATTGGGTATTGCAACCACAGAATGGTATCCTTTGGCAGCGCACTTACTTCAACTGGCTCGATAGATGGTTGAAGAAGTAATAAAGCTGAAGAAACAACAATTTGAATAATAAACAAATAATAAAAATGGTTCAGAAAGTTAATCAACTGTTGAATGATAAGGCTTGGGCTCGTTGGACAGCTCTTGTACTTATCGCTTCAATGATGTTCTTCGGCTATATGTTTGTCGATGTAATGTCACCAATTCAGGCTCTTATGGAGAGCGAAAAAGGATGGGGTCCTGATACCTTTGGTACATATGCCGCATCAGAGTATATCGTAAACGTGCTGGGATTCCTCATCATCGCAGGTGTCATCCTCGACAAGATGGGCGTACGCTTCACAGGTGTATTGTCAGCCTCGATGATGTTTATCGGAGCTTTGATTAAGTTTATCGGTATCACCGACTGGTTTGCAACAACAGTTTTTGCAGATTGGCTCAACTCATGGTGGGTAACTCTACCTGCAAGTGCCAAGATGGCTTGCTTCGGCTTTATGCTCTTTGGTTGTGGTTGCGAAATGGCAGGTACTACAGTATCAAAGGCTATCGCAAAATGGTTTAAGGGTAAGGAGATGGCTCTCGCTATGGGTCTTGAGATGGCTATCGCACGTGTAGGTGTGTTTGCAATCTTCTCTATCTCTCCAATCATTGCTAGCCACTTCGGAACTGTTGTTGCTCCTGTAGCATTCTGCACAGTTTTGTTGCTCATCGGTCTTATCACTTTCATCGTATTTACATTCATGGATAAGGCTCTTGACAAGCAGATGGGTGTATCAGAAGAAGCTGGCGACCCAGAGGAAGAGTTCAAGTTCAGCGACCTTGGCAAGATTTTCTCTTCACAGGTATTCTGGATTGTAGCTTTGCTTTGCGTACTCTACTATTCTGCAATCTTCCCATTCCAGCGCTATGGTGCCAACATGTTGCAATGCAACCTCGATGGTATCTCACCAGAAGACGCATCAAACATCTTCCGTTGGTTCCCTATTGGTGCTGCTGTCATCACTCCATTCCTTGGCAACTTCCTCGACCGTAGGGGTAAGGGTGCGACAATGCTTATTGGTGGTGCATTGCTTCTTATCTGCTGTCACCTCGTATTCGCTTTCGTATTGCCAGCAACAAAGAGCCCATTGATTGCATATTCAACAATCGTGCTCCTCGGTATCTCATTTGCTCTTGTGCCTGCAGCTTTGTGGCCAAGTGTGCCAAAGATTATCGACGAGAAGATTCTCGGTTCTGCATACTGCCTTATCTTCTGGGTTCAGAACATAGGCCTTTGCTTCGTACCAAAGATTATCGGTAACCTTCTTGCATCAACCAACGAAAACAATCCTGCTGTTATCGCCGCAAAGGAAGCTGGTGCAGACTTCATTCCTTACGACTATACAATTCCTTTGATTGTCTTCGCATCATTCGGAGTTTTGGCTCTCCTCTTCGCTATCTATCTTAAGGCACTCGACAAGAAGAGAGGTTTCGGTCTTGAAGAACCAAACATAAAGAACGCTTAATAGCAGAGTTGATAAAAATAAGCTATAAAAGCTATTTTAAATACACATTATTATATATAGGGTATATCATCGCATGATGGTATACCCTATTTTTGTTTTAGACCATAAAGAAGCACGCAATTAGACGTGATCAACAAACCTTCCAGTACCGTTTTTATTACCTGTAAGGTGGTACTGGAGTTTATCCTATATGGTACTGGAGTTTCACTTAGTTGGTACTGTAGTGTTACTTAGGTGGTACTGACAACGCAACTAATAGCCTTTTTTAGTTAAAAAGAGAGTAACATTCTGCAACCTTATTAAAATGCCATTAATGATACAAAAAGAAAGACGTAACAAGACATAAAATGGTATCAAAAGAAATATATGACAATACATTAAATGGTATAAAAACGAGCACGCAAAAGCAGAAATACCTACTTTTAGACATATAAAAGTAGTAATACATAACTTTTTTATGTTTTTACATTAAAAAAGATGACTTTTTGTTTGGTATTTACAAGAAAAGCTATAACTTTGCAACCGTAAACGTAAACAATGATACAAACACCTATTTAAAGGGATAATTAACAACCAATAAACATAAGACAAACATGAAAGCAACAGAAGTTGTAGAAACTCTTAAGCAGAGATTTCCAAACGAGCCAGAGTACATCCAGGCAGTTAGTCAGGTATTAGGAACTATTGAGGAAGAATACAACAAGCACCCAGAGTTTGATCGTGCAAACTTGATTGAGCGCCTTTGCATTCCAGATAGAGTAATCCAGTTCCGTGTAACTTGGACTGACGATAAGGGTAACGTTCAGACAAATATGGGTTACCGTATTCAGCATAACAACGTTATTGGTCCTTACAAGGGAGGTATTCGTTTCCACAAGTCAGTAAACCTTTCTATCTTGAAGTTCCTTGCTTTTGAGCAGACATTCAAGAACTCATTGACAACATTGCCTATGGGTGGAGCTAAGGGTGGTTCAGATTTCTCTCCACGTGGTAAGAGTTCTGCTGAGGTAATGCGTTTCTGCCAGGCTTTCATGACAGAGCTTTATCGTCATATAGGTCCAGACGAGGACGTTCCTGCTGGTGATATTGGTGTAGGTGGACGTGAGGTTGGCTACATGTTTGGTATGTACAAGAAGCTCACACACCAGTTCCAGGGTATGCTTACTGGTAAGGGTCAGGAGTTTGGTGGTTCAAACATCCGTCCTGAGGCTACAGGTTATGGTAATGTATACTTCCTTGAGAATATGCTCAAGACTCGCAATATCGACCTTAAGGGCAAGACAGTTCTTGTATCAGGTGCAGGAAACGTTGCTCAGTATACTATAGAGAAGCTCCTTCAGCTTGGTGCTAAGCCTCTTACATGTTCAGACTCTGATGGCTACATCTACGATCCAGACGGAATCGACGAAGAGAAGTTGGCTTACATCATGGAATTGAAGAACGTTGAGCGCGGACGTATCAAGGAATATGCAGAGAAGTATGGTTGCAAGTATGTAGAGGGTGCAAAGCCTTGGTTTGAGAAGGCAGACATCGCTACCCCATGTGCTACTCAGAACGAAATCAACGAGGAAGCAGCTAAGGCTCTTGTTGCAAATGGCGTAATAGCTATTTCTGAGGGTGCTAACATGCCTACAACTCCTGAGGCTACTAAGGTGTTCCAGGATGCTAAGATTCTCTATTGCCCAGGTAAGGCAAGCAACGCAGGTGGTGTTGCTGTATCTGGTTTGGAGATGAGCCAGAACTCTGAGCGCTTGAAGTGGAGCCGCGAGGAAGTAGATGCTAAGCTTCATGAAATTATGAATAACATCCATGAGAACTGTGTTAAGTATGGTACAGAGCCTGATGGTTATATCAACTATGTAAAGGGTGCCAACGTAGCAGGTTTCTTGAAGGTTGCTAAGGCAATGATGGCTCAGGGTGTTATTTAATCATATACGCACACACAAGCACAAATTTTCTATCTAATACACACATAAGAGATAACAATAGACTTATACTTATTAAAAAGTATTGGTTTAGACTACACAAACACAAGATAGATCAAGACCGCATGATTGTAGAAATCATGCGGTCTTTTTATTGTTGTGTGTTTGTGTTTTTATGTATTTGTGAGAAGAAGTTAAGGCACATGAAAAATATATTAAAAATAAACACAATAAAACTTGTTGGTTTCAAGGAAAATGCTTACCTTTGCATCGTTATCCTGAAAACAATCTTTTTACCTTAAAAGAAGACTAATACCTATTGAAGATTAGGAGCGGTTGCCTGTGAAGGTATCCGCTTTTTTATTTTTAATAAATACTCATTTATTTTTTCCAAAAAGCTCTTACTTTATAAGATATCTTATAATACTTAATAAGAAATCATATCCTTTTAATAATTGCTATATACCTAGGACATAGCATGTAGAATAGAATAATTGTATTATAAGAATATAAAGAAAACACACAGCAGGTAAGAAGTTTGCCCCCGATATAATACAGTTCCAAAACTTTTCTAAGGTGTTAACCTCGCCACCTACAATTCCATATATCATTGATAGCACGAATAGCTCAAAGCATATCATAGGCACTAAGCCACTTGAGAAGCTACTTGGAAATAACGCTCCTGTTACACTAAGCAGTATAGCATGTGGCATAGCGGAAATAAATATGACTCCAGCTACAAACAAAACAAATTCAATAAGCATTATTCTGAAAGCAAACTTTTGTTGCATAGAGAATGATTGCTTTTTAGCCATAGCACTTGCCACACATGATATAAGCCCACTCTTAACTATAGAAGAATATGTTATTGAGCAAAGAATGACATATACTAACAAAGGAGATGCAAGATTATTGGCAAAAGTACCTATGAACCATCGTAATCCTCCAGAACCAATAAGAGCATGAATAGGAGATGATGGAAATACAGCAGACACTATCCATGAAGCAAGGATTAGCAATAGCTGTAGTCCCATCAATACTATAGAGAATATCGCGCAAAATCGTTTCATTCTTCGTCGGGTACAAGGTTGTCGATATCAAGAATATGAAGTTCAAAGGCACGCACAACAAGTCGTGTAGCATTTATTCCCATCTTGCCATTACCACCAGGGAAAAGTTTCTGAACAAGCTCATTCTGACGTTTCTCCAGGCTCTTCACGCCAAAAGGCATGCCACGGAGATTGGTTATCTGCTCCTTGGTATATCCAAGCGCTAGATGACGTAGGAATCGCTCATCATATTCGTCAATCTCGAAGTTTACCAAAGCTTCTTGCTTTAATATCTGACTTTCCACACTCTTCTTGAATCTCTCGACTATGCGCTCAAGGATTGGCTGATTGAAAACCAATCGCTTGCCATTCATCACACTTGCCACGTCTGAGCGAGTGAGCAATTCGCCACTCTTCAAGATAATTCCATCACATCCTGCATCCAACACATCTACCCATAACTTCTCGTTGAGTATCTCGCCTGTAAAGATAAGCACCTTCACGTTAGGATACATTTCTTTGGTATGGCGACAAATCTCTACACCTACGGTTGTAGAACCCCCAAGCCCAAGGTCGAGCAACACAAGGTCTGGCACCTGTTGCTTAATGAGTTTCCAATATGCAGGCTCGTTGTCGGCTGTACCGAGGATATGAGCTTCAGGTATGTCGTTGCGTATGATTCCTTCTGTGCCCTTGAGTTCGAGGGCTACATCTTCAACAATTATGATATTAAATTCTTCCATATTGCTTTTGGTATTGTTATTTCAATTATATTATCAGCAGTAGCAACGATGCCACATGCTCTAAGGTTTGTTACTTCTCCTAATTCACGAACTATTTGTCGACAGATAAGGAAGTTTACATCCAGGGTTAAAGGTGTGAAGAGCTGTTGTGCTTGCACACTTGTAATATTTAGCGATGTCATGGCAAACGCCAATTGAACATAAACGCTATCTTTCTCTTTGACCTGATAATCAGGCTTGCAACCTCCATTCAGTTTCTTTAGCAAGTCGAACAGATATCTCATAGTATCCCTATCAACTTTATAAGGGCGCTCAATCTGTCGCATGGCCTGTGCACTAAGCAAAGAATATAGCTGCTTATAGTATGTCACTAGTTCTGCAACAACCTGTATGTCGCAATCTTTTGTCTCTATAGACTGCTTTATGCGCGATGGGAAATACATAGTCTCATGCTTCAAAGCAGAAAGACAATTGTCCAACACGCTATTATCAACATACAAGATATTATTTTCTCTTTCAGCTTGTCTAAGTTCGTCGTGAGCATACTCCAATTGCTCAGCCTTATGTTCTGACG
>HF994178.1:34351-41994 GCA_000436915.1 Prevotella sp. CAG:1092 | reverse complement strand
GCTCAGCCTTATGTTCTGACGACTCCGCATTTGCACGAAGGGTTGCCAATATCTGGTCTACAACATTATCAAGAACTGCGATGCCAAGATTTCCTGTTTTGCTATTGAATTCCTCTACACACTTTAGCTTATCCTCATCTGTACCATCACCTAAAAGGATTTCATTTATAGCATGAATTCTCTCGACACACACCTTATAATATATAATATGTCGATAGTATACCATATAATATATAGGTGGAATACTGATAAGCAACAACACCAATATAACTATAGCGACCCATTTGTTGTTTTCAGCTTTTTGCATAGTCTGTACATAGTGAGGCAACGAAGCATCAGCATAACATTCATGGAATAGACGCGTATACACCTTATTATTATATCTATATAAATCCCATTTATGTAGAGCCAAAGCAGCTACTGCAGTCTCGTTTCTAATATCAAGGATTACTGCATAGTCGCTTTCTATCTCTTTGTGAAACCACAATATTTCGGCAGGCATAGCAGATGATGTTGTAAACAAAACCATCTTTGGTATATCTGTTTTGCTTTTTGCATGTGCATAGATATGCATATTCAGATATTTCATACAACTATCAGCACATGCCAAAGTGTGGGCATACGTACCATTAAGGTTTGAATAATATGCGCTATCAGCAAATCGGGCAGCATCATTAAGATGTTGCTCTTGCGTATTTAGGCGAGATATTGTAGGCTTCTTATTATTTCTTTCAACTTTATCGTTGCCTACAGAGTATGCAGGCATAGTAAAACCAAAGACCATAACCATCAAAGCCATAATCATTCTGACCACACCCTTAGGCAAGCGGAAAGCGAAACGACTACCCTTGCCTACCGAAGAATCGGCATTAATATCGCAAACAGCAAAGATGCGACTTATCTTCTTATAGTTCTCTATAATGCCTTTGCAATTTAAAAGTCCAAAACCATGACTTTGTGCAGATGTTGTTCCATCATCGGAAATATGTTTATTATCGAATACATGAGCAAGTTTATTTTCATCCATACCGCAACCTGTATCCGAAATACTTACCTCTACGTAGTCAGGCTTTTCTTCAGCTTTAATTGTCACCTTACCTCCAACTGGTGTAAACTTACGAGCATTATCAGCAAGAGTGTTTATCATGAAGAGCGTCAATACTCTATCAGCTTTTACAACAGCCGTAGATGGCTCTACACACAGACTTATACCTTTTAAAGAATAGCTCATCTTAGATTTAGCCACTATATCAAAAAGCTCATTTATAGAGAAGCTCTCGATACGCAGACTAACCCTACCCTGTTGCATCTGAATCCATCGAGTAAGCACGTTGTTATACTCGTTGATTTCATCAGTAAGTTCAGAAATATATTTTAATCGTTCTTCTCTAAGTTCTACACTTTCATGTCGGCTATTGAGTTTATTTATCTCATTAATAATGCGATCAATAAAAGGAGTTATACTATTTACCAAAGCCAACTTTGCTCGTTGTTCAAGATTGCGCTGTTTGTTTTTCTCCTCGGAAAGTCTAACCAAAGCAGTCTGCTCCTGGACTTCTTCCAGCTTATCGTCAAGATCTGTCAGCTTTTTATTGTTTTCTATATTCCATTTCTTTAATGGCAACAAGAGCTCGTTTATATCAACTGTTGCACCTTTTTGTTTTCTCTTTCTTGCAAAATACACAAGAACAAACAGCACCACAGCAATCATAAACAACACAGCCACAATCATCGCATTCAATGTCTTTGAAGATTTATCAAGCTGGTATGCTCGAGCCTCAAGCTGTTTGTCTTGTCGAGTCTGTTCCTGTAGGTCGAGATAATAGTTGCGATTGATATCGCTATTAACCTTATCGTTCTGAGCCGAATATACCAAGCATAACTGCTCACGAATAGAAGCAACCAAATCGGGTGCTCTATTTATAATGGTATCTGCTTCCAACGCACTATTTAGGCATATCAAAGCAGAAGGATAATCGTCTATTTCCCAATAGCAACCAGCCAAAGTACGATAAGCACCAGCCGTTTGATATACATCCTTATATTCTGTAAATATGTTGAGCGAACGTTGCGCAAGGTTACCAGCCAACAAAGAATAATCCATGCCATCTGTATTTATATAATCGAGGAATGGACGATAGTTTGTTATCAGTATTTGTCTTGTTGAAGGCGAAAGAAGATGCTCGCTTATTGCTTGCAACGCTTGAGCTTTCCAATAAGGGTAGTTTCGCTGCGAGGCAACAATATAACATTGGGTAAGATAATTAAACTCTTCGTTAGCAACAACATTAGCATCTGCATTTGTTATGATGCCACCAGCACCCACATTATACAGATAATTAAGATATTGTGCAGTATCTTTTTGTATATCTCCATCAGGATCAATACATTTCATAGTTTCTATTGAAGGTTCAACCAATCCTACATAATAATAATATGCAGAAATGTTGATGTAGTATTCTGATTGAGCGTAGATTAATCGTTTGAGTTGATGACTATTAAGAAGATTTTTATCTTCTATAATTCTATCTAAATATTTCTTAGCTTTTTCTTGATGAATATAGAAAAGCTTATTGTGCGACTGGCGTTGACACAATCGCATATATTGTATTTCGGCAACCAATAGTTCTACTTGGTTGTCGGTAATATTGATGGCACTATCCAACTGTTGAGCAGCCTTTTGATAGTCCATTCTTGCGATATTAACAAAAGCAAGATTGTTAAGAGCCTCTGCTTTGCCTGCATTATAGCTTTCAGAAGCAGCGAAAGCCTTGCGGGCATACACCTCTGTAGAATCTAGAGAGCGATAGTGGTAAGCATACGAAAGGGTGTTCAGCTTGTCAGCAACGTCAGAATCATTTGACGAACAAGCTGAAAACAAAAGAATGCTCCATAGGCTAACAAGCCAAATGGAGCATCCAAAAAGTTTTATATTATGCACGAGCCTTAGCAATGTATCCAAGAGCTTCTGCACACTTATCAGTAATAGCCTTCCAGTTCTTAGCTGCAACAACGTCGCTTGGGAACAATTTTGAACCCATACCAACGCACAATACACCAGCCTTGATCCAAGGAGTGAGGTTTTCTTCCGTTGGTTCAACAGCACCAGTAACCATGATGTTGCTCCAACGTAAAGGCGCCATTACATTCTTAACGAATGAAGGACCACCTACGTTGCCTGCAGGGAATACCTTTGTTACGTCGCAACCAGCAGCCTGAGCGTTGTTGATTTCTGTAACAGAACCACAACCTGGGCTATATGGAACCAAACGACGGTTGCAAACAGGTGCAATCTCAGGGTTAAAGTTAGGACCAACGATGAAGTTAGCACCAATCTGGAGATACAAAGAAGCTGTACCTGCATCAACAACTGTACCAGCACCGAGAATCAACTCTGGACACTCTTTGTCTGCCCACTTTACCAACTCGCCAAAGATTTCGTGTGCGAAGTCACCACGGTTAGTGAATTCGAATACACGTACACCACCCTCGTAGCAAGCCTTGATAACATTCTTGCAAACTTCTACATCCTTGTGGAAGAATACAGGTACCATACCGGCCTTGTGGAAGAATACAGGTCCCATACCGGTAGCCTTCATGGCTGCCATAACCTGCATTTTGCTAAACTTTGCCATTATCTATATAATGTTTAATGTTTATTGTTTAATGTTTAATTAGGAAGAGTAAAAGAGTTGATTTAGACAACCGAACATTTTACTCTCCCTTTTACTTTATTTAGCGCTGAACACGACCATTTGCGTTACCACCAGCAAGGCTCTCTACCTCTTCTACAGAAACGAGGTTGAAGTCGCCAGGGACAGTGTGCTTCAAAGCTGAAGCTGCAACTGCAAACTCAAGAGCCTCGCCCTGAGTCTCCTTTGTAAGAAGACCGTGGATAAGACCACCAGAGAATGAGTCACCACCACCTACACGGTCGATGATAGGCATAATATCATAGTGCTTGCTCTGATAAAACTCCTTACCATTATAAATAAGAGCCTTCCAGCCGTTGTGTGTTGCAGACATAGACTCACGGAGAGTAGAAACAACATACTTGAATCCGAACTCTTCCATCATGCCCTTGAAGATACCATAGTATCCCTCAGCATCAGTCTTACCACCTTCTACGTCAGCATCTGGCTTAAAACCGAGACAAAGCTGTGCATCTTCCTCGTTACCAATGCAAACATCAACATACTTCATCAAAGGACGCATAACAGAGATAGCCTTTTCTGATGTCCAAAGCTTCTTGCGGAAGTTAAGATCAACAGAAACTGTTACGCCATGACGCTTTGCAGCCTCACAAGCCAACTTAGTAAGTTCAGCAGCCTTGTCGCTAATAGCAGGAGTGATACCAGACCAATGGAACCATTGTGCACCTTCCATGATAGCATCGAAATCGAAGTCTGAAGGATCAGCCTCTGCGATAGAGCTATGAGCACGGTCGTAGATAACCTTTGAAGGACGCATGCTAGCACCTGTTTCTGCATAGTATAGACCTACTCTATCACCACCACGAGCTACGAAGTCGGTATTAACGCCATAACGACGGAGAGCGTTGACAGCAATTTGACCGATTTCATGCTTTGGCAATTTAGAAACAAAGTAAGCTTCGTGACCATAGTTAGCCACACTTACTGCCACATTAGCCTCACCACCACCAGGAATGATACGGAATAAATCACTCTGTATAAAGCGGTCGTTGCCGTTTGGCGAAAGGCGAAGCATAATCTCGCCTAATGTTACAATCTTAGCCATTTCTTTTCTTTTTAGTTAATTAGTTAATTATGTAATTCGTTTTAATAATGATTAATTCTTTCGTTTGCATTGCAAAAGTAACGATATTTTTCATATTAAGAAAATAAAATGCGGTATTTTTGCAAAAATAACCAAAATAAAAGGCTGTGCTTTCGCACAATTCAACTTTTATTGCTACTTTTGCACAAAAGTCAGACTATGAACGAAAAAATAAGAATAAAGGATATAGCACTTAGAGCCGGAGTTTCTGTTGGCACAGTTGACCGTGTGTTGCACAAACGTCCGAATGTGTCGCCATCAGCTCGAGAGAAAGTTGAAAAGGCTCTAAAAGAAATGAACTACCAGCCAAACATGTATGCGTCAGCTCTTGCATACAACAAATCGTATACTTTCTACCTTCTTATTCCAAAGCATGAATCAGAAGCTTATTGGGAAGAAATAGAAGAAGGTGCAAAGAAGGCTATGGAGACACGCCGAGATTTCCACATCAACGTGAAAATAATATATTACGAGCGCTTTAATGAAGATTCGTTTAAAGCGCAATATCAGGCTATTTTAGATTGCGAGCCTGATGGTGTTGTTATTGTGCCAGCAGATCTCGAGGTTACGTCACTCTTTACAGACATCTTGCATGAGAAGAATATACCATTTATATTGCTCGACTCATACATGCCAGACCTCAAGCCTCTTTCGTTCTATGGTCAAGACTCTTTTGCAAGTGGATATTTTGCTGCAAAGATGTTGATGCTCATAGCTTCGAAAGATAAGGAGATTATGAAGTTAAAGCTCACAAAGGAAGGCCGTGTGCTCAGTAAGCAGCAAGCAAACCGCGAAGTTGGATTCTGCCATTATATGCGCGACCATTTTCCAAGCATCAACATCATAGACCTTGAGTTGCCTATTGATGGCTCACGCAAGCAATTTAACACATTATTAGAGAATTACTTCTCAACCCACCCTCTTACACACCATTGCATCACTCTATGTTCTAAGGCACATATAGTAGGCGAATTCTTGCTAAAGACAAACCGTCGCGATGTTCAGATAATGGGCTATGATATGGTAGGCAAGAATGCTCAATGTCTTCGTCAGGGAAGTATATCGTTCCTTATCGCTCAGCATGCATATCAGCAGGGCTTTTCGTGCATCGATGCCTTGTTCCAAGCCATAGTGCTTAAGAAGAAGGTTTCACCCGTTAACTACATGCCTATAGAGTTGTTGACAAAAGAGAATGTCGAATTCTATAGAAGAACACAGCTTTAGGGAGTGAAGAATGAAGAGTGAAGAACGAAGAATTCTATATACATATTTATAAAAAATACATTTATTATATATATAAACATAACAAGCTAAATAAAAACAAATGGAACAAGCAAATTTCATAAAGATTAACCCTGCAGATAATGTAGTGGTTTGTCTGAAGCCATTAGCAAAGGGTGAGACTATCGCCATCGATGGCAAAGTGATTATCCTACTCCAAGACACTCCTGCCGGACACAAGGTTCTTCTTGAGGACAAGGCTGAGGGTGAAAACATCATTAAGTATGGTTATCCTATTGGCCATGCTAAGCAAAACTTAAAAGCAGGCGAATGGGTAAACGAGAACAACATTAAAACAAATCTTAAGGGAACTCTCGAGTACACATATTCACCTGTTAATGAAAAACTTAACATCGCTTGCGAAAACCGTACCTTCATGGGCTATCATCGCAAAAATGGCGAAGTTGGTGTGCGCAACGAGATATGGATTGTGCCAACAGTAGGTTGCGTGAATGGTATTGCAGAGAAGTTGGCAGAAATGCTCAAAGCAGAAACAGGCCTCAAGGGTATTGATGGCGTTCACGCTTGGCATCACAACTATGGCTGTTCACAGCTTAGTGGCGACCACGAGAATACTCGCAAAGTGCTTCGCGACATCTGCTTGCACCCAAATGCAGGTGGTGTATTGGTACTATCATTAGGTTGCGAAAACAATCAGCCTGATGAGTTTATGAAGATGCTTGGCGACTACGATAAAGACCGCATCAAACTTCTTGTAACACAGAAGGTTCAAGGCGATGAGCTTGAGGAAGGCTTAAAGCTCTTGAAGGAGATTTACGCACAGGCTTCCAACAACGAGCGCACAGAAACTCCACTAAGCGAACTTCGCATAGGTTTGAAGTGTGGTGGCTCAGATGGCTTTAGCGGTATTACTGCTAATCCACTCGTAGGCGAATTCTCAGACTATATCGTAGCACAAGGCGGAACATCTATCCTTACCGAGGTGCCTGAGATGTTTGGTGCCGAGACAATATTGATGAATCGTTGTGAGAACCAAGAGCTCTTCAACCAAACAGTTTCACTCATCAATAACTTTAAGGAGTACTTCCTATCTCATGGAGAGCCTGTAGGCGAAAACCCATCACCAGGCAACAAGGCAGGCGGTATTTCAACTCTCGAGGATAAGGCTTTGGGTTGTACACAGAAGTGCGGACGTGCTCCTGTTAGTGGCGTGCTTGAATATGGCGATCGTCTTCAGACCAAGGGTCTAAACCTCTTGTCAGCTCCAGGCAACGACCTTGTAGCGTCAACAGCTTTGGCTTCTGCTGGTTGTCAGATTGTGTTGTTCACAACAGGTAGAGGAACTCCATTTGGAACCTTTGTTCCTACTATGAAGATTTCTACCAACTCACAGCTCTACAACAACAAGCACAACTGGATTGACTTCAATGCAGGCGAGCTCGTTGAGGGTACAGATATGAAGACTTTGGTAAGCAAGTTTATCGACAAGATTATTGCCGTAGCAAATGGCGAGCCTACTCAGAACGAGAAGAATGGTTATCGCGAGATTTCCATCTTTAAGAACGGAGTAACTCTATAAAAATAACAGCAATATATTGTGGCGG
>HF994178.1:22765-34302 GCA_000436915.1 Prevotella sp. CAG:1092 | reverse complement strand
CGCCACAATTATGATATAAAATGAGCAATAAGAAAGGAATTTGGGCATTATCGCCCCTGATAGTATTCATCACATTATACGTGGTAACCTCCATAGTGGCAGGTGACTTTTATAAAGTTCCTGTCACAGTTGCTTTCATGGCATCAAGTATCTATGCCATAGCTACATGCGGCGGTTTCCCTTTAGCCAAACGAATCAATTTATTTAGTCGTGGCGCCAGTTCCGACAACCTTATGCTCATGTTGTGGATATACGTGCTTGCAGGAGCTTTTGCCGCTTCAGCAAAAGAGATGGGAAGTGTAGACGCAACCGTCAATTGCGCCCTTCGTTTTCTTCCTTCCAACATGTTGTTGCCAGGATTGTTTATTGCTGCCTGCTTTATATCTCTTTCTATAGGCACAAGCGTTGGTACTATTGTTGCACTTGTACCTATAGCAGCAACTATGGCACACACTATAGGAGCCGACATTCCGCTCCTTACAGCCATCATCGTGGGTGGAGCATACTTTGGCGACAACCTATCATTTATATCAGATACAACAGTCGTAGCCACTCAAACCCAAGGCTGCAAGATGAGCGACAAATTCAAGGTTAATGCCTTTATTGTAGTTCCTGCAGCTATCGCTATACTACTTGTATATTTCTACATGGGCTACGGTCTTAATGTTCCTCCGTTGACAAAGAATGTAGAATATCTCAAGATTCTTCCCTATCTTGCCGTGCTTATAACAGCTATTGCGGGAATGAATGTCATGGCAGTACTCACCATAGGCGTCATACTTAGTGGTGCAATCGGAATATTCGTTGGCAGCTACAACCTCATAGGCTGGATGGAAGCCATGGGACAAGGTATTGCAGGCATGGGAGAACTTGTGATAATAGCTATGCTTGCAGGTGGTATGCTTGAGATAATACGCGAAAATGGCGGCATCGACTATCTGATATCTAAACTCACATCCCGCGTCAACTCTAAACGTGGAGCAGAACTATCTATCGCTGCACTTGTCAGCATGGTCAACGTTTGTACAGCCAACAACACGGTAGCTATACTAACGGTAGGCGGAATATCAAAAAAGATATGCGATAAATATGGCATAGATAATCGCAAAGCTGCAAGCATTCTCGACACCTTCTCGTGTGCGGTTCAAGGTCTTCTACCCTATGGCGTACAGATGCTCCTTGCAGCAGGTCTTGCCAACATCAATCCTATGCAGATTATACCTTATTTATATTATCCTGTAGCTATTGGTATTGCTGCCTTCGTGGCTATTATCTTTAGATTACCTCGACGATATAGTTAATAGGCAGAATCTACCAACACCCTCAAACAACTGATTATCCATTAAAATTCAATATTCCTCATGGACATCATTAAACGAAATTTCTTCCGCATTTTGCTCTCAGGAGCCTTGGGCGAGAACGAAGCACTTGAACCTATGACACGATTCAAGTGGAACAGACTTGTGCAGATGATAAAGGCGCAAGATGTTGTTGCGATTGCCATCGACGGATTATCTCAACACTCTCACGACGAAGGCTACAATATGCCAAGCGACATTTTTGACGACCTTGCATCAAGCGATGGCAACATAGAAGATAAGCGCTTCGACTTTAGTCACCATATAGAGGTGCCGGAACTTAGCAACACTCTTCTTGACAACAGACTGAAAAAGATATTCGACGAAGAGCGCCATGCTATTGATACGAATATTCACTCACTCCGACTATTGGCTATCCTTGTAGATAATGTTCAAACCATTCTCAACCACGGCATGTCACTTGGAGGAATTCTATCATTAGGCAAATTCCTCCGCACACAAGGAGGCAAAGTAGACTTCGTGAAGATTGATGATTGGCTTCAGCATATCCATATGCGACGAATGGCACAACTTCAAGGAAGCATCTTGATAAAGGTGTTCAACTTTGAGCAAGACGAGATACCATTCGTTACCAACATCGAACCATACACTTGGAAAATCATAATGCGCACGATAGACCACCAAGCTATAGATACAGCACAAGAGTGGCATTTCAAACAAACACGTAGCGGATTTGTTCAAAACAACGCCACGGTATTACGCCGCAACCTTCGTCGCAGCCTTGGATATATAACATACGCCCCAATAGAAACCACGAGCAATTTTATTAGTAATTTTGCCCGTAGCCTATCTGAAATTGAAGAATAAAAACAGAAAATGAAAAGATTTATATCATCATTCCTTACCATATTATTATCATCAGCATCTGCCTTCGCCCAATATGTTCAATGCGAAGACACATGTTCGCACATACATGGCATCGACATAAGCCATTACCAAGGCAACGTGTTTTGGGAAACTATTGGCGAGAATACCAACATGGCTTACGTATATATAAAAGCTACCGAAGGTGGCGACAGAATAGACAACAAATACGAGCGCAACATCGACCTTGCCCATCGCTATGGACTCAAAGTTGGCTCATACCACTTCTACCGTCCACGAATACCTCAGCAAGTGCAGCTCAACAACTTTATGACCCAATGCAGACCATCCGACCAAGATCTGTTGCCGATGATAGATGTTGAGACAAAGAGCGGACTCGGTACCGAGGAGTTTTGCGATTCGTTGTTCAAATTCCTTCATCTCGTAGAGAAAGCTTATCGCCAGAAGCCGCTAATCTATACGGGAGCCAACTTCTACGACCGCTACCTTCTTGGCGAACTCCACGACTATAAGGTTATGATAGCTCAATATACCGAGCGCATACCTGTATTGAAAGACGACCTCGACTTCGTGCTTTGGCAATATACAGGAAAAGGACGCATAAATGGCATTAACGGTTATGTAGACAAGAGCCGATTTATGGGTAAACACAAATTGAGAGAAATAAGATTTAGACATAAATAATTAATTAACATATGGCAATAATAAAATGTCCAGAATGCGGTCATCAAATTAGCGACCGTGCACCAGTATGTCCATCATGTGGTGTAGAAATAGCAGGTAAAATCACATTGTGCAAGAATTGCGGAGAAGCAGTTTTTAAAGACCAGGCAACATGCCCTAATTGTGGCGAACAGCTTAAAGCGACAACCCCTCCTCCTGTTCACACAACCACACAGCCTGTTCCTCCAACTCCTAAGCGTCCTTCTGCTCCACAACAGCCAGCAGAAAACGAGCAAGGAAAATCGCGCAAAACTATCATCATAGCTCTTGCTATCTCTTTAGTAATTTGTGGCGGCATTTTCTATTTCTATAGTAGCGCCAAGAGCGACAGATGTCAAGAAGCTTACGAAATAGCTATGAAGAGCGACGATCCATTACTCCTTGAGAACTTCCTCAACAACTATAGCGACGCACCACAAGAGCAGATTGATTCTGTTAGTTCGCGCTTGGCTATGTTGCGCAAAGGCGATGAAGAATGGATGAACACTTTAGCAAGCGGTTCAAAGTCGGCTCTCGAAGAATATATCAACAATCATCCTGATAGTCCACATAATAGCGTGGCTCTTCATAAGATTGACTCTATTGATTGGGCTGCAGCCACAACAGCCAATACCCTTGAGAGCTACAAGCTCTATATGGACGAACATGCCACAGGCGAGCATATTGATGATTGCAAAGAGAATCTTGCAACTCTAAACTCAAAGACTGTTCAGCCAGAAGAGAAAGAGGCTATTGCAACTATCTTCCGCCATTTCTTCCAAAGCATCAACTCACGCAACGAAGACGGATTGGCAAGTACAGTCTCTTCGTTCCTCACATCCTTCCTTGGTAAGAGCGATGCTACAAAGAGCGATGTCATCACCTTTATGCACAAAATATATAAGGACGACATCACCAACATGAATTGGCGTCTGAACAACGATTGGAATATAGAGAAAAAAGATGTGGGCGGCAATCAATATGAGTATACTGTCACATTTACTGCCACCCAGAATATTGAACGTACCGACCCAAGCAAGGAGAAGTCGGCAAAATATAATATCAAAGCTACCATCGGAGCCGAAGGCAAGATTTCTTCGCTCAATATGGTTAAGATATTGGAATAAAAAGCCTGTCTATAAAGCTTTATCAAGGCTTAAACTGTTCTGCCACCACATACCCCATGGTCCATGCAGCTTGCAGATTAAAGCCTCCTGTTATAGCATCCACATCGAGTATTTCACCTGCGAAATACAGATGTGGATGTTTTTTTGATTCAAGTGTTGATGGATTCACATTCGAAAGTGCTACTCCACCACATGTCACAAACTCTTCCTTATACTTGTTCTTTCCAACTATGTTTAGAGTGTGATTAGTCAACAAAGCTACCAGTTTGTTTAGTCCCATCTTGCCTAATTCACCCCATCGCATATCTTGGCGTAATCCACAAGCATCTATCAGATAACACCACATTCTATTATTAAACCTCTCAGGCCACACGCTCGATACGAGCTTCTTTTGTTTTTGCTCGGCTATTTCAGTAATAATTCTCATCACCTCAGCCCTCATTAGCTTGTCCAAACCAGTTTATAGCCACTTGCGCTTTATAATCATTTTCTGCCAATATTCGAGCAGCATAAGACGAAAGCTTTAAGATAGCCGGACCGCTAACTCCCCAATGAGTAATCAATAATGGTCCGAAGGCCGAGAACTTAGTTCCAACCAATCGTGCCTGCGAACTTCCGCCTGCTGTCACTACTACAGCATCAGCCTTAGCAACGTCGCCATGCGAAAAGGTTAATAAATATTCACAATCATCCGCTTCATGGTTAATAGCCGCGACTCTATGTCTTATAACGACTTTTACGCCAAGCGAGCGCATAAGTCTAACCAAGGTATTTACAATCTCCATAGCGTCTTGCGATACAGGAAACACGCATTCGTTATCTTGTGTAGTAAGACTTACGCCTTCCGACTCAAACCATTGATACACATCGGTATAATCGAACATTCTAAATAATCTCTTCAACAATCGTGCGCCACGAGGATAAGCCTCATCCAAGCTACGAATGCCATCAAAGCTATTAGTTAGATTACATCTTCCACCACCTGTAACAGCAACCTTAATAAGAGGTTTAATGCCTGCTTCATATACCGTTACATTTACTTTCGGATTGTTGCGTTTTATCTATATTGCAGCTAAACATTCAGCTGCGCCTGAACCTATAATTGCTACATTCATAGAAGGCTATTTCTCGTCTTCTTTATAATAATCCTCCCACTCCTTCATAGCAGCCTTCCAGTCGGTTGCTCCATTCTCTATAGCTTCAGCTTCCTTAACAGCCTCATCGCGTTCTTTGTCGCGAGCACGCTTCTCCTTCATCGAAGCAATTGTTGCATCATCCAATATCTGTATTGCGCCACGCTTAATAGCATCACGCAATTCTGGTTCACCAAACGACTTGCCAGGCTCGTTGAAGTCGGCTATACTAAACTCAAAGTTCACTCTCAGCTGATGTCTAATCTGCTTCTGTTGAAACCTTGTGCTAGCCTCTTTTCGTCTTAGCAACATCGCTATAATATCTATCTCGTGTTGAGAAAATTTAGTTCTACCCATATATAATACTATAATTTTTGCCACAAAGCTACTCATTTTCCTTGTATTATGCAAATTTAGTTTCATACTTCGACATTTTTTCATTAACTTTGCAAAGGTTAGGCTATGCCTGTTAAATCTCCAAGAATTATAAACTAAACATTAGTCATATTTTATGGCAACAGTAGACGACAAGAAAATTATATTTTCTATGGTGGGAGTATCTAAAATCATCCCACAAAACCAGAAGCAGATATTGAAGAACATCTACCTCTCGTTCTTCTACGGAGCAAAGATTGGTATCATCGGTCTGAATGGTGCTGGTAAGTCAACTCTTATGAAGATTATCGCTGGACTCGAGCAGCCTACACAAGGTGAAGTTGTATGGAGCCCAGGCTATAGTGTTGGCTACCTGCCACAGGATCCTCCTTTGAATGAGGAGAAGACCGTTAAGGAGAATGTTATGGAGGGCGTACAAAAGGCTTACGACGCTCTTGCAGAATACGAAGACATCAACCTAAAGTTTGGTCTCGAAGAATATTATGGCGACCCAGACAAGATGGATAAGCTCATGCAACGCCAAGCTGAAGTTCAAGATATCATAGACGCTACCGACGCNNGATATCATAGACGCTACCGACGCATGGAACATGGATTCTAAGCTCGACCGTGCAATGGCAGCCTTGAAATGTCCTCCTGGCGATTGGCCTGTAACAAACCTCTCAGGTGGTGAGCGCCGTCGTGTGGCTCTTTGCCGTTTGCTCCTTCAGAAGCCTGACGTGTTATTGCTCGATGAGCCTACCAACCACCTTGATGCCGAGAGTATCGACTGGTTGGAGCAGCACTTGCAGCAATACGAGGGAACAGTTATTGCCGTTACCCACGACCGCTACTTCCTCGACGATGTGAGTGAATGGATTCTTGAGCTCGACCGCGGCGAGGGTATTCCATGGAAGGGCAACTACTCTTCATGGCTCGACCAAAAGACAAAGCGCATGGCACAAGAAGAGAAGTCGGCTTCTAAGCGTCAGAAGACACTTCAACGAGAGCTCGAATGGGTACGCATGGCTCCTAAGGCTCGTCAGGCAAAGGGTAAGGCTCGTCTTAACTCTTATGAGCAGATGCTCAACCAAGAGCAGAAGGAACGCGAGGAGAAGCTTGAAATCTTTATTCCTAACGGACCACGCTTGGGCAACAAAGTTATCGAGGCTCAGCATGTGAAGAAGGCTTTCGGCGAAAAGGTATTGTTCAACGACCTCAACTTCATGCTTCCTCCTAACGGCATCGTAGGTGTTATTGGCCCTAACGGAGCTGGTAAAACCACTCTCTTCCGTCTTATCATGGGACTTGATAATGCTGATGGCGGCACATTCGAGGTTGGCGAAACCGTTAAGCTCGCTTACGTAGACCAGCAGCACAAGGATATCGACCCTGCAAAGTCGGTATATGATGTTATTGCTCAAGGCAACGAAACTCTTCGCCTTGGTGGTCGTGATGTCAACGCGCGTGCTTATATTTCTCGCTTCAACTTCTCGGGTACCGACCAAAACAAGCTTTGCGGAGTATTGTCAGGTGGTGAGCGCAACCGCTTGCAGTTGGCTTTGGCTTTGAAGCAAGAAGGCAACGTATTGTTGCTCGATGAGCCTACCAACGACATCGACGTAAACACTCTCCGTGCTCTTGAAGAAGGTCTTGAAACCTTTGCTGGTTGTGCTGTTGTTATCAGCCACGACCGTTGGTTCCTAGACCGTATTTGTACTCACATCCTTGCTTTCGAAGGCAATGGCGAAGTATTCTTCTTCGAAGGTAGCTATTCAGAATACGAAATCAACAAAGCTCATCGTTTGGGTACCGATGCCGAAATCAAGAAGGGCAGATACCGCAAGTTGATGGAAGACTAAACGATAACTGTATTAGTATATATTTTTAGGACAACTAAGATTGTTTATAATGGATTTACATTTCAAAGGAATGGTGATAGCCATTTCAACATTTTTAATAATAGGTTTGTTCCACCCTATAGTAATAAAGGTGGAATACTATTTTGGCACACGCCCATGGTGGTTATTCCTCGTAGCAGGAATAGCCAGCATTGGTGTTGCCTTTTTTGTTGCCGACGTGCTTATATCGTCGCTTCTAGGCATCCTTGGTGCTTCATGTCTTTGGACAATAGGCGAACTCTTCGAACAAAAGCAAAGAGTTAAGAAGGGATGGTTTCCTATGAACCCAAAGAGAAAGAAAGAATATGAAGACTGAACTAATCGTGGTTGGCAAGACTACAAACAAGCATTTCATAGCTTCCATCAACGACTATATAGAGCGCATACATCACTACATGCCATTCTCGGTTACGGTAATCCCGGAATTGCGTAATGCCAAGAGCCTCAGCCAAGACCAACAAAAGGATAAAGAGGGCGAAGCTATACTAAAGTTGTTACAACCTTCGGATACCGTTGTATTGCTCGACGAGCGTGGCAAAGAGATGAGAAGTATAGAGATGGCTGCATGGCTTGAGAAACGGCAGGCTACGGCTCGCCGACTGGTGTTTATCATAGGCGGACCTTATGGTTTGGCACAATCTGTTTACTCTCGGGCCAACAGCATGCAAAGCTTGTCGAAGATGACATTCTCACACCAGATGGTGCGTCTCGTCTTCGTTGAGCAACTCTATCGTGCTTGCACCATCATCAAGGGCGAACCATATCATCATGAGTAAGCCTTCAGAATGAGTAAGCTCCATTAAGGAGCAAGCTCGTTGAGGAAACGATAAGTCCTCCATTTAAATCTACGACAAAACTAAAAACTAAAAAGCAATATGAAAAAACAAATCGTTACTATTGCCGCGTTGGCTATGAGTCTTAACATGTTTGCGCAGCAATGGCCAGTACCTAATCAAGAAGCCAAACCAGGCACCCGTTGGTGGTGGCTTGGCTCTGCAGTTACAGAAAACGACCTCAAGTGGAATCTTCGCCAGTTTGCCGACCATGGTATTGGCGCTATCGAGATTACTCCTATCTATGGCGTGCAGGGAAATGAGAAAAACAATATTCCATTCCTTTCGCCTCGCTATATGGATATATTGAAATACGTTAATGCGGAATGCAAAGCCGACGGCATAGAGTTTGATATGGCTACAGGTACAGGATGGCCTTTTGGCGGTCCTTTGGTACCACTCGACGAGAGTGCATCTCAGATGCTTATCATCGACACAACAGTTGTGGGCAAAAAGATTAAAGCTCTTGACCTTCGTCCTATTGAGAAGAAGCGCAAAAACACAACGCTCGTAGGCATCTATGCTTTCTCTGAGGGCAAATTCCTGAAGATAACTACTCCGCTCGTTGAGGGCACACTCACCACAAAGCTTCCGTCAAAGGGTACATGGCGCATCATAGCCTTGTATCAGAAAAAGGGCGTGATGGCTGTTAAGCGTGCAGCACCAGGTGGAGCAGGTCTTGTTATCGACCATTTCGACAAGCAGGCTGTAACCAACTATCTTAAGCATATCGAAGAGGCTTTCGAGAAGACTGGCACTCCATATCCTCACACCTTCTTCAACGACTCTTACGAGGTGTCTGAGTCTGACTATACCCCTACTCTATTCCAAGAATTCTACAATCGTCGTGGATATAGTCTTGAAGAGAATTTCGATAAGCTCGTAGATGGCGACACTAAGGTTGTTGCCGACTATCGCGAAACTCTTGGCGACATGCTTCTCGATAATTTCACACGCACTTGGACAGCTTGGGCTCATAGCCATGGAGCCATCACTCGCAACCAGGCTCACGGTAGCCCAGCAAACCTCATCGACTGCTATGCTGCTGTCGACATTCCTGAAATCGAAGGCTTCGGACTTACCAATTTGGGCATCAAAGGCTTGCGCCAAGACCCAGGCAAGACTCGCAAAAACGATTCAGACTTCTCTATGCTCAAATATGCTCCTTCGGCTGCGCATATCATGGGCAAACCATACACTTCGTCAGAGACTTTCACATGGCTTACAGAGCATTTCCGCACATCGCTAAGCCAGATGAAACCAGATATGGACCTTATGTTCTGTGCTGGCGTAAACCACATGTTCTTCCATGGCACAGCCTACTCTCCTCAATACGAGACATGGCCAGGATGGCGCTTCTATGCATCTATAGACATGAGTCCTAACAACACCATTTGGCGCGATGCTCCTTGCTTCATGAAGTATGTGGAGCGTTGCCAAAGCATGCTCCAGATGGGTCGTCCTGACAACGATTTCCTCACCTATTTGCCTATCCACGACATGTGGGCAAAGCGCTCTACTGGCAAACGCCTTATGCAGTTCTCTATCCACGCCATGGGCAAGTTGGCTCCTGAGTTTGTGAAGTGTATCGATGCCATCGACCAAGCAGGCTTCGATTGCGATTATATTTCCGACAGAATATTGCTCGACACCTATTATAATAATGGTATGCTCCATACTCCTGGTGGCACCACATACAAGGGGCTTGTGATTCCTTCTGCCGACAACATTCTTACTCCTGCCGTAAAGGCGCATATCGAAAAGCTAAAAGCGCAGGGTGCAAACATCATCGTAGGCACAAGCGCAGCTGACCTCACTAAGGCTGCTAAGGCTGAGAAGATGAAGACAGAATTGGGATTGAAGCTAATACGTCGCTCTAACGACAAGGGATATCATTACTTCATAGCCAACCTCACTCCAAACGACATCCAAGCCTACACCACTTTGGCTGTTCCTATGGCTACCGCTATGTGGTTCGACCCTATGACTGGCAACCGTCAGAGAGCTGAGATTTGTGGCGACAGCATTCTGGTTAATCTTCGTTCAGGCGAGAGCATCATTCTGCAGACTTTCAACCACAAAGATGAAGCTTTGAACAAAGAGTTGGCTTCGCTTCCTGTAAGATGCGAATGGAAAAAGACTTCGTCTGTCGTTAAGACTCTCAACAACTGGAAATTGTCGTTTACCGCAGCTACTCCAGCCATCTCTAAGACCTACAACCTCGACACCACTAAGGCGTGGGAGAATCTCGACGACTCTACACGCACGTTGATGGGAACAGGCGTTTATGAATGCACCATAGACCTCTCGGCTGCTGAGCTGAAGAAAGGCAACAGATGGACTATCGACCTTGGCGACGTTAGAGAGAGTGCGCGAGTATACGTAAACGACAGCTTGATAGGTTGCGCTTGGGCTGTGCCTTATCGTCTTTCGTTTGCCAACCTTCTGCACAAGGGCAACAACAAGATTCGCATAGAGGTTACCAACCTTCCAGCCAACAGGATCTCGGAACTCGACCGCCAAGGCTACAAGTGGCGTAAGTTTGACGAGATTAATGTGGTAGACATCAACTACAAGAAGACATCTTATGCCGACTGGACTCCTGTTGCTTCGGGTCTTAATTCTGAGGTGAAACTCATTAAGGAATAAAGCTATCAAAGAATAATCCAAGACTAAAACAATAACGTAATGACCTACAAACATCTATCGTTCGTTTCGCTCTTTGCCGTGGCTGCTCTATCAGCTTCGGCTCAGCGAAATGTAGAGAACTTCAACTTCGGTTGGCAGTTTCATCGTGGCAATATCGATGTAACAGCCATCAACACTTCTGATGGCTCATGGGAAACCATCAACGTGCCACACGACTTCCAGATATCTCAACCATGGGTGGCTCCTGCTGCCAACGAGTCGGAAGACAACTCGGATGGAGCGTCAAACTTCAAATCACGCCTTTCTGCTCGTGGCTTCAAGGAAATGGGCGATGGCTGGTATGTGAAGACCTATACTCCAGCTGCCGACATGAAGGGACGTCGCATACTCCTTGACTTTGAGGGAATCATGTATGTTGGCGACGTATACCTCAACGGCAAGCGAATAGGTGGTACCGACTATGGCTATCTGGGCTTCGATATCGACGTTTCTAAGCTTCTTAAGTATGGTCAGGCTAACACCATAGCCGTTCATGCTTCAACAAGCGGTCCGCTAAACTCTCGTTGGTATACTGGTGGCGGTCTGTATCGCGACGTAAAGATTGTGTCTACTC
>HF994178.1:22115-22752 GCA_000436915.1 Prevotella sp. CAG:1092 | reverse complement strand
TAAAGATTGTGTCTACTCCTGCCGACATCTATTTCGTTCGCCATCCGCTCTACGTAACCACTACCGACAACCATCTTGTAAACCTACAGGTGGAAGTGGCTAACTATACAAAGCAAAACAACGTTAAACTTCAGACCGTAGTTAAAGACCCACAAGGCAACATCGTTTACGACAAGACCGTAGACATGCCTTTCAACCGCAAAATGCGTACAAACGAGCTGAAATGGGAGACTATCGATATTGCAAACCCTAAGCTTTGGAATTGCGACACTCCTAACCTCTATACCGCAACCGTACGCATTCTCGATGCCAACGGCAAAGAGAAGGATTACGCTACCACACGCTTCGGTATTCGAACAATAGAGATTGGTCCTGACTTCGGACTCAAGGTTAATGGCTCTAAGGTATTGCTCAAGGGTATTGCCAACCACCACACTCTCGGAGCTCTTGGCGCAGCTGCCTACCCTCGTGCTATGGAGAAGAGAATGAAGATGCTGAAAGACTTCGGTTTCAACCACATCCGCACATCCCACAACCCTTATAGCACATCATTCCTCAACCTCTGCGACTCGCTCGGCATCCTTGTGCTCGACGAGCTCTACGACAAGTGGCTCGACCAATATACAGGCGGACGCAG
>HF994178.1:21261-22059 GCA_000436915.1 Prevotella sp. CAG:1092 | reverse complement strand
GAGTTTATCAAACGCGACAGAAACCATCCTTGCGTGATAGCTTGGAGCTTGGGCAACGAATTGCAGACATATCCTAACTTGCCATTTGGCGATTGGGGCGTAACTCCTTATCGCATGATGAAGCCTGTGCTTCAGCGCTACGACAACACTCGCAAGATTACCGTAGCCATGCACCCACGTGGCCGTAGTCTTGAGACCGACTCGCTGCCAGCTCCTTTGGTTCAGGAAACAGATATCGCAGCCTACAACTATCGCTATATGTATTTCCCTGGCGACAGAAAGCGTTTCCCTTGGATGACATTCTATCAGAGCGAAGCCAACCTCTCTAATATGGGACCAAACTTCTTTGGTATGGATCTCGACAAGGTGATGGGATTGGCATATTGGGGCATGATTGACTATCTTGGCGAGAGTCGTGGATGGCCAGCAAAGGGATTCAACGACGGTTCGTTCGACATCTCTCTACAGCCTAAGCCATACGCTTACCTTCTCCGATCTATGTTCAAACCAGAAGAGCCTGTTGTGCATATTGGCATCATCGATTCTAAGGCTGATGCTAAGGAATGGAATGGCATCATATTCAGCAACGACGGATTGAGCGAGCATTGGAATCGCACTCCTGGCAAGAAGTATAGCGTAAACGTGTATACAAATGCCGAAAAGGTGGATCTCAAGGTTAATGGCAAGGTGGTGGCTTCACAGCAGAACAGCAAAGAGGCTAAGAACCGCAACAAGATGCGCTTCAACGATATTGAATATCAGCCTGGCTACATAGAGGCGATAGCTTATAATGCTGGC
>HF994178.1:18797-21204 GCA_000436915.1 Prevotella sp. CAG:1092 | reverse complement strand
AACAACAAAGGCTACCAAGCTGGTTCTTACTCCTGATGTAGAAACATGGAAGGCCGATGGCCAAGACCTGATGCATGTTCGCATAAATGCTGTAGACAGCAAGAATCGTCGTGCGTGGACAGCCAACGAGAAGCTTGAATTCAGCGTAGAGGGCGATGCGCAAATAGTAGCCGTAGACAACGGCAACTTGTCGTCAAACGAACTACATACAGGCAACACTCGTTCGCTCTACAACGGTTCAGCACTCGTAATACTTCGTGCTGGTCGCACGCCTTCAAACATCACTCTCGTAGTAAAGGGCAAAGGCTACAAGACTAAGAAGCTTAAGCTAAAAACCATGTAAGCTTTTTGAGCCACAACCGAGAGATTAAGCTACAATATAATCTTCTCAACAAAAAAGACTATAAAATCCTCTCAATAAAAAGAGACAATAGGATTAGACCATCGATTCTAACCTATTGTCTTTTTTTGTATATAAGAAATGCCAAGAGAAGAAGACGCCATGAGAGGAAAAGATGCTCACATGCAAGCCACCAAGCGAGAGGAATCTTCCAATATTCCAGTTCTTCCAATATTCCAAATAGGGGTATGAAATTGCGAACATGCCTTTTAGGAGTTATATAACTAATTGATTATTAAGTATATATATAATATATATAATAAAAAAAGGAAGAAAAACATACCTTAAAAATTAATTGGAAGATTTGGAATTGGAAGATTTTCTATCAGCCAACCTCTCCTAAAAGACTGATAATCAATCACTAACAACTCTTTGTACCTGTTCCAATTGCTGGAAGTAAAGACAAAAACTTCCACTTATCCTACAAATTTGGGGTGATTAAAGGCATTAAATGCACCTCAAAATTCAATCACAAGTGTCAGTATCGAGTATTCGCCATTCTCTCTTGCAACATTTTCTCTCATAGGCTTTGAGGAAAATAGCGCTAACTTTTAATTTCTAAACCATAGATGGCAGAAATGAAATTGCATTTTGAAAAAATGATAGCAGAAAGTGGCAATTGAATGCAATAAATGGAATACATATTGGAAGGTTCGCCAATATTATGAATTGACTATTTCCCATAAGCCTATGCGACTATTCAAAATGTACTATACGACTATTCAAAATGATTGATGCGACTATTCAAAATGATTGATGCGACTATGCGAAATGCTCCATGCGACCACTCGCGTGAACTATAAAGAATAGGCTGCAAGACAAACTACGAAAAGGGAAGTTAAACGGAAAAATCGGGAGAAATGTGCCACAATCTCAACTATAAGCTTTGCTGTTTCATAATTATTATGTATCTTTGAAGCGTATTCGAAATAGAAACCATCTTATTCTTATATTTGCAAACATGAAACTATCAGTAATCATACCTGTATATAATGTTGCAGACACCCTCGACAGATGTCTGCGAAGCATTTCTGAGCAATCGTTCAGAGATATGCAAATAATTCTCGTGAATGATGCATCTACAGATGGTAGCGACGAGATTTGCGAACGATGGAGGAATGACGACCATAGAATACAGGTGATAAGCCACAAAGTAAACCTGGGACTTTCGGAAGCAAGAAACTCGGGAATAAGCAAAGCTAAAGGCGAATATATAACCTTCGTAGATAGCGACGATGAGGTGGAAAGGTCAACCTACAAGAAGCTATTCGATATATTGAATGTGCATCCTGATTACGACATTCTTGAATATCCTGTGTATGAGCATTACGGCAATCTGAAACGTCAGCATAAGCTAACATTTGGTATCGACAAGGAGTATACTGATTTTTCGTCATACTGGCTTCATGGTAAAGCCTATGAACATACGTATGCATGGAATAAGATTTATCGAAAATCGTTGTTTAACGGAGTAAGATACCCTGCCAACAAGAAGTTTGAAGATGCACATACGCTACCTCTGATTCTTCAGAAAGCTAATATTATAGCCACAACTTCGGTTGGTCTATATTATTATTACGACAATCCGAAGGGCATAACAAGGAATGCAGATGGCAAGGATATTTCTGATTTGCTTGAAGCTCACATGAGGGTGATGCCGGAAGTTTGCGATGCTGACTATTATGCCAAGGTGCTGAATATTGCTTTAACAGCTCACGAATGTACGGGCAAATACCCAGATTTTCCCAAAATGCCTTACAATAAAGGAATAAAGCCAAAACTTAATAAGATAATAGGATTTAAAACACTATGCTTGATAAACAAATACTTACACAAGATTTACAGAAGAGACCGCTGATAAGCTTCATCGTAACAACATACAATCTGCAGCCCGAATTGCTTGCAGAATGCTTGGATAGCATCATGGCTTTGTCGCTAAGCGACCTGGAACGCGAAGTAATCTTGGTTGATGACGGTAGCGATATTCCGGCTATAATGCAACTTGCC
>HF994178.1:0-18778 GCA_000436915.1 Prevotella sp. CAG:1092 | reverse complement strand
AACTTGCCGACTATCAAGATAATATCATATACATCCGTCAATCTAATCGCGGATTGTCGGAAGCTCGAAATGCAGGCATGCGAATTGCTACAGGCAAATATATACAGTTTGTAGATGGCGACGACAAGCTGCTGCCAACCCCTTACGAACATTGTGTAGACATAGCTCGATATAATGATCCTGACGTGGTGATGTTCAACTTCACTCACAAACCTGTGACTGACGTTCCTTTCGAGTTCGACGAACCAACATCAGGCGTGGAATATATGAACAACAATAATCTGAAGGCGAGTGCATGCACATATTTCTTCAGAAAAGAGATTCTTGGCTCGTTGTCATTTACTCCAGGCAGAATATGCGAGGACGAGGAGTTTACTCCGCAGTTGATGATTCGTGCACAGAAAGTGTATAAGACAAATTCTAACGCCTATTTCTATAGAGTGCGCAAAGGGTCTATCACCAATAATCAGGATAGCCGAAAGATTGTGACCAGACTCAACAACGTGTTTGACATATTGTGCAATCTGCAGCAACTGAGCACTCGTGTGCCCGAGGATGCTCGCCAGGCTCTTCAAAGAAGAATAGCTCAGCTGTCGATGGATTATCTCTACAATACGGCAACCATGACGCATTCTATGCACCAGCTGGAAGAGGCTATCAACAAGCTATACGAGAAGGGACTCTACCCCCTACCCGACAAGAGCTACACCATAAAATACAAGACTTTCAGAAAACTTATTAGCAACAAGGCTGGCAGATATCTGCTGATATTAAAAGGACTGAAGGGATGAAAATATTGCTGATAGGCGAATATAGTAATGTGCACAACACGTTGGCTAAGGGACTACGTCTGTTGGGGCATAAGGTGACTGTTATGTCGAACGGAGACTTTTGGAAAAACTATCCGCGCGACATAGATATGGCTCGCCGTGAGGGAAAACTTGGCGGCATGGCACTTATGGCTAAGACTATAGCCGTGATGCCTCGCTTGCGTGGCTACGATGTGGTGCAATTTATAAATCCTATGTTCCTCGAGCTAAAGGCGCAAAGGCTATTCTCAATCTTTGATTATCTGAAAAAACATAATGGTAAGATGGTGTTAGGAGCCTTTGGTATGGACTATTATTGGGTGAACGAGAATCGCACTCGTAAGCCTTTCAGATATGGCGACTTCAATATCGGCGAAACGCTTAGAGATACCGAAGATGCACGCAAAGAGATAGCTGACTGGATAGGTACTGAGAAACAACGACTAAACGAAAAGATGGCTAAAGAATGCGACACCATAGTTGCAGGACTATACGAATATCTTGCCATCTATGAACCTTTGTTTCCAAAGAAAACGGAATTCATACCTTTCCCTATAGTATGTGACGATGATACTCCAACCATAGAGTTTCATAAAGATGGCGAACCGATTAAGATTTTTATTGGAATAAATAAGTCGCGCTCGGCATACAAGGGAACTGACATTATGCTTAAGGCTGCCAAAGAGGTGGAAAGCAAATATCCAGATAAGCTAAAGCTAACGGTAGTAGAAAGCGTGCCGTTTGATGAATATCGCAAGATGATGATGTCGTGCGACGCTATTGTAGACCAGCTATATAGCTACACACCATCGATGAATCCACTTGAGGCTATGTCGCACGGACTAATATGCATAGGTGGTGGCGAACCTGAAAACTATGAGGTATTGAACGAAACTGAATTGCGACCAATTGTCAACGTAGAACCAACTTTCAAAAGCGTTTATAGCCAAATAGAGAATATGGTTTTGCATCCCGAAAACATATCAACGATGCAACGTCAAAGTATAGAATACATACGAAAGCATCATGATTATATAAAGGTGGCGAAACAATACGAGACGCTATATATGAAGTAGCCTATATATAAAAGGTGTAAACTGCAAGGTATAATAAAATGCACAATAAAAGGCAACACTCACAAGATGAAGTGTTGCCTTTATATTTTTGTGATAAACGAACTATCGAATCCTATCCATGCTTCTAACGAGCTTTTCGTCTTTGTTGATGCCTGCATGAGCCATGACATATAGAATCAAGCATACTACTGGCAAGCATACCGAGAAGGACGGATGGAATGTTCCTGCCTCAGGGAATACGCTTACGCAAAGATATGCAAATGCAAGATACCATATTGCCATCAACGCAATACCAAGAGAGCAAAGTTTCATTTGCAACTTTCTGTTGTTAAACAAGAAGATTGTTGCCAACGAAAGGATTCCATTCAAGGTATAGATGACCAACAAAGGGAAAGAAGCGTAGACACGTGAGCCATCAGCATGCAAGATGCAGAGGCTATACACATTATCGCCTACACCCATTCCTGATGGTTCAATATTGCCAACCTGAAGCATAGCTCCAACGATAGACAACACGAAGACTACCAAAAGGAATAGAGATTGCTTACGTTGTATCATTATTCCTGAGTTTGAGCAGCGTCCTTAGAAGGATCGCGCCAATAAATATTACCTTCAACAAATTCTTCTGTAGCAAGAAGTGTTGGCTTAGGCAACTTCTCATAGTATCTTGAGATTTCAATCTGCTCGCGATTCTCAAACACCTCCTCCAAAGAGTCGTTGTAAGAAGCAAACTCAGCGAGCTTCTTGCTCAAGTCTTGCTTTATCTCTGCAGAGATTTGGTTAGCTCTCTTTGCGATAATAGCTACACTCTCATAGATGTTTCCAGTCTCGTCACACAAATCCATAATGTTGCGAGTAACGGTGTTAACTGGAGCCTTTGACTTTTTGTAATCCATTGATGATATAATTTTTATATAATGTTAATCTTTAGTTACTTCCTTACATTTCTTAATATACTTCTCAGCAGTTGCCCTATCCTTTGAGTCTGGATATTCGTTGATGAAGCCGTAGCACTCATCTTCAGCATCTTGGAAACGTTCAAGCTTCTTTTCTTCTACACTCTGCTGAGCTAATTCATACTTGCTCTTCATAATAAGCAACGAGAACTCTTCGCGAAGAGATGTATATGGATAGTCTTTTAGAGCATTCTGAGCGGTAATGATGCAAGCTTCATAATTGTTGCCGCCACTTGTACAGTTGCCAAAGTATGAACCAAGATCATAATAAAGTTGTGCAGAATACAGCTCCTTGGTAACGAGCTTGTCTTGAAGTTCAAACAATCGCTTCTGCGCCTGTGGCTTCATCTTTGAATCAGGGAAGAGATCCAAAAACTCCTGGAAAGAAGTGATGGCTTGGACTGTCATCGACTGGTCGAGACGTGGCTCTGGAGTGCTCTCAAACAAGCTTTGACCAACATAGTATTTAGCTCTTTCGACATAAATACCACGTGGATAGCTTGAACAATACTTCTTGAAATACTCAGCTGCTGTCTCGTAGTCTTTATTGCTATACTCTGCCATGGCAAGCATATAAAGACTCTCCTGAGCATTCTCTGTACCTTTCTCCAAAGTGATAAGTTCTTGAAGAAGAGTTATCGCGCGAGTGTATTGTCCCTTGGCGTAACATTCCTTTGCATATTCATATTTGTAATGGAAGTTATCAGCCTTGTACACACGATTAAATTCGTGGGCACAACTGCTCAACAAGAGCAAGGATGACAATGCATAAAGTATTCTTTTCTTCATATTTTGTGTTTTGAATTGCAAAATTACACATAATTCCTTTATTATCAAAGTATGTTACACGTTTTTTAGCAAAAAATTACAGTAAATAATGGAAAATTAGTACTTTTGCGCTATGAATTTCAAGTTGACATCAAAATATAAGCCTACAGGCGACCAACCAGAAGCCATTAAGCAACTAACAGAAGGTATCGAACAAGACGTATCGGCTCAGGTACTTTTGGGCGTTACTGGTTCAGGTAAAACATTTACCGTGGCTAACGTTATTGCCAACGTTAACAAACCAACGTTGATACTTAGCCACAACAAAACTCTTGCAGCACAATTGTATGAAGAAATGAAAGGATTTTTCCCTGATAATGCTGTAGAGTATTATGTATCGTATTATGATTATTATCAGCCTGAGGCTTACATTCCATCAAAGGATGTGTATATAGAAAAAGACTTGGCTATAAACGAAGAGATTGACAAGCTTCGTCTTGGTGCGGTAAGTGCCTTATTGTCAGGCCGCAAAGATGTTATCGTTGTATCATCTGTTTCATGTATTTACGGTATGGGTGGTCCAACCGCGATGAACGAGAGTATCATCAAGATTGGTCGTGGACAGAAGCTTGACCGCAACGAATTCTTACGCCAGCTTGTAGCTTCATTATATGTAAGAAATGACATAAATCTTGAACGAGGCAATTTCTCGGTAAAAGGCGATACCGTTAGCATCGCCATGGCTTATAGCGACAACATTCTGAGAGTGAGCTGGTGGGACGATGAGATTGACTCTATCGAAGAGGTTGACCACATCACCATGCGCAGATTAGCGTCATTTGAAACATATCAGATATATCCTGCCAATCTCTTTGTAACATCACAAGATCAAACCACAAAGGCGATAAAGATGATACAGGATGATTTGGTTAAACAGATAGACTTCTTTACCGATCTTGGCGACAACATCAAAGCGCAACGAATAAAGGAGCGCGTAGAGTACGACATGGAGATGATAAAGGAGTTAGGGCATTGTTCGGGTATAGAGAACTATTCAAGGTATTTCGATGGTCGCGAGGCTGGCGAACGGCCTTATTGTTTGCTCGACTTCTTCCCGAAGGATTATCTCATGGTTATTGACGAGAGCCACGTAAGTGTGCCACAGATTAATGCCATGTATGGTGGCGACCGTGCAAGAAAGCAAAACCTTGTGGAGTTTGGCTTCCGTCTGCCTGCAGCTTTCGACAACCGCCCATTAAGGTTTGAGGAGTTCCACGAAATGATGAACCAGGTGATTTATGTTTCTGCCACTCCTGCCGATTATGAATTGCAAGAAGCAGAAGGAGTTGTAGTGGAACAAATCATTAGACCAACCGGACTCCTCGACCCAGAGATTGTGGTTCGACCATCAGAAAATCAGATAGACGACTTGATGGATGAGATCTTGACTCGTTGTCATCGCAACGAGCGAACTCTCGTAACTACCCTTACTAAGCGTATGGCTGAAGAGCTTACGGAATATCTCTTAAATCACGATATACGAGCTAATTACATACATAGCGATGTAGCAACACTTGACCGTGTAAAGATAATGAACGACCTTAGAGCTGGAGTCTTTGATGTGCTGGTAGGAGTAAACCTTCTTCGTGAAGGACTTGACCTTCCTGAGGTATCGCTTGTTGCCATCTTAGATGCCGACAAAGAAGGCTTTTTGCGTAGCCATCGTAGCTTGACTCAGACAGCAGGACGTGCAGCTCGTAATGTTAATGGCAAGGTAATTATGTATGCCGACAACATCACGGAGAGCATGCAACGCACTATCGACGAAACCATGCGCCGACGCACTATTCAGCTTAAATATAATGAGGAGCATGGCATTACGCCACAGCAGATTCAGAAATCTATAAAGGGTTCGCTCACATCTGCTTCGACAAGCGAATCTACAACAAGCAAGAAGTCGGCAGGATATGCATCGCAAGTTTATATCGAACCTGATGCAAGCGCATTTGCTGCAGACCCAATAGTAAGAAAGATGTCGACAGCAGAACTAAAGAAGAGTATCGAAAATACCGAGGCTCTTATGAAGCAAGCTGCCAAGAATCTCGACTTTATGCAGGCTGCACAATATCGAGACGAGATGTTAAGATTGCAGGCTATGCTTGAAGAAAAATAGCCTGCAACATTGTTGTTATGGATTTGATTATGAATGGTTTACAGCATACCATTCATACCAAACCAACACAAAGCCAAAATAACCAAAAGGACGATAATTCTTGAATAGCCAAAGATGGCTTGAATTCTCTTTGCAGTTTCCATATCCATATACTTTTAAGTTTTTTGCAAATATATAGTGATATTGTTACCTGCGGGTAACAACATTATTACAAATTCATGTCAAAGCATAATGTAACAATATTGTAACATCCGTTTAATTGTTAAGTAACAGAAATGTAATATCTTTGCAGCAGATATTGATACAGTACATTTTATGAGCACTTTAATCAACATTTTCTCCTTGGTAGGCTCGTTGGCTTTGTTCCTATACGGAATGAAGATAATGAGTGAAGGCTTGGAGAAATTTGCAGGCGATCGCCTTCGCTCCATACTCGGAGCTATGACAAAGAACCGATTGATGGGTGTGTTGACAGGTGTGGGCATTACAGCCCTCATCCAATCGTCGTCAGCTACAACCGTAATGGTAGTGAGTTTTGTAAATGCCGGACTGATGACGCTACGTCAGTCTATAGGCGTGATAATGGGAGCCAACATCGGCACCACGGTCACGGCATGGATAATCTCAGCAGTAGGATTTAAGGTTAACATTTCAGCCTTTGCCATCCCTCTCTTAGCTATCGGATTACCTCTTATTTTCTCAGGAAAATCCAAGCGTAAGAGTATCGGAGAATTTGTTTTCGGATTCTCATTCTTGTTTATGGGATTGACATTCCTTCAGGATGCAGCTACAGCCATGAACATAGGCGACATGGTAGCAGGAATGCTTGCACATGTGCCTTGCGATTCGTTCTTCACAATCATCCTCTTCGTGACAGTTGGCGCATTAGTAACTATGCTTGTGCAGGCTTCTGCCGCAACTATGGCTATCACCTTGATGCTCTTCGGAATGAATATTCCAGGATTTGGCTTTGAGCAAGCAGCAGCCCTTGCGATGGGACAAAATATCGGTACTACGATAACTGCATTTATAGCTTCGCTTACAGCAAACACTCAAGCCAGACGAGCAGCCTTGGCTCACATGTTCTTCAACGTATTTGGAGTAGTGGTTGTGTTATTAGTCTTCTACCCTGCTTGCGACTTTATCAGTTGGATGGTAACAGATGTGATGGGCGGAGCAGATAATCCTCTCTACAAGCTTTCTGCTTTCCATACAGCATTTAATATTGCCAACACCTTATTATTAATATGGTTTGTGCCACAGATTGAGCAGTTTGTATGCAAAGTATTGCCTGAGAAGGATGCAGAAGAGCCTGAGAAATTGCAATATATCACAGCTGGTTTGCTTTCTACTGCAGAGTTGTCAATAATTCAAGCCCGCAAAGAGATATCTCAATTTGCTATACGTTGCCAAAGACAGTTCAACACCTTGCTCGATATGCACAACATCGAGAAAGATGAGGATTTTGAAAAGCTCTTTGATAAAGTTAAAAAGTACGAGAATATCACGGATAATATGGAATATGAGATTGCTCACTATCTGCAACATATTGCCGAAGGTCGACTTTCTGATGAAGCAAAACTTCAGATGATGAGAATGCTTAGAGAGATAGACGACTTGGAGAGTATTGGCGACTGCAACTTTAATATTGCAAGAACATTATCTCGCAAACGCAGCAACTGCAAAGAACATTTTACAGACAAGCAACTTGCAAACATCAAGAAGATGGAAGGATTGGTTGGCGAAGCCATGCAGCTTATGGTCAACGCCTTAGGACAAGCTGAGGGCGAAGGTCACGATATAGCAAAGAGCTACGAGATTGAAAACTCTATAAACAACTTGAGAAATGATCTTAGAGCAGACAACTTAGAGCAACTCTCTGAAGGAGCATACGACTATAAGCTTGGTGCTTTCTATCTTGATACTATTAATGGATTTGAGAAGTTGGCTGACTACATCCTAAATGTAGCTCAAACAAAAGCAAGACAAACACGAGTTTAAATTCAAATCAAACAAAAGGATTTGAGAAATAAAAAGAAACGCTCTTAGAGATTGGCATTTACCAAAATCTAAGTGCGTTTTATTATGTTCAATAATTATTGGCTACACCTTATTATATATTATAGACCTATCAAGCCACCTTATTATTATATATCTATTTAGCTACCGACATATGAAGTTTGCCATCAAAGCTTACAACGACTTCTACATCATAAGAAATTCGAGTATCACCAATTCCTAAAACAGCTACATAATGCACACCAGACGCATCAATTTTTGAAAATAGCATATCGCTCAATATCGCTTCTTGAAGAATTTCTGCAGGTACATGCTTCTCAAAGTTACGCTTCTTGAAATCGGAAGAAAAGACTTTTGCTGCTCCTTTAAAAACACTAAGGTGAACAATATTGTCGTGATAGATATTGTCTACAGCCACACCATTATCATTATAGCTCGACTTAACAACCTTGAAAGTTGTTGGGTTCACTTGCACGTAGCAATGATATTTATCTTCACCATATACTAAAATAGTATCACGCTTAATCAGCTTGTTCTGATTTAAAGGTCTAACCTTTTTACCTTCAAAAAAGTAATCATCAGAAGCGTCCTCGCTCTTCACAAGTTTTATCTGCTCACCATTCTGATTGGCAAAGATAAATAAATGTGCAGTCTGTTTTAATATTGGATATTTAGAACTCTTAGCACCATTCAACACCAAAGTGTCGGCTAAGACTTTAAATGCCACAGGCATGCTCGTAGTATCAGGATAGAAAATGGTATCACCATGTATCTTGAAAACTACATCGCCAGCATCGTCATCTAGCCAAATACCTTGCAATAGTTGCTTTGCCTTAAGGTCTTCTTTCACCTCAGGTATATTCTGCTTTTGTTCTCCACCACAAGCATAGAGCAACAACAGCATAGATATGTATATTAACGACTTTCTCAAAACTTAAGTATTTAGATGTACATATTAGACAAACAATTCTGCATCATTAAGAGATTTACCCTTAAGATCCTTATCGCTTGTCACAACATTGCTCATATCTATCGGCCATTCAATAGCTAAAGTCTCATCATTCCATCTTATTGAAGCTTCCGACTGAGGAGCATAAACATTATCAACCTTATAAGCGAATATAGCTTCTTGACTCAAAACCAAAAAGCCATGTGCAAAGCCACGTGGAATAAAAAGCTGACGTTTGTTTTCTTCGCTCAACTCTACCATTACATACTTTCCGAAAGTTGGAGAAGATTTGCGTATGTCAACAGCTACGTCTACTACTCTACCCTTGATAACTCTAACAAGCTTAGCTTGCGAGAAATCTCCTTTCTGGTAGTGCAGACCACGAAGAACGCCATACGAAGACTTAGACTCATTGTCTTGCACAAAGTCTACTTTGCCGACATGAGCCTCAAACTCTTCCTTCTTCCATGCTTCCATGAAGTAACCACGGGCGTCATTGAAAACTTTAGGTTCAATAATCCAAACACCCTTGATGTCTGTTTCTTTGTATTCCATAGTATGTGCAAAGGTAGAAAATAAAAACAAAAAGCACAAAATGTTTATAGAAAAATGTTCATCAAAAATAAAAAATAATACTAACTTATGGACAAGTTATTAAAAATCAAGGAAATATTTTTGTAGAAAAGAAATAAATTCGTACCTTTGCATCCAATTTGTGGGCAATTGGCCCATTAATCAATTAACATAAAGTCCAACTTTATTAATTTTAAAACATTATTAATTAACATGTCAAACTTAAAGAACGTTGAGCCATTACAGGACTTCAATTGGGAAGAATTTGAAAATGGCGCAAGCACAGGCGCAAGCAAGGAAGAGCTTGAAAAGGCCTACAACGAAACCCTTAACAAGGTTTCAGAACACCAGGTTACAGAAGGTACTGTAATCTCTGTAGACAAGAAGGAAGTTATCGTTAACATCGGTTACAAGAGCGACGGTATCATTCCTGCATCTGAATTCCGTTACAACCCAGACCTCAAGGTTGGTGACAAGGTTGAAGTTTATGTAGAGAACCAGGAAGACAAGAAGGGTCAGTTGGTACTCTCTCACAAGAAGGCTCGCTTGAGCAAGAGCTGGGAGCGTGTTAACGCTGCTCTTGACAACGAGGAGGTTATCCAGGGTTATATCAAGTGCCGCACTAAGGGTGGTATGATTGTTGACGTATTCGGTATCGAAGCATTCTTGCCAGGTAGCCAGATTGACGTTCATCCTATACGTGACTACGATGTATTCGTAGGCAAAACTATGGAGTTCAAGGTTGTTAAGATCAACCAGGAGTTCCGCAACGTGGTTGTTTCTCACAAGGCTCTTATTGAGGCTGAACTCGAGGCTCAGAAGAAGGAAATCATCTCTAAGCTTGAGAAGGGTCAGATTCTTGAGGGTACTGTTAAGAACATCACATCTTATGGTGTATTCGTTGACCTCGGTGGTGTTGACGGACTCATCCACATCACAGACCTCTCTTGGGGCCGCGTAAGCGATCCACACGAGGTTGTTGCTCTTGATCAGAAGATTAACGTTGTTATCCTCGACTTCGATGATGAGAAGAAGCGTATCGCTCTCGGTTTGAAGCAGCTCACTCCTCATCCATGGGATGCTCTCGATGCAAACCTCAAGGTTGGTGACCACGTTAAGGGTAAGGTTGTTGTTATCGCTGACTACGGCGCATTCGTAGAGATTGCTCCTGGCGTAGAGGGTCTTATCCACGTTTCTGAAATGTCTTGGAGCCAGCACCTCCGCTCAGCTCAGGAGTTCATGCACGTAGGCGATGAGGTAGAGGCAGTAGTTCTCACTCTCGACCGTGAGGAGCGCAAGATGAGCCTTGGTATCAAGCAGCTTAAGGAAGATCCATGGGAGAATATTGAAAGCAAGTATCCTGTAGGCAGCAAGCACACAGCAAAGGTACGCAACTTCACTAACTTCGGAATCTTCGTAGAGCTCGAGGAAGGTGTTGACGGTCTTATCCACATCTCTGACCTCTCTTGGACAAAGAAGGTTAAGCATCCATCTGAGTTCACAACTCAGGGTGCAGAAATCGATGTTGTAGTTCTCGAAATCGACAAGGAGAATCGTCGTTTGAGCCTTGGTCACAAGCAGCTCGAAGAGAATCCTTGGGATACATACGAGACAATCTATACTCCAGGTTCTGTTCACACAGGAAAGATTACCGAGATGATGGACAAGGGCGCTGTTATCACTCTCAACGAAGGTGGTGAGGGCTTCGCTACTCCAAAGCACCTCGTTAAGGAAGATGGCACACAGGCTCAGCTTGGTGAAGAGCTCGACTTCAAGGTAATCGAGTTCGTTAAGGAAACAAAGCGCATCATCCTTTCTCACTCTCGTACATTCGAAGAGGGTAAGGAAGAGCCAAAGCCAGCTAAGAAGCACACAACTAAGAAGAACGACGCTCCTGTAATCAACAACGTTGCTGCAGGTACATCACTTGGTGATCTCGACGTTCTCGCTGAGCTCAAGGCTAAAATGGCTAAGGGTGAGTAATCACATCTAAACCATATATTTATAAGAGTCGACTCTTTTTAGGGTCGACTCTTTTTTTATTTCATACATTAATAATCATCGGTATTAATATTTGTTAATATAAACGTCTTTTTCTAATTATATTTAAATATATTCAGACAAATTCATTATCTTTGCAATGTTTTTAGCAATTAGGAGTTACAGTTCTTGAAACTCCTTTATAAATCATTCAAAACTTCTTATACACATTATATATGTATAGCAAAGACGAATTAGTATCTAAAAGTATCTCCGAATTGGAAGATATTGCTAATACCTTGGGTATAAATTCCTCTAAGAATTCCACTCAAGAAGAATTGGTTTACGCCATTCTTGACCAACAAGCAATTGTTGAGGGTAGCAAGAATCCATTAGGAGGTAAAAGAAAACGCACACGAATACTGAAGAAGGACACAGACAGAGTTTATTCTGTACATGGCAAAGAAGGCGAAAATTATGACGTGAAAAAGAATAAAATACAGCAGCCTTCAGAAAAAACACTATTCAGCGATGTTACAACAGCAAATTCTAATAATGCAAATTCTAATATAACAACCCCAGAAATTGTAGAAGATAACCAAACTAAAGAGAGCATGTCTACGGAAAACACTAAAGAAGAAATTCTTGATAACACTCCACAAGATTTGTCTACAAACACCAACAACATTGATGTAGCGGCTCTGAAAGCAGAACTTGCAGCAATGCCTAAGCATCGTGGGCCTAAGACAAAGCGCGAAAGAGAAATATTAGCTCTGCTCGAAGAAGCTCATAAAAATATGCCTAACAGCATAGAAAGCGTTGATGACAGCATAGATAACATTGAAAAAGATGATAATGCTATTGTTCCAACAGCTGAAGCAGAACAAAATGAAGAGGTAGCTGCAGCCGAAACAAAAGATTCAGCACAGCTTGCCCAAGCAGAAAGCTTCGTGCCAGAAGAGCAATATGTACCAACAAATTCTGACGACAACAAGGAACTTATAGAACAGCTTCAGACAAAGATGGCTAACCGTCAGAATACCAACAACGAACCAGAAGAATTCACCCAAGAGAATATCGATGGCGTATGGAGTGGAGACCCTGCCGATGGTACTGATTTTATTATCATGGTCGACCTTCCTATTGAGGACCAGGGTGTAACTCCAAATTATGATATGTTTGATAATCCAACCATATCAACCCCTACTCCTTCTCAACCACAATATCAGCCACAATATCAGCAGCAGCCAGAAGAACCACAACAAAAGGAATACGACTTTGCTGATATCATCAAGGCTAATGGTGTATTAGAGATAATGCCTGACGGATATGGTTTCCTTCGTTCAAGTGATTATAATTATCTTTCATCACCAGACGATGTTTACGTATCTACACAGCAGGTAAAGAAGTATGGTCTGAAGACTGGCGATGTAGTGGAATGCTCGGTTCGTCCTCCACACGATGGCGAAAAATACTTCCCTCTTACAAGCATCAACACTATTAATGGTCGTACACCATCAGAAATACGCGACCGCATACCATTTGAACATCTCACACCATTATTCCCTGACGAGAAGTTCAATCTTTGTGGCGACCAACAGACAACAAACTTGTCAACTCGTATAGTAGACCTCTTCTCTCCTATCGGAAAGGGTCAGCGTGCGCTCATCGTAGCTCAGCCAAAGACAGGTAAGACAATATTGATGAAGAGCATCGCTAATGCCATCGCAGCTAACCATCCTGAGGCATATCTTATGATGTTGCTTATCGATGAGCGTCCTGAGGAAGTTACCGACATGGCTCGTACCGTAAATGCCGAAGTTATCGCTTCTACATTCGACGAACCAGCAGAACGCCACGTAAAGATAGCAGGTATTGTTTTGGAAAAGGCAAAGAGAATGGTAGAGTCTGGACATGATGTAGTTATCTTCCTCGACTCAATCACTCGTTTGGCACGTGCATACAATACAGTAGCTCCTGCTAGCGGCAAGGTGCTTACAGGTGGTGTTGATGCCAACGCACTACAAAAGCCTAAACGCTTCTTTGGTGCAGCACGTAATATAGAAGGTGGCGGTTCGCTCACTATCATAGCAACAGCACTTATTGATACTGGAAGCAAGATGGACGAGGTTATCTTTGAAGAATTCAAGGGTACTGGTAATATGGAGTTGCAGCTCGATCGCAGCTTGTCAAACAAGCGTATATTCCCAGCTGTCAACCTCGTTGCTTCAAGTACACGTCGCGACGACTTGTTGCAAGACAAGACGACTTTGGATCGTATGTGGATACTTCGAAAGTATATTGCCGATATGAATCCTATCGAGGCCATGAACTCTATTCACGACAGAATGGTGAGAACCCACAACAACGACGAGTTCTTGCTATCTATGAATGGATAATAATATATAGTAGGGTGTCAGATATGAAATCAACAACAACGATTTCATATCTGACACCCTTCTTTTATAAACCCCACATTGCAGTTTGATACATGCAACGTAGGTTCTAAGCAAAAAAATCTAAATAATTGGTATTGAATACCGACATATTGAGTTTTTTTGTTACCTTTGCAGTATCTTTGAATGTAGATATTATAGAGAATAGTTTTAATTTTATTAATATACAAAGTAAAATGACAATCGATCAATTTAACTTTGCCGGTAAGAAGGCAATCGTTCGTGTAGATTTTAACGTTCCATTGGACGAGAATGGTAATGTAACCGACGACACCCGTATCCGTGGTGCCCTCCCTACTCTTAAGAAGATTTTGGCTGATGGCGGTGCAGTCATCATGATGAGCCACATGGGTAAGCCTAAGGGTAAGGTTAATCCAAAGCTCTCTCTTTCTCAGATTGTTGCTAAGGTTTCTGAGCGCCTTGGTGTAGAGGTTAAGTTCGCTAAAGACTGCGCTAACGCTTCTGAGGCTACTGCAGCCCTTAAGCCAGGTGAGGCTTTGTTGCTTGAGAACCTTCGTTTCTACCCAGAAGAGGAAGGCAAGCCTGTAGGTGTTGAGAAGGGTACTCCAGAATACGACGAGGCAAAGAAGGCTATGAAGGAAAGCCAGAAGGAATTTGCTAAGAAGTTGGCTTCTTACGCTGACGTATATGTTATGGACGCATTCGGTACAGCTCACCGCAAGCACGCTTCTACAGCTGTTATCGCAGACTACTTCGACAAGGATCACAAGATGCTTGGCTATTTGATGGAGAAGGAAGTTAAGGCTGTTGACGCAGTTCTCGGCAACATCAAGCGCCCATTCACAGCTATCATGGGTGGTTCTAAGGTTTCTACCAAGATTGGTATCATCGAAAACTTGCTTACAAAGGTTGACAACTTGATTCTTTGCGGCGGTATGACTTATACATTCGCTAAGGCTCAGGGTGGTAAGATTGGTATGTCAATTTGCGAGGACGACAAGCTCGACGTAGCTCTCGACGTAATGAAGAAGGCTAAGGAGAATGGCGTAAACCTCGTACTTGGTACAGACTCTATCTGTGGCGACGCTTTCAAGAACGATTGCAACACTATGGTTTGCCCATCTAACGATATCCCTGATGGTTGGGAAGGTATGGACGCAGGTCCAGCTACTCGCGAGCTCTTCGCTAATGCTATCAAGGGTGCTAAGACTATCCTTTGGAATGGTCCTGCTGGTGTATTCGAGTTCGACAACTTCGCTGGTGGTTCAAAGGCTATTGCTGAGGCAATTGCAGAGGCTACTAAGGAAGGTGCTTTCTCACTCATTGGTGGTGGCGACTCAGTAGCTTGTATCAACAAGTTCGGCTTGGCTGATCAGGTTTCTTATATCTCAACAGGTGGTGGTGCTTTGCTCGAGGCTATCGAGGGCAAGGTTCTTCCAGGTGTAGCAGCTATCAAGGGTGAGTAATCATTCTATCATAAAGAATATCATTACATCCAATATTAAGGGTGCATGCCGTTGTGCATGTACCCTTTTATTGTTTTCCTCTTTCTCGCCTGTTATAGCACAAAGACACGAGATTCTCTCGCCAACCATTACTTCACTACAAGTAGTAGCAGGCAAAGATTGGCTTTTACCGCCAATTACTCAGCTTGGTGGAGAACCAATAAACATTTCGTTTGATGACCTCACCCACGAGTATCATAGATATACATATCGTATAGAACATTGTGAAGCAGATTGGACAACATCCGAAGAAATCTTCACAAGCGACTATTGCGAAGGCTACTATGAGGACAATCCTATCGACGACCTCGTAGAGTCGATAAATACCAACACCCTATACACTCATTATTCGCTACAGATACCTAATGAGCGTTGCCGACTGAAGATAGGTGGCAACTATCGCCTTACTGTAGTCGACAATAATAATGACGACACACCTATCCTTACCGTCTGTTTTATGGTTGTTGAACCTTTGATGAAAGTTGGGCTTTCTATGACTACCAATACCGACTGCGACATCAACAAATGTCATCAGCAGATAGCTATGGATTTGAAATATGGAAATCTTACTGTCACATCGCCAGAAACACAAATAAAAACTGTGGTGATGCAAAACGGAAGATGGGATAATGCTGTGGTCAACGCTAAGCCACAATATTTGATGAGTGATGGGCTGCGTTGGGATCATTGTCGCGACTTCATCTTTAATGGCGGCAATGAATATAGAAAGTTTGAAATTCTTGACCCAGGACATCCTACCCTCGGTGTAGAAACAATATCTTGGGATGGTGAAAACTATAACGCCATGATTTGGACAGACGAGCCGCGCCAAAGTTATATTTACGACGAGGATGCTAATGGCGCTTTCTATATAAGAAATAGCGATAATTTTGAGAATGACTATTCGTCTGATTACATTCTCACTCATTTCCGCTTAAAGTCTCCACGCCTTGAAGGTAAGGTTTATCTCAATGCCTCTTGGACTTACGACCGCTTTGAGCCTAAGTACGAGATGCAATATGATGATTTGGCACAACTATACACAACAACTCTTCCGCTAAAACAAGGCTACTATTCTTATCAATATCTGTGGTTACGTAATGACGGAACCACAGCACCTGTGCCTTCAGAAGGCAACTTCTATCAAACCGAAAACCAATACCAAGCCTTGGTATACTATTGCCCTATAGGCGGACGTACCGACAGACTGGTTGGCTTCGGGCAGATTAGAAGATAAATGAAGAGTGAAGAATTGAAATGTAAAGAACTAAAAGTTATTTAACGCTTCGTATATTCTTTGAACAGGCAATCCCATCACATTAAAATAGCTACCATTAAGCGAAGTTACGCCAATATATCCTATCCATTCCTGAATGCCATAGGCACCAGCCTTGTCTAATGGCTTATATTGTGTGACGTAATAATCTATTTCTTCGTCGGTAAGAGTCTTGAAAGTTACATCCGTTGTAACAGCAAAAGCTTGTTGCTTACTAGTTGTAGTCAAGCAAACACCTGTTATAACCCGATGCGTCTTGCCACTCAATTCTCTAAGCATACGTTTAGCGTCGGTTTCATCTTTTGGCTTTCCCAAAACTTCATCACCAAGCACAACAACGGTATCAGCAGTCAGCACCAATTCTCCTTCGCCAATAGTATAAGCAGCAGCCTTTTTCTTTGATATGTATACTGGTATTTTTGATGCCGGAAGGTCGTGAGGATAGCTCTCATCGATGCCATCCACTACCCTAACCTCATAGTCTAAATCAAGTCCTGCCAACAATTCTTTTCGACGAGGAGAGTTAGAGGACAATATAATCTTATACTTCATAGTTTTGAGATAAATATATTGTTCAACAATAAGTTACCATCCAAAAGCTTTAGCATCATCGAGCCATTTGCCTTGAGCTCTAAGCACTTGCTCTATCACATCACGAGCACAACCGCACCCACCATTCTTATCACTAATATAAAGGCTTATTGCCTTAATATCAGAGCAAGCATCCTTAGGACAACAAGGACAACCACAAAGGCGCATTAGCTGGTAGTCTGGAATGTCGTCGCCCATATACATAATCTCATCATCGCTAAGCGAATACTTCTTCTTCAGCTCAGCATAACTTTCTGTCTTTACGGCTGCCTTCATGTATACGTCTTCAACTCCCAGATACTCATATCTCTTTCTTATTGAGACTGAATGTCCGCCTGTTATAATGGCTATCTTCAGTCCTAACTTCTGAGCCAACTGTATGGCATATCCATCCTTAATATTTACTGTACGCAGAGGTTGGCCCTCAACATCCATGGCAACAGTTTGCATCGACAATACTCCGTCTACATCAAACACGATGGCCTTTATCTTTTTCAAATCATAGTTTATCATATTGCAAAGATAGTGCAAGCGAATGGAATGACAAAACAAAATACGCAGTTTTTGTTTTCCATTCCTGAGCGTAGCCTATCTTATCCTTTCCCTATTCATTACCTTATTGGTTAAAGACTTATAAAAGTTTTGAACTTCATCAATATTTTTCTAATTTTGCATTATGCAAAACATCAGGGTAAGCATAATAAGCAATAGCAAAGAGTTGCCACAGATGACATGCAACAACTTCTTTCATAGCGTAGAGCTGTTTGGCATTATAGAACGCTCTTCGGCGCAATCGCCATATATGGCAGTTGCTACTACCGACGAAGGAATAGTTGTTGCCCATATGTTGGCAACAATACGTAGGCGTGGCTCTCTCATGCCTCCATATTTGTTTACCCAAGGGCGCATACATGGCGAAGGCGACTATGAGCCTACATGTACTGACAAAGAAAAGGTTTTTGGCATGATGCTTAAAGCCATTACTAGGAAGTTTCGCCGTAAGCTTTGCTTGTTTGTAGAATTTAGCGACCTTTCGCAAAAGATGTTTGGCTATCGCTATTTTCGTAAGGAAGGCTATTTCTGTGTAAACTGGCAAGAAGTTCACAACTCTCTTCATTCCAAATCACCAGAAGAGCGACTTTTGCCAAAAGCTCAGAAATATATTGCGAATATGGATACTGATAATATCAAAGTAGAAATAGCCGATACAGATTCAGATATTAAGGCGTTCTATACCATCCTACGCAATAACAATAGGCTTAACCTGCGCAGACTCATCCCACCCTACAATCAATTCCTTGAACTTGCTAAAAGCAAGAATGCTAATGTGTTTGTTCTGAAATACAAAGACAAGCTTATTGGTGGATGCGTATGTGCCTATTCTGAATCAAATGCTTATCTTTGGTTTCTTGCATCACGCAATAAACGCTATATGCATCTGCACCCTAATTATATTATGGTGTGGAAAGCTATAGACTATGCCAACAACCAAGGTTATGCTCACTTCAGATTCCTTGATGCAGGTCTTCCTACTCCAGGCAACCCACATCGCAAATTCATTCTTAATTTTGGTGGCAAGCCTGTTGCCAAATACCGTTGGTTTAAATTCTCCATCGGATGGATAAACAAACTTTTATTTAGAATATACAACGAATAATAACCCTAAAATCCGCAAGCAATCTCAAT
>HF994177.1 GCA_000436915.1 Prevotella sp. CAG:1092 | reverse complement strand
GAATGTGAGAAACACGGAATTAGGCTTATACACATATTTGAGGATGAATGGCTTAATAAATCGGACATATGGAAATCTATGCTATCCAATATGCTACACAAAACCAAGAATAAGGTATATGCACGTAAATGCGAGTTGAAAACCGTATCTGTAAAAGATAAGAATTTGTTTTTAAACGAAAACCATATTCAAGGAATGTCAAACAGCTCGGTAAATTTAGGTTTGTATTACAACGACGAACTTGTATCATTAATGACGTTTGGAAAACCAAGGATAAACATGGGAGGTGACAAAACGGAAGGTTCTTGGGAATTGGTTAGGTTTGCAACTAAGAAAGACACATTGGTCGTTGGTGGTGCAAATAAGCTATTCAAGTGGTTTATTAAACACTATAAACCAAATAAGGTCATATCTTATTCAGACAATAGGTGGGCAAAAGGCAATGTATATTCAAAACTTGGTTTCGCACACGACCATGACTCAGCACCAAATTACTTCTATGTTGTTAGTAATAAAAGGGAGAACAGATTTAAATACAGAAAGGATAGGCTTGTTGCCGAAGGTTATGACAAGAATAAGACGGAACATGAAATAATGCTTGAAAGAAAAATATATAGAATATACGATTGTGGCTGTAAGGCTTGGATTTGGAAAAACGAAGAAAAAAAAAATGATGAAAAATATTTACATTCCATATGACGTTGTAAAAGTAGACGGAAGAATAGGTAGAATCATGGATAGTAGAGAATATTCTCATGATTATATTGTATTGAAGACAGACCCACTTGAATACAAAACATGCGAGGAAGAAGATTTAGAACCTATACCTATTACGCAAGACGTTCTCGAAAAGAATGGATGGGAAAAACTTTCTGACTATATTGAAGTAAATACGCATTTACTGTGTAGGGATTTTGATGTGGCAACATTATATTGTGAAATATACCCACATAAAAATGATGATAAAATATCAACGCTTATTTATAAGGGACCAGAAGATTATGAATCTAAAGATTTAGTGTTTTTAAAAGACGTATCTAAC
>HF994176.1 GCA_000436915.1 Prevotella sp. CAG:1092 | reverse complement strand
TCTTTTGTGTTTTACCGGACAGCAATAATTGCAGATGATTTTTGCAAGTTTTTTGATGCCATGATGGAAAAATATACACTGAAAGCAGATAAGAAACGGCAATATCACCGCAAGTCAATCATGTCAAAGGCAGAAATTATGGTAATCATGATACTGTTTCATGATTCAGGCTACCGTTGTCTGAAACATTGACAAGAACTTCCCATAATAAGACAAATATCACTATTGTTATTCACTACTGTCCCGTTAAAATTGCAAACGGATAAGATGCCTGATCATATTAACTCTAACGAGCTGAAAATGAGAGATGGTTGGCGTCTTTGCAGGTGTCTTCATTTTTTAGGGCAGTTTTCTCCGTGACTATGACGTTGGCATTTCGGTTCGGCCTGTCGCATGTTAACGAGAGTCGGTGCATCCTATACAGATGGAACGATAACAAGGAAATGTTGTGAGTGAAGTTAGCGGTGCTATCCTTCCTCCACATCATTAAAACAAGGGAAGGCCTCGCCCTTTGTCAGCCATGATAAACCAAAGAGATGCAAGAGGATTATCTCGATTATCATGACGATATAGCCTGGAGCATCACACAAAGAGAGTATGGCAAAGAGAACCTCAAATAGCAGCATGCCTCCACCACAGATGCGGTAAATGCGGTTGCGGATAACCTTACGCGATGTCATCACGCCAGCACTCTTAGTGAAAAGGAAATAACTGTTGAACGCAATTAGCAGGAAGAAAAGCGATGCACACCCGTTATGAAGATACTGGGATATCTCAATAGGTATCTGGAAGAATCCTACGGGTGTCCCTTCGGGTATCCATGACACACTGCAAGGGAAAAGTACTACGCCCAAACCAAACACGCCACTCAAGCTGGTCACCCAGTTGTCCGTCTTATTATACCCTATGTAGGATATAAGTACCAAAGATGCGGGACACAACACTCCGACCAAGGCGGGAGACTGATAGTACGTGGCAGATATGCTCCACCACCATTCGGAACTGGGATGAGGCGTCAGACCGGCAGAGAATAATGCCAGCCATGGCAATACAACACCGAGCAAACCGCAGACATTGCGGATGCGCATATACATCTTTCGTTCTTTGCTTTGCATTTCCATAATTAATTGTTTGAGAGATTTTTAAAAATTTTGCCCCACTTTAGTTTGATTATTTTTATAAGTTCCTGAGCAACAAAAAGCTCTTGCTTGTGGCAAGCGGCAAAGCCGAGCAGTTC
>HF994175.1 GCA_000436915.1 Prevotella sp. CAG:1092 | reverse complement strand
AGGTAAGATTAATTCCGCCTTGACCGATGAGGTCGCACGTGCAAAGGCCAAGGAAACTGAATTATCAAATAAGGTAAACAGCCTTGATTCTGATTATAAGGCCGCAGATACACAATTACAGTCGACAATTGATGTCTTGACAACAGGTTTAACTAATGAGTTTAATAGAGCGACTGAAGCCGAGAATAAGATTAAGTCTGATTTAACTGTCGAAATCAATAAGAAGGTTGCTTCTGTTACAATTGAGAAAAATAGTACAAGTGACTTACAATACACATTATATGTTGACGGTAAACCATCTGGCGAAGTTAATATTCCAAAGGATCAGTTATTGACTAATGTAGAATATTTGGCGGGAGAGAAAATTATTAGATTCACTTTTGAAACTACCAGTGGTGTCAGTGTTACTGATGTAAATGTTGCTGATTTGGTTGATACTTACATCGCAGGTGATGGATTAACATTGGTGGATAATAAATTCTCAGTTAAAAAATCAGATGGTAGTCAATCTTATCTCGAAGTTACTGCCGATGGTGTCAAAGTCGTAGGTGTCGATGAAGCACTTGCATTAAAGGCAAACGCTGCTGATGTATACACTAAAGACGAAATCGAGGCTAAAGGTTATCTGACCGAACATCAAGACGTTTCATCTTTTGTTACTAAGGATGAATTAGCTGAGGTTAAAATCAAAGTAAACACCAATACCTCTGCTGTTACCGATGAAGTGACTCGTGCAAAGGCCAAAGAAATTGAATTACTTGATACTATCAGAGATAATGAATGGGGTGTACAGGAAGGACAGCATTTAGGCGGTATAATTCTCAATAAAGAGGTTAATAAGGGAGGTACTGACATTCTCTCAGCTACCGTTGTGTTATCAGAAATGGCATCTAATGCATTGATTAATGACAAAGGTTCATTGTATGTTTCTAATCAGGCAAAAGATTACAATTTGGCAGACGGCAAAACAGTACAATTAGCAATCGAAGAACTTCAGAAGAAAGTAGACGACGGCGGAGATAATACAGAATTAAATAACCGTTTGACTGAATGTGAGTCGCAGGTGACTGAACTTGTTAGTAATGATAACAAGCAGGATGCCAAATTAACCTCACTTGAAACTGATGTCGAAAATCTTAAGAAGAAACCATCGTTAAAGGCCGCAAATACGAATTCAGTTGCAATGGCTGTTAATGAGGATACAATCACATCTGAAATTAAATTGGCTTCAGTTGATAACCTCATACGTGTTAACGAAGACGGTTTATCATTCGACGGCTCTATTGATTACGGAACATATTAAAAAAAAATCAATAAATACATTGGCATCTATTGTGTGTCAATGTATTTATAAACTATAATAAAGAAAAAAATTATAAGAAAAATGAGTACTAATTCAAAGGTTCTTCAGTTGCTTAGAAATGCCGAATTAAGTCCAAATAAAGAATCGGCAATAAGTGCATTGAACGGTAAATTAAATGAATTGAAAGACGGACAGATACTTATTAACCGCTACGGTGACGGAAGTAAATGTATCATCGGTATCGCTTATGTAAAAGATACTGTTAGAAGGATGTTTTTGCTCGAATCGGGTGCTTCGGATGAAAGTGTTTCTGCCGCATTGGATAGTGTTAAGGCAAGAATTACAAGCCTTTCGGGATTTGATGGTGATACATATGTCGCAAATAGTAATGCCGATTTTATAAATAACGCTACATCTCTAAATGATGCCGACAAGAAACTGTCAGAGGCAATCAAAGAGGTTTCAAATAGTTCAAAAGAGGCTGTCAAATCAATTGAACAAGTTAAGAAAGCTGATGAATATACATCAGCGGATGCTGATAAATATAGAATAACTAAGGCTGATAACAGTACAAGTGATTTGCAATTAAAATTTACCCCAATATCTCCTTCAACATTAAAAATGCCATCTACAATGGGTGATTTGGTGCAAGGAACAACGGCTGCTGACTTGCGTGAAATGACATTGTCCGAAATTCTCGATAGTATACTCTTTAAAACAGTGTACCCTACTATTACAGATCCTTCCGGTACAATTAGTTTTAAAGACAGTTTTACTAACGGTAGTATTGTAGAAGTAGGTACTGTTGCTCCTCAGCATATAAATATGAATTATACATTTAGCAAAGGTGAAGTTAAGGTGGAAGATGGTACGACAGCTAAATTAGATTATGTGGGCGATGCGACTGGTGCTACCTATACGTATACATATACACCAGGTGCCGCCAATACCGATGCAGGTGTTGAAATCGGTGGTACGGCAGAAAATAATGTTGTTTTAAAAGAAGGTAAGTTAGGTCTCGGAACATATGTCTATAGTGGTACTATAGCTTATGATGGTGGAACTCAGTTTAAGGATTCTAAGGGTCATATGACAAATCCAATGCAGACGACGAATAAAGGTGAAGTAGCGAATCCGCATCCAGCAGGTAGTCTCAAGGCTTCAAATACCTTAACCATTAATGTATCAGTACCTGTATATATTGACAAGAATGCTGACGGTAATTTTACTAAAAATGCTCTTCAGAAATGGGGTAGTATGAAATTTACGGGAATTGCACTTAGTGGTACATCGGCAGACCAGCCTTTACAGATTAAGACTCCTCGTAAATTAAAATCGGTTAATTCATATAATAAAGTCAGCGGTAAGTATGATATACCACAATTAAATAATTTCACGCTAACTAATTCTGCTGTTCAGGAAACGTTTAATGGTATAACCGTAAATTATTTCTTGTATAAATGGACTGGTGGTTCACTCGGTGGTGGAAATTATGAAATAATAACCTATTAATAAAAATAATTATTTAAACAAAAATATAATGGGCAAAATTATATATGGTACACATATAGAAGTGCCAGCTCCTTTTGACGCAAAATCTTGCGATGCAATGGATACACGTCTTGTTGTAGAAAACATAGCAGACTTAACGACTAATGCCATGACTACTTTTGGTGGAACAGGAAAATACTGTTACGTTTACGAAGGTATTCAGGTATATGTTCGAGAAGATAAAAGTACATATATGTACGTAGGACCTAATGATGGTAAAAATGGTATTAAATTATCTGAGGTTCAAAAGGAAGAAAATTGGAGAAAGTTGTCGGATCCGACTTCAACCCCAAGTGAATTGGGTAATACGATTTCGAAAATACAGTCCGATATTAACAAAAATAAAGTCACCAATAGTGATAAGACGATTACGGTTACACCTCCTGAGAACGATGGAAATACCAACATTAAAGTCGCAATTGCAAACGCAGATACAAATATCTTAAAAATCGGTACTGATGGCCTTGATACTGAAATAACCTTGAAAAGGGTTGAAGGTGTCACGGATAATACACTTGCGTCACAATATCAATTGGTAGGCAAAAACAACAAAGTGTTAGGTACTACTATTGATATCCCAAGAGACCAACTATTAAAGGATGCAAAGTTAGGATATGCAAATGCCAGTGTCAACGAGTCTACAGGTGAAATTACGATTGGTTCTGTCGGAGCGAGTGAAATCGAAGGTCAACCACAGTATCTTGTATTATCGATGAGCATGGCAGATGGAACTTACACAAAGGTCGGCGTTAATCTCAGTCAGTTCTTAACTGAAAAAGAATTCAAAGATGGCTTAGTCTTAGAAAGTAATGTCGTTAAAGGCAATGTCAAGGCTGATGACAAATTCTTGGGTGTCGGTGAGGATGGTTTTTTCACCAAAGGAATTGAAGAGGCTATTAATACGAAATTCGGTACAATAGATGCTGAAAAAGTAAAGTTCGTTCACTCGGACGAAGTTATCGTACAACCGTCTGACACAAATGTTAAGATGGCGATAAAAGCCATAGACAATGCTGTAAATGGTAATAAGACTACGTTAGAGGGTCTAATGCAAGGTGATAATTCGGTCGATAAAAAGATTGAGAATGCGTTTACTGCCCGTAAGGTAAATGAAAAACCTTTATCTACTGACGTTGTGTTAAACGGACAAGATATTAAATTAGATGGATATACCAAGGGTACTAGCGGAGAAACAGTTAACGCCTTAGATAATGTCAATGTTGCTATTGGTAAATTGGAAAATCAAATAGCGAATAAGACTTTGAATGGTAGTAATGCAATTAGGGTCGAGAATCAGACAATCAGTCTTACCTTAAGTCCTAATAATCCTAATAATATGCTAACGATACAAGATGATGGTCTGTCATTAAGTGCGACGATTGATTGCGGTACTTATTAAAGAGCAGATATTTATCGAAAAATATAGACGAAATAAAAAAGACACCCTTTTATTTTGGGTGTCTTTTTGCTTGTTATTATGATATGTTGCACTTGTTCGAAGATTTGATGATATTAGTGTTTAGTATGTCCTTTTATTATTCAAATGTTCGTTGACTCAGTGTCATCGATTTCACCTTTAGAGAAATCTTTTTCGACAATATCATAAATATTACCGATTTTTATCTTAAATTTCTTAGAGTAGAAATTACCGTCATTAACGTCTTCATTTATTAGTTTCAATAATTTATCGGGTAATATACCTTCTTCTAATACTTTGTTAACATCTTCTGATGTCAGATGGTTAATAATATTATCATATATTTCTTTTTCTTGACGAATACCTTCCTTTTTCAACTCATTCTGTCGTTCGAGGTAGTCTTTCTTTATATTTTCCCAATCGATAGCACATTCTTTAGTATACGGAGGTTCCATATTACTATTAATCCAGAATTTTATTTCTTTATCCTCGATGGTCATTAATTGTTCGTAGGTATCTTGATCGATACTCTCATATGGTTGCCCTGCAACAAGTCGGCTTTCATTAAAGGTGAATTCTTTACGATCTCTTGGGTTCGTTATTAAAATATTATTAACAATCTTACCTTTTTCATTAGTCGTATTACGAATACCGGAATCGAAACATACCAATAGTGGCTTGATGCGTTTATTAAACATATCGATATATTTCTCTCGATTGTACTCTAATTCATCGTTACAAAAATGATCTTCCTCGTCTTCGACAATTTCATTCGGTAATCTGACACAATTGAATATTACAACGTCACAGTCTTTAATTTGTGGATACTTTTTATGAATAAAATCGTCTTTTGAAATGTATTTTTTTGCTTTATTTCCTTTATCATTCGATAAGACCATAGGGTCATTAAGTTTCTTTAATTTTTCGTATTCACTCTCGAGAGATTTATTAAGTGGCACGATGTTACCTTTTCGGTCAGTCTTAGGACTGCCATCTTCATTCGTAGCGAAGTCGATTTCTTTACCGTTCTTGTCGATATAATAATATCTTGTAACACGTTGTACATCTGATGATGCTTTTTTGCTGCCCGTGTTTATATAATATATCGTATCTCCCATATTAACAGATATATTGTCTCGTATTGCCAGCTCATACCATGCCTGTCTTGCCTTTTTAGTGCCACCTGCCGTTAATTGGCGACAATTTTCCTTATAATCTTCTATTGAAGTTTTGATTTTACCTACCGTCGCAATATCTTTTAACGGTATCTGCATATTATATATTTTCTCGATGTAATCGTAATAATAATTAAGAAAATCATCACCTCTGCCGTGTAAAAGCATTTCGATTGCCTTATTCAGAAACTTTTCGATATATATCGGCATCTTTTTCGACTTAATTGTATTACCAACAAGTTTCATTGAACCGTCTGGCATCAAATCGGCATAATTCTTTCTTGAGAACTGTATGCAAGCGTCACAATATTCATCGATACCTAATCCGTTTTTCAATACTCCACCTCGATATGCTTCATTAATAAAGGTATCCTCGAATTCGGCGACATCAGCATCCACTTCGGTATATTCTTTGCCTTTTATTACATTACGTCCTAATCCTTTACCAATATACGGATGTTCTTTGGTATAACGATATTTCAATGGCTTTTGGAAATTGAATCCGTCCGTATTGCTTAATACGTTCATTCCTAAAGCGTTAACGACAGTACCGTCCAACGATATGTCGTATACATAATCATCGGTTTTGCCGATATTTTCTACCTGTATCATTTATTACTTTTTTACATTAATGTGAAAACTCTATTTATTCAAATCATCATTCTCGAATTATTTTTGTGGTATCCATTCATAACATAGGCATCCGCAATCATAAATTCGATACCATTTTTGAGCTAAACAGAACTCGTGTTCACTCATATTCTCGGGGCAATTGTATTTTTTTACCAATTCTGATTTTCTATAATTGAAACGATTTTTTCTTTCGTTACCTATTACATAGTAATAGTTCGGTTGTGATTTATTATATAGGACAAAACCAAGGTTGTTGTATAGATTACCAATACTCCATCTTCGGTCGGCGTATGACACAACGCTTTTAGGTTTAAATTCCTCGACGAAGTTCTTGAATAGTTTACTTGCAGCTCCTATTATACTGTAACCTTTTTTATTGCAGAATCTTAACAATTCGTATTCATGGCTACCATTGCCGATAAAATGTCTCGTTTTTCCGAATGTCATTACAGAAACAAGTTCATCGTTATAAAATAAACCATATTTGATTGAACTTGGACACATTCCCTGTAAATGATTGTCGTTTAAGAAATCATTTATTCTTGTAGCTTCATTGACTCTTTGTAACTGACATTTTCTGGCAAAGATACGTCTTTTTGTTTTACCTAATATATTTTCTATCATCGAAGATAAAATACTTTTTTTGGTTAACCATTCGTCTTCGAATATATGTATAAGTCGTATTCCCTTTTTCTCACATTCGATAGTTTTATTTAAGTGGTATAATTTACTTTTGTTTAACTCGTTATGCCAATATATACCGTCGAATTCTATTGCAATTTTTTTAGACGGAATATATATGTCCAATTCTTTGCCATCAAGTATTTTTCTATCGTTTGTGATATAATCATAACCATTTCTTCTAATGATATCTCCAAGTTCCTTCTCCATTATCGACGAGTTACAATTGTGATACGGACAACCGTGTCCTCTTAGGAATGAATTTGCTTCGATTGTGAAATATCTACCACAGTCATTACATTTTATCGTCACGGGTCTATCTGATTTCTCGTATACAGTTTCTGTGAAGTCGTATTTTTCTTTACCATATATTTCGATTGCCTCTTGAATGAATTGTTCGGTAGTTTTTGTCCTTTCCTTTGCCATTATTTCTTTTGAACATATAGGACAAGGGTGGTGAAGTCTTGAAAAAAAGGATGAATTCGGTGTTCTCGTGAAACGGTGTCCATTTTTGCATACGAATTCCATCGGTTTCATCGTACCTTTAAATTGACTTACTGCTTTTACATCATCGCCGAAATAGTCAAGCAACTTTTTATTAAAATCATCTTCTTTCATTAATCTCTTGTAACCGTTGCATTTTTTACATTCACCACGACCTTCCAACAAAGTTTTAATCCTCACCGTATATTCACCGTGTTCCGGGCATACGATTGTTACAACATCGGTTCGAGAGTCTTTATAACCTTCGAACGGAAGTATCTCATTGTCAGTCTTGTTGTACATTGCCAAATCAATAAAACGATACTTATATTTACAGGCTGTACAACCATTAAATCTATCAGATATTATATATGATGCCTTTAAATTATATGCTTGGCCACATTGTTTGCAGATGAGAGTTATATTCGAATTTTTATTATCATATTCTTCTTCTAAATATGGAGTCTCAAATTGTTCCTTGAATTTATTCACCAATTTGGAACGAAAGATATCATAGTTGTTTTTATTGTGATTAGATGAATTGATTTTTCCGCATTCGGGACATCCTTGTCCTTGAAGATGGTTTTTCGGTGTCTGTGAAAATAGACCGTGAATCGGACATATGATGTCTACTTTTGTCGTCTTATTGACAAAATGGACTTTATCGTATCGATATTTCCCATTATGAATTATCGAAGCTTTTTTCTTGAAATCATTCTCTCTTTCTTTTCTCTTGTAATCATTCATTAGAAGATCTTTTGTATTCTATGATTAAGATGTTAATTTATCAGCAAAGATAACGATTAATTTCATTATAGAATTATTTTTTATGTTAAACTTTTAAAACATTATATGAATTCTACAACTTTTTCCAAATATATTTAAATAATCCGCAGTCCCATACTTTATATGCACAGAGTTTTTTAGCCATTTCTTCTTCTGTCATAGTTAACGGAAATCCGAATTTCTTATTCAAAGTGTTCTTTCTAAAGTTGAATTTATGTACTCTCTTCATTCCGTAGTATTTTTGACAATAATAAGAATACGTAGGACTTATCACGTTGTCCAATTTGAAACCGATTTTCGTATATAGATTATCATATTCGTTGAAAGTCCATCTTCTGTCGGCAAATGTCTTAACTTCTTCAGGTGAATATTTCTTGACGAAATAATTAAATAATCTTCCACCCACACCCTGGCATACGAAATTAATATCCGTCGCAAATCTGGTTAATTCCCATTTGTTCAATTCCGAAACCGTATGTTTAAACTGCATTACCCCTACGATTTTTCCTTTATAAAATGCACCGATTTGTACTGATGACTTTGCATATCCTTGTATATGATTTTGGTTCAGAAAATCTTTTGCGGTTTCTTTATTGATTTCTTTTATCTCACATTTACGTCCTCCTATACGGGGTTTTTCATTATCCAGATGTAATTGATGTAATACTTTGGAAATTACGATATCTTTGTGATTAAGATACTCGTCTTCGAATATTTGGATTAAATTAATATTTTTATTTTTACATCTAATAGTCTTGTCAAGATGATAATTTTTGTCCTTTCCATATTTTTCTGAATGCCATAATATACCATTATATTCGATAGCGATTTTCCTCGAAGGTATATATATGTCGATTTCGTAACCGTTTATTATTTTTCTATCTCGTTGCAGTACATTTTCATTTCCTATTTTACTCTTAATTAGTTCTAAAATCTCATTCTCTCCTTTAGAAGAAACGCTACCACATATCGGACATCCACCACTATGTAAATGACAATCAGGCGTCTGTAAAAATTCCCCATGTTTAGGACATATTATCTTAACAGTGATTTCATATCCTTTATATTCGGTATCTGAATAATCATATTTGTCACCGTGGAGTTCTTTTGCCTTCTTGATAAATTCATCGGTCGTTAACATCTGTTTTTTACCGGACTCATCATATCGACATTTAGGGCAACCACAACCTTTAAGATGATTTTGAGGAGTTATCAGTATTTCTCCGTGTATTGGACACGTTATTGTTATTGGTGTTGTCTTATTAATATATACGACTTTATCGTAACGAAATTTATCCTTATGTATTTCTTTTGCTTTCTTGATAAATTCGTCGGTCGTCAATGCCAATTTGACGGCGGTATTCAGTTTTGCACATTTAGGACATCCACGACCGTTTAAATGTGAATTCGGTGTCTGCCAAAAAACCCCATGTTCAGGACATATAATACATACTTTAGTAGAACTATTTACGTATTCTACCTTTGTATAATCATATTTGTCACCGTGGAGTTCTTTTGCCTTCTTGATAAATTCATCTGTATTACTGGTCTGTTTATTACCTCTTTCGATAGCTGCACATTTAGGACATCCACGGTGTTTTCGTATATGTTCATAGGCGATTATGTCGAATTCTCCGTGTACAGGACATATGGTTTTGACGTGCTCCTTTAATTTTATATTGTCTTCTTCTATTTCATAACAATATTTATTATTATGAATTTTATTGGCTTCTTCCAAAAATTTTTCCTTTTTCATCGAAATAAACTAATGTTATCATAGAAATTTAAATCCTGCTACGAATACTTTTGAATAATGTCCAATGTCGATTGAATCTTTTAATCTCTTATGAAGTTCATAAGCAAATCTTTTTCTTGTATTTATTTCGCAGTTAAGAATTTCGATAGGTATCTTTATAGGAAACTTCACAGTGAAGTCTAATAACTTATTGAATTTATCATCCGATATTGTATGTGTTCGTCGACAGAAAATTTTAGATTTGTATTCTAACTTCGTATTTTGTCCAATTTCAGACGGCTTAATTTTCTCTCGTTCATCATTAAACAATGAATGGTCTTCTGTTATATCACAAATACATCCTGCCGACGGTGTGTTATCTTCGACACGATAAATATTCTTGACCGTCTTGTGACGATATATGTAGCTCGGTTTATACCAACCACTGCGACACAAGATTGAATAATTCTTCTCTGAAGTATCGTATTCTCGGCCTAACACATCTTTATCAATATTATCAATGTCGATTAATTCAGATATAGGTTTAATATCGATTAAATTAGTATTATCATATTTAATGAACACAGGAGTATCACCAGTGAAACTGTCACCCACTATAGGATGATAATTATAATCATCGTTCGGCGTATCAGTATTAAAACTGCCTAATGTAGAGAAATGACTAATCATCAATCTAAGCATTTGACGACCACGACAAGTCGTTTCCTCAGCACATTCAAGGTCTGACCAAGGGAATACACTTCCGGAACCGTACGATCCGAAAAAGCCATTGCCTGTTATCTTCAAAGGTAACTGCATTTTATCTGCCATTGCTTTTTGACTTGATAGCCGAGCGATGGCTTCTTTCATCTTCTTGATTTCAACCTCATCGGTAATATTTTTCAATCTCTCTTTAAGTTCGTCTGCTTCCTTGCCATACTGTGCTTTCAGTCCCTTATAATGTTCACGCTGTGTAAGAATATATTCCAAAAGGGCATTCATTACACCCATAATATCGATTGGACTCTTGATACCGAATGTAAGAATAATTGAAGGATACAATGAATTATAATCAAGTTTCACGATTCTATCTACATATCCCACTTTAAGTAGACGAGATAACCCACCAGTAAATTTTTTTGTTTCGATTAATTCAGGAATAGCCAGATCATGTTGATAACTCCATGCCATCATAATATATTTCCAAATGGCAGCAGTACCCATTGTACACATCTTTTCATAAGATACGGGAAGCATTTTACCCACCAAGAAATTAGGCTGGTTATAACGGTTCTCCACCTTATCGGTCTCCCAAAGGTCATCTAATAGATAACGTTGTATAATATAACGTCCTGTAGTTATCTCATATTCTTTACCAGTCTTATTATTTACTAATATTTTATTATTTAAAGTATATAAAGGATATTCAGCTCCATTATCATGGATATACGTTTTCTCTAAACGTTTATCATCTATTTTAAACCATTCGCCATCTGTATTATTAAAGGCATATGTCGGTGTTAAGTCTAACCACGTGGTATTAATCTCTTTACCTGGGACATACACACGATTTGGTTTGTTCATCTTAGAATATGCGCAGATATATTTGAGGGTTGCCTTTTTCATATTGGAATCAATCGCCTGTGCTCGACGAACAGCGAACAACGCATCGACGATATTATGACCCCACATAATGGTAGGGTAATAATATTCCATTTCTCCACCAAGTTTCAATACTTGTTGTTTTTTCTTCTTGTAGATACCACGACCATAAAATAATTTTTTTGTGAAATCTAATAATGAAGAACCTCTCAGTTTAAGTCTTTCGTCAATAAAATACCAATCGAAGTTTTCTGTATTATATCCTACTATGACATCAGGTTTTAATGTATAAAGAATTTCGAAAAATTCTTTCAGTCCTTTCATCTCGTTTTTTAATTTTTCTTCACCTTGTCCTTCGATTGTAATTATTTTTTCGAAGCCTTTATTTGTACGGATACCTATCTGTGATATTGCGTCCTTTTGTGGATTAAGACCTTCGGTCTCTAAGTCCCATGACATTCTGATTAGTTCATCATAATCATGATAGCCTTTAAACAGTCTTTTTCCAGTGCTTATCATATACTGTTCTATCGGTGATACCGTTATGTATTCACGTAAACCATAGTTGGCATCTCCCTGCGAAGGATATATCGGTCTACCACCTTCTTTGAAAAAGTCCATAAATTTTTTATAGGACATCGAAAATTTGGTATAAAACATTACACGATAACCGTTTTCCATTCGAGGATGTATATTTCCTTCATCATCGGCTATCCGTAGTCCCTTACATGTGATGCCATAGTGCGCCATTTTGTTCTTTAATATTTCTCGATTTCCGTTAAAGAGCTGTCGAGCTGCACTTTGTTTGCACCATAAAAAAGGATAGAATTTATCGTTTTGCTTTTTTAGCTTACCGTCTTCACCTCTGAAAATTATCGTCATATGGTCGTCATCGTAATCACCTTCAATTTTAATGATGTGCTCCATAGGGTCAGTACCTGACAGAAACTGTTCGATTTCTTCTTTTGTAACTTTTGCCATAAATAAAACATTAAGAGTTAATATTATCTTGTAGTTAAGTCACAAAAATAGTGGCATCATACAAGATGTGCCACAAAAGTACTACTTATTTTTTATACTACCAAATTTTTAAACGGTTAAAAGTTTTTAATCTGCGAATCGTTTACATTTATTATAAGGTCTTCATTTATTGGAACTATTAGTTCACCCTTTGGGAAATCATAATCGTTAACTACGATGTCATCGTTAAATGTTATCTTAAACAACCCCACGAATCTTCCGCTGTTCTTAGTGTCCCTTGGTTTCCATTTATATCGAATCTTGAACTTATCTTCACAGTTTTCATTATATGTAATAACCTCGCATTTAGCGTTCGATATAACTTTTATACCGTTAAGGATATTTGTCATCGAGAATGTCACATCGGCGTTTTGTATTGCAAAATACACCTTATGATAGTCATTTCTTCCATCCCTAACTAACTCAATTTCCAGATACGGCAGACTCGAATTTTTATTTATGTTGAATTCTTGCATAATATTGTTAATTTTTAAATTCCTTATCTTTAAAATTGATGACGGCTTCATTATTATATAGGAAATCACAGCCGATAATACCCTGTATGTTTATCCCCGATTTTATAAATACATTTTTTTGAATTTCGTCAATGTCAGTAATGTAAAATAAAATTGGGATACTGTCGTTAAGTAAAGCCGAAGCCATTATTACACCACTTGTAACGGTTCCATTGATGGTCGTTATTTCCTTGTGACTGTTTTCGATAAAGGTAAATTTATTCATGTTCGATAAATAAAAATTATCGTCAATTATTGATATTTCGGAACCTGTATCGATTATTAAATTTGCGTTTTTATTACCAAATTTGAAACTTACGACAGGTGATGTTTCGTTGTGTATTAGACTTCTTTTGAATTTATAGTCACCATGATAATTTGTACAGGAAATTAAAATTAATGCGCATATAATATAGACTATATAGTTTTTAACTTTCATCTTCAGTGAAGCATTTAATTATAAATATTTATAATTAACATATAATGATTAAAAATGGCATTAGATAAAGAAAAGGAAAAATTGTTCCGAATTGTTAGGACAAAATTAGGTGCTCCGATAAGAAAAATACAACTGACCGATGATCAGTTGTGTGATTTATTGGATATTGCCGTCGGCGTGTATGCCGAAAGGATACAAAATTTTATAATTGAGAACAATTGGGCGAATCTGTATGGCAAAGATATGTCAAATCTTGATATTGCTTATGCCTTATCAGTAAGAACTTTAGATATTACAAAGGATTATAGTCAATATTTCAGTAAAGAAGTCGGTCTTCAGCAACGAGGCACCAAATGGGAGTTAAAAAAAGACTTTATAAAACTTGAAGCAGGTAAACAGGTGTATGTAATACCTGCAGGTAGGGAAATCAATAAAGTAATGTGGGTGACTCCACCAACAACAGATGCCGCATTATGGGCAAATTATGGCGGCTTCGGTGTTACTTTCGGTGGCGGCGTTACGGGACAGATGGGTCTTGGTGCTGCAACAGTATTCGGAGGCACTGGTTCGGCTTACGGAATGGGTGCAGGTTTATGGGCACTACCAATGGCTGACGTTAGTACAATGGCAGCCGATTTATCCTATAAACAACAATTTTTTAGATGTGATTTGACATATAAGATAACGGCAGGTCCCGATGGAACTCATTTATTACATTTGATGTCAACTCCTGGTAGTAAGTTAACCTTCGGCGCAGGTGGTATGAATCAATATTCTTTAAGTAATTGTGTATGTTGGTATACATACTACGACGTTAACCCTTCTAATGTTGATGAGTGTCGAAAAGAAAATAATGGAGTACTATTGACACCTGACCAAGTACCTCTTGATGAAATCGATTATACGTTGTTAAATCCTCCGACAAAACTGATAGTCAGACAATTACTTATTGCGGAAGCAGCCGAAACATTAGGACTAATAAGGGGTACTTATAGCGGAAATGTATCAATGATAAGTAATTCTCTTACTCTTGACTATAATATGTATATTACGATGGGTCAAAGAGAAAAAGAAAATGCCCTACGTAGTCTAGATGAAAGATTACAAAGAATGAACCCCTACGAAGTAATGAAACGACAGTCTGAACTTGTAGAAAGTATGATTCAAGCCAAAAAGGGTACTCCACTACCTATTATGGTTATTTAAAAAAGTATACCTTCTCGGTATACTTTCAATCAAATATAACGCATACGTAAATCTCTTTTTGCCAACATACTTTCTACATCATCGATATAATCACCGAAATGTATTACAATACGACCGTCTTCCGGATATTCTTCAGCATCATCGAGATTTTCGAAGGCTAATGCTATTATATGATCTCGACAATCTTGCATCGAAGTACAGCAACTGTCTTGTGCTAAATCTAATTTAATATTAGTCTTTAATTCCTTGACATATTCATATTGAGTGTCGTCGGGTTTTAATATTTCATGTGAAATATTACAGCTGGGTTTTTCATTCCATCCTTCAGCGAAAGTATCCTCACAATTTTCGGATAAAAGAAAATGGTAAACATTCAGATTATCTGCGTTTTTCCCAATATATATTATATATACGATTTTCAAATTCGTCGTATTTACATCATCGAAAAAAATATCAGCCATTTAATACTTTTCTATATTTTTTATTCAGTCTTATAAAAATTTCGGCGCACGCCATAGCATCATCTAATGCATTATGATGATTTTTCAAATGGTATCCAAGTGCCTCACAGACAGTGTCTAATTGATGATTTGGTAGTTCTGTGAGTAGCCGTCTACCTAATTTTAACGTGTCGACATATTCATACTTGTTATTTGTACCGAATTCAGAATTGCATTCATTAATGCAACTTTTTTCAAATCCGACATTATGTGCAATTAAAGGACTTCCTTTAATGTATTTTTTATCAATCATTTCCCATATTTCTTGAAAGGAAGGACTATTCTTTACATCTTTGTATGATAAGCCATGAACTTTACAACAATAATAATTTTCGTCCTTTGACGGTGGACATATCAGACTGTAAAAAGTGTCCGTTATCTTGTTATCTTTGATAACGGCAATTCCAATGGAACATACGGTAGCTCTCCACGTATCCATAGTTTCAAAATCGATCGCGACATATCTTCTTTTCATTATTTGTTCTGTTCTGATTTAATTATTGTATCCATCATATGTTTTTTATTCATCACAGTTTCATACATATGCTGTGATATTGAATCGTTAAATAATTGATATATACAGGTTACATCTTTCTTTTGCGTTAAACGGTATATACGATCTTCTATTTGTGCATTATCGGCTGCAACCCATGAATAGCTGTTAAATACCATCTTATTTGCAACAACAAGATTAAGACCGACACCGGCCGCAATTATTTGTCCTATAAATACTCTAACTTTAGGATTGTTTTTAAATTCATTTTCTGCCTTATCTTTCTGTTTTGGGAGCATCTTTCCGTCGTACACGACAGCTTTATCTTTATAATATTTTTTGAATGCCTCTATCTCATCTGTAAAAGTACATGCAATTATTACTTTACCATCTTCTTCTAATAATTGGTCAACAAGCTCAATTGTGTTACTTACCATTTCTTTTGCAAGATACTGACGGACAAGCATTCCTTCGACTAATTGTCGGTATTGTTCACTTTCATAATTACCTTGTTCTGCCTGTGCTTCTGTATATTCTTGCCATAATCTTCGATATTCATTCGTCTGTTTATCCGACAAATCATAATATTTCGTTATGATATGTTTATCTACCATATCGGTCATTTCAGTTAACAAACGACGGATATATAGATGCTTTATCTTTTCCCTTAATTCTTCAAGATTTGTCGCTCCGTTTGTTGTAGTAATTTCTTTACCACTTTTCAATCTGAATGTCCTCGCATCACAATAACGGTTGACATAATAACGATAATCACGACAGATAGGTGCGTCAATTAATTTTAATATATGATATAAATTTATCGGCTTGTTTGTCAACGGTGTACCTGTAAGTAAGAATACATAATTAGGATTCGAACGTTTTAAGAAATCAGATAATACCATATAACGTGAAGACGTATTATTTGATAATTTCTGCGCTTCGTCTATTATGACACAATCGAATTCATTCAAAAACAACGGGCTATTTTTAAGGCATTCTTTTATGATATCTTTACGGATTGTTTTTTTCTTCTTTTCAACCATTTGACCGTTTGTCTTGGATTTTATCATCACTGGATAACGTAATTCTTCCGTTTCTCCTTTTGAATTACTTATTATCTCAGTCCGATAAACAGTCTCCATCGGTACTTCGTAATAATATGACAAGATATCATAATTGGCGATTATATACTTTTTGTCTGTTATAGTATCTTTCGAACCATTCAGAATCTGTATGTCTGTTTCATCGTTATATAACATTAGTTCACGTTTCCAGTTGGTCTTTAAGGATGCTGTTGTAACTATCAGTATTTTTTTTGACTTGCTTGCCATCGCCGATACAATCGACTGTGTCGTTTTTCCGCATCCCATACTGTCGGCAAGAATGCATTTCTTATTTGCAAGTAGAAATTTAACCCCTTCTTTCTGTAGCTCTTTTATTTTACGGCCGTCCTTTGAGATATTATCATAATAATCAAAATCAACATCAATATTTTCGGTCGTTACGGTTTCTAACGGATTTAATATGTCATTTTTATTGACATATGCCAATACAGGATTTACGCTCTGCCGATACTGAATGTAGCAATGTAATGAATCGCCCATTTCTCCTATAACACTACCGATTTTTATTTTTTCGGGAATAAAATCGATATCATACTTTTCGGTAAGTTTTCGACCCAGAACGGTACTAATTTTTACGACACGATTTACAAGATAAGGTTCGAAATCATAGTTATTCAGTATGTATTGTATATCGTATTCAGATAGTACATCTTTGTTGTTCGTGATTTTATATTTTAGATACAGTAAAAAATTGTTTTTACCGTTATAGTTTTTTATTATCTCATATGCCTTTTCAACGTCATTAACTTTCATTATTGCCTTAATTGCCATTTCTTATACAAAAATACTACTTAGAGGCTAAATTCATCGAACTATTTATACTTAAAAGTTTATTTTAATAAAATGGGTTCATACAATCCGATAGGTCGTAATAATTTATTTTATTCTGAAGAAGATTTTCAATTAGAAACAAGTCTTGTCGAAGATTATATTGAAGAAGACTTAAACCAGACGATTATACTATACGAAGTTGACCGAAAGAAAACGGCGATAAACTCTGTATATAAAGAGACTGCCGTCGATAACGGTAGCATAAGATACAAACCTCCCAGAGAATTACCTTGTATGTTCGAAATTAAAGACTCCGAGATAAAATCATACGACACGAAAACGGCGAATGGTATATATTCCATCAGTGGAAATTTTGAAGGGATAATCTTAATCAGAACCTTGGAAAAATATCATTGTGATATAAAAAGGGGTGATTACATAGCAGTACAGATAGATACTGACAAGAAGGCGTATTTTGTAGTAACAAATGACGGTAAAATAAATACGTCAAATTCGAATTATGTAGGTTCATATAAGCCAGCATATCGTAAAATCGAGGCTACATCTACTACCGTGAATGAATTTAGCGGGAAATAAAAAAATATACGGTTCAATAATGATAAATAGACAACCCAAGAAATATATACAGCCGATACGATATACCGACATACCTTTCGGCAATGAAGTAAGGAAGGAATATTCTAAGACTATTTTGGAAAAAGCTCCAATATTACCGAAACCTTTAGAATACGAAGACATTGATAACAGTTTCTTCGATTTTGTAAAGGACGATATCGATATTGTCATCGACGGTAAAATAGTTCCTACTTTTACCCTATACAGTAGTCAACGTTTTTCAGAATATTCACAAACGTGGAATTATACGGATGAAGATGATAACCTTTTGATGAACTTTAAAACGGTAAATCGTGATACAAATCCTAGCTTTGGTGAAAACCAAGGTGGATTATGGAATATCCCAGGAGAACGTAAATACAGACTACTTCAACGTACTGTTTTGGACGATAACGGTACTGAAAGTTACGAAGTATATTCAATGAAACAACCATATACCGTCGATTTGTTATACCGAATTAATTTTGTCACAAATATTTTTGAAAATCTTAATAAATTCAATCAGCGAATCAACGATTTATTCAAGGCGAGACAATGCTATATTAGACCCAATGGACATTATATACCGATGGTTATCGATGAAATAAATGATGAAAGTGTTTATAGTATCGAGGACCGTAAGTTCTACGTACAGTCAATTACGATAAAAGTAATGGCGTACATAATACATGAAAACGATTTCCAAGTCGAAAGAATACCGAAGAGAATAATAATCGCAACTGAAGGAGAGAAATCTAAGAAACCAAAGATATCGATAGATGAATATAACACGGATGAATTTGATTTTACTAAAATTGAAATGACTATAGATTTTGATGAATTTATCGATAAGGCGAAATTTAATTCCGATACCGATTTTGTTGTGGAACAAATAAAGACCGAAAATGTCCGAAATTACCGAATCTTTGTCAATGGAACTTTGATATATCATCAAGACGGCTTTAAGATAAAAAATAATGATGAAATTAAAATAAAAATATTTCCGTATGAAGTTAATAAGAAATCAGTAGTATATTTGCAAGGGTATAATCCGAATAAGATATTCGAAAGTAACAATGTTACAGAGAAGGTTTCAGACGAAATCGAAAAATTTGAGGATATAAAAATCGAATGAAAAATAATTTTATGGACCGTAT
>HF994174.1 GCA_000436915.1 Prevotella sp. CAG:1092 | reverse complement strand
ATAATAGTGTATTGTGTAAAAAATGTGTAATAATTCTGTATACTATTGATTTATAGCGGGTTATACACCGTTTACGAATAGAAAAGTGTAAAAATGTGTAATTTTTATCGCCATTAAAAACTTAGATTTTATCTACTTTTTTATATCTTTGCAGCACAAACAAAACAATAACAAAATGAAGAAATTACTAACTTTATTCTTATGTTGCTTTTTAGCAATTACAGTAACCACAGTAGAAGCAGGAATTTATGGTGCTATAGATTGCAATAAGCAAAAATAGAATTAATCTAATTTAGTTATTTATGAGAAAAATTATTTCTATTGTCTTGTTGGCATTATGCCATACGTGGTCGTTCGCTCAAGGTTGGGTAGATGATATTGGGTTCAATAAGCCAAAGAGTGCTGTTTTTATTAACGATGTCTTTGTAAAAGACTTTATAGGTTTTAACGTTGGAAAAGACAGTGGTGTTGCCGATATAAAAAAAGGTGTACCACTTGACAAGCCACTCGTTATAAACGGTGTTACGTATTATTACAAAACAATTATTACCTGTGAGAAAAATATTAATTATACGACATTGCAGGAAATTCAAAAAAATAGATACCCTGATGTCACAGGACGGGTTATGTTTATGATAGAAAGCTTTTTTATCATGACAGACGCACAGTCATACAAACTGGATGCGGATTACATTGCTAGAACCGAATTGCTTAATAGCAAGGACTTTGATGCATTTAAAGACTATCCTTCATTTTCCATCATTCGAGTACTTACTAAAAGGGATAGAACTGTAAGGGTTCGCTAACAATTTGAATATGATGGGGTATAGATTGTAATACTTAAAAATTGAATTAATCAAATTATTTATGAGGACAATTTTAAGTACATGACAAAAATTTGAACACATC
>HF994173.1 GCA_000436915.1 Prevotella sp. CAG:1092 | reverse complement strand
CTTATTCTAATTCGTCGAACTCACGTTAATTAACAAATTACAAAAGTTATGCAGAAAAAGATTGCTTTTCTTGCTGCTATGTTGATGATGGTTTTGTCATCAGCAATGGCTCAGGTACAACTTCTGGCATCAACGGTAAAGTAACACTCGAGGCAACCGGTGAGGATGTTATCGGTGCTACCGTACAGGCCGTTCACGTACCTTCAGGTACCAAGTATGCAGCTGTTACCAACGCCAAGGGTATTTACTCTATCCAGGGTATGCGTTCCGGTGGTCCTTACACAGTGACTGTGTCTTACATCGGTGCCCAGACAAAAGAGTTCGAGAACATTTCCTTGTCTCTCGGTGAATCTTACAATCTTAAGGTATGGTTGGCTGACGATACCAAGACCTTGGGAGAGGTTGTAGTTAGCGGTCAGGCTGGTGTAAACGGCACTCGTAATGGTGCAGCCCAGACCATTAGCAACCGTATGATCCAAGAACTTCCTTCTATCAACCACAGCGTTGCTGACATTGCTCGTGTAAATCCTTTTGTTAAGGTTACTGAGGGTGGTGCTATCAACATCGCAGGTTCTAACAACCGTTATAATGCCATCCAGATTGATGGTGCCATGTCAAACGACGTTTTCGGTTTGACTTCTAATGGTGCTAACGGTGGTCAGGCAGGTACACAGCCATTCTCTATGGAGACTATTGATCAGCTCCACGTTTCTATCGCTCCTTTCGATGTCCGTCAGTCTGGTTTTACAGGTGGTGCTATCAACGCTATCACCAAGTCTGGTACCAACGAGTTCCACGGAAGTGTTTATTCTTACTTCCAGAATGGCGACATGGTATCTAACAAGTACGAGAAGCATGATGGTTCAGAGTCTGCAGACTATGGTGATATGACCGACTGGACTCTCGGTGCTACTCTCGGTGGTCCTATCGTTAAGGACAAGCTCTTCTTCTTCGCTAACTTCGAGCGCTCTAAGAAAGAGTACGAAAATGCTTTCTCTACAAACAATGGTATGTCAAAGATAGACTTTGGTGTAGCAAACCAGATTCTTGACAAGGTAAGAACTGATGCTGCAGCTCAGGGTGTAACCTATCGTGGTACTCTTGGCACACCAAAGGAATATACATATTCTGATAAGGTAGGCTTGAAGCTCGACTGGAATATCAACGACCGCAACCATGCTTCTTTGCGTTGGTCATTCGTTGATGCTAAGCAAAATAATAAAACTGCTACAGCAACGAATCTTGTAACCAACGACTATGCTTTCGACTTCTGCTCAAAGACAAGTGCATTGGTATTCGAACTCAACAGCCGTATTGGTGACAATATGAGCAACGAGTTCCATGCAAGCTGGACATCTGTTCGCGACAAGCGTAATCCTGGTGATCCATTCCCAATGATTCAGATTTCTAACGTTGGTGGTGGTACATTGTGTATCGGTAATGAGCGTTCTTCTATGGCTAATGCTTTGGATCAAGACATCTATACTCTTACTGACAATTTCACTATCAATGCAGGTCGTCACGCCATCACTCTCGGTACACACGAGGAATTCTATAAGTTTGGCAACCTTTTCTGCCAGGATCTCTATGGTACATACGAATTTAGCAACCCAACCGACTTCTTCGCTGGCAATATAAACCGTTTCCGTTATGGTCAGGCTGTTGAGTCTGTTGCTGGTACAAAGAATTGGACTCCTAAGTTCTCTGCAGGTCAGTTTGGTTTCTATGTACAGGACAAGTGGGCTGTAACCGACAACTTCGACCTCACTTATGGTCTTCGTGCTGATATGCCAATCATGTTTGATACTCCATTGGAGAATGGTGAATTCAATGTATATGCAGCACAGAAGGGCTGGAATCTTAAGACAAACCAGAAGATTGCTGTTAAGCCAATGTGGTCGCCACGTCTTGGCTTCCGTTGGAACACACTTAAGAACAACAGTCTTATCGTACGTGGTGGTGTAGGTATTTTCACTGGTCGTGTACCTTTCGTTTGGATTTCAAACAACTTCTCTAACACTGGTGTTGCTCAGTTCTCTTATAATACATATAATACTGATGGCATCACAGTTCAGTACAATGCTAATAATGCTTATAAGGCAGACCCAACAGTAAACCCAACAACTCCTGCACAGAAGCTACAGACTATCAATGCTTTCGATAAGGACTTCAAGTTCTCTCAGCAGCTTCGTGCAAACCTTGCTGTTGACTTCAAGCTCCTTGGTATCAACTGGACTGTTGAGGGTATCTACTCTAAGACTCTCAACGATATGATTGTTAAGAACTACAATGTTATCGAAACTGGTAAGACTTTGGCTCAGGCTCAGGGCTTGGCAGACTTCGGTGATGTTCGTCCTATGTTCAAGAGAGGTGACTACTCAGGTATCTATGTACTCGAGAATGTTTCTAAGGGTTATAGCTATAGCGCTTCTGTTAAGGCTGAGAAGTCGTTCGACTTTGGTCTCGACCTTATGGCAAGCTACACCTACGGATTGTCTAAGACCATCAACAATGGTTCTTCTTCTGTTGCTGCTTCTAACTGGCAGTACAACTATACTCACGGCAATCCTAATAGCCCAGAGCTTGCTAAGTCAAACTTCAATATCCCTCACCAGGTAATGGTTTCTGCTTACCAGCACATCAATTGGAACCACAACCCTGGTCGCACTATTGACAACAAGACTACTATAGGTCTTATCTACACAGGTAACTCAGGTTCACCATATTCTATATATGTAAATGGTGACCTTAATGGTGATGGTGGCTACAACGACTTGATGTATATCCCAACAGATGCTGAGGTTGACGCTATGGTTGCTAAGGGATTGTTTGTTCCTGTAACAAATAAGAAAACAGGTGCTGTTACAAAGACTCCAGAGCAGCAGGGTGAAGACTTTAAGCAGTGGTTGTCGAGCGAGAAGTATGTTAAGAACCATCGTGGACAGTAATTCGAACGCAACTGCGACAATGAGGATTGGGAGAATCGTCTCGACCTTCACGTAGACCACAAGTTTGGTTTCAAGTGGGGTAAGGACATTCGCTACATCCAGATTGGTCTTGATATCATCAACTTCACCAACATGTTGAACAAGAAGTGGGGTGCTACATTGTCACAGGGTGGCTTCAACTACTACTCACCACTTTCTTATGGTAGCATGAAGGTATACAAGGTAAACAATGCAGGTGCGGTTGTTGAGAGCAAGAAAACAGGTTATCAGTTCACAAACAAGGGTTCTTACGATATGCGTTCATACTCTGACTACTACAGCCGTTGGCGTATGCAGCTCACAGCTAAGTTGACATTCTAATCATTAAAAAGTGAAATTAACAATGAAAAAGATATTTGTTATTGCATTGACAGCTGTTCTTTCAGCAATGTCAGCAAATGCTCATTCTTGCGACAATGAAGGCAAGGCTTGCTGCGGTGGATGCGAATGCCAGCCAACTTGGTTCTTTAGTGCTCAGGGTGGTATCCAGCTCCCTAACACTCCAGGTATGTCTGATCTTATCTCGCCTGTATATAGCTTCAGCATAGGTCGCAACGTTAATCCTATTGTTTCTACCCGTTTGGGAATTGAGGGCTGGAAATCAAAGGTATACAACGAGTTCTCTGGCGATAAGCAGAACTTTAAGTATGCTACTGGTTCGTTTGATGCTATGGTAAATCTTCTCAACTTGGTTTCATGCAAGCCTCGTGCTTTGAACCTCTACGGTATTGCTGGTGTTGGCTTGAATTGGTCAGAGATGACAACAAACAACTCTTCAAAGTTCTCACCAAACCTTCGTCTCGGTGCTCAGCTCGATTGGGCTATCGCAAAGGATGTTTCTTTGAACCTTGAATATCGTGCCGACAACAACAACGATCAGTTCAATGGTCGTCTTAACAATGGTTCTCACGACTGGTATACTTCTTTGTTCCTCGGTGTTAGCGTACGTCTCGGCAACAAGGCTAAGAAGTCTGCACCTGTTGTAGCTCCAGCTCCTGTAGTAACTGAGGAGAAGAAGCCTGAGCCTAAGTATATCACAGTTGTTGATACTACTGTACAGGTACTTCTGCTCTCAACAAGAAGTATGCTCAGAAGCGTGCAGACTCTTTCAAGAAAGAGCTTGTTGAAAAGTACAATATCGATGCAAACCGTATCGCTACCGACTCTAAGGGCGACAGTGTTCAGCCATTCGCAGAGAATGACAAGAACCGTTGCGTCATCGTAGACGGTAAGGCTGAGAAGACAGTGATGGTGACTAAGTCTCGTCAGGTAGAGGTTAAGGAATAATTTCCTTCGTTATTGATTTTTTTTGTTATTGACATTAGTTCAATACCACATTGATATAATAAAAGGTGGCGGCACTATTTAGTGTCGCCACCTTTTACATTTATACTTATTTTTTATTCTTAAAGTTTTGCTCTTCGTATATTTTACACTATCTTTGCACCATCTTTGCATAGATAATTAATACAATAATCATATTATGAGACTAACCAAATTATTCACTACACTTGCTCTTGCTGCCACTATGGCCATGGCACCTTCGGCTGCTGATGCAGCTCCAAAGGCTGGCGACTTCACGGTTGGTAAGGGCACATTCTTACTCAATGGCAACCCGTTTGTTGTAAAGGCTGCCGAAGTTCATTACCCTCGTATACCACAAGCTTACTGGGACCATCGCATAAAAATGTGCAAGGCTCTCGGCATGAATACTGTTTGCATCTATGTGTTCTGGAATATCCATGAACAGAAGGAGGGACAGTTTGATTTCACCGGCAATAATGATGTTGCTGCTTTCTGCCGTTTGGCTCAGAAGAATGGTATGTATGTAATCGTTCGTCCTGGTCCATATGTATGCGCAGAGTGGGAGATGGGAGGTCTGCCTTGGTGGCTTTTGAAGAAAAAAGATATCCGCCTTCGTGAGCAAGACCCTTACTTCATGCAGCGAGTGAAGATTTTTGAAGAGAAGGTTGCTGAGCAGCTTGCTCCGCTGACCATTCAGAATGGCGGTCCTATCATTATGGTTCAGGTGGAAAATGAGTATGGCTCTTATGGTGAAGACAAAGCTTATGTTAGCGAAATACGCGATGTGCTGAAAGCTAACTGGTATAAGAAGAATGCCGATGGCAAACTCGTAGGTCCTGCTTTGTTCCAATGCGACTGGGCTTCTAACTTCACTAAGAATGGACTCGATGACCTTGTTTGGACAATGAACTTTGGTACCGGTGCCAATATTGACAGCCAGTTCCGTCGTCTTGGTGAGCTTCGTCCTGATGCTCCAAAAATGTGCTCAGAATTCTGGAGTGGATGGTTTGATAAGTGGGGTGCTCGCCATGAAACTCGTCCTGCTAAGGATATGGTTGAAGGTATTGACGAGATGCTCTCTAAGGGTATTAGCTTCTCGCTCTATATGACTCACGGAGGAACATCGTTCGGTCATTGGGCAGGTGCTAACTCTCCAGGCTTCGCTCCTGATGTTACATCTTACGACTATGATGCGCCTATCAACGAGTGGGGACTTGCAACTCCTAAGTTCTTCGAGTTGCGCAAGATGATGGCAAAATATAACGATGGCAAAAAAATGCCTGCCATTCCTAAGGCTCCAATGAGCATCGTCACAGTTCCTAAGTTCCAGCTATCTGAGTTTGCTTCTATTGCTTTCGGTGTTGACTCTATTACCAAGTCTGGTCTTAAAACTTTTGAAGAGATGGATATGGGTTGGGGCTCTATGTTGTATCGCTGTGTCTTGCCTGAGATTCCTTCTGCAAGCACTCTCTCAGCCAACATCCACGACTTCGGTCAGGTGTTCCTAAATGGAAAATACATAGGTAAGGTAGACCGTGTGAAGAATGAGAAGACTGTAAACCTTCCTGCTGTAAAGAAGGGTGATGAGCTTATGATTCTTGTTGAGGGTATGGGACGTATCAACTTCGGTCGTGCCATAAAAGACTTCAAGGGTATCGTAGGCGATGTTACCATTACTACCGAATATGGCAATAATGAATATACTATCAAGCCAAAGACATGGGCAAGCTGTACTATTCCTGACGATTATCAAACAGCCATCCATGCTCTAAACCGCGCTAAGCAGGCCAAGTCGACCAGAGTTATAGGCAAGGCTGGATACTATCGTGGCTATTTCAACCTCAAGAAGGTTGGAGACACATTCCTTGATTTTGAAACATGGTGTAAGGGACAGGTTTATGTCAATGGTCATGCTATGGGACGTATTTGGAGTATCGGTCCTCAGCAGACATTGTATGTTCCTGGATGCTGGTTGAAGAAGGGTAGGAATGAGGTTGTTGTTCTTGATGTTGTTGGTCCACGCAATGCTGTTGTTTGGGGACAGGCTAAGCCTGAACTAAATAAACTTCAGCTCGAAAAGAGCAATAAGCATAATAATATCGGTGACAAGCCAGACCTCAATTCTATGACTCCTGCCGCTAAGGGTGCTTTCAACTCTGGTAATGGATGGCAGACTGTAAAGTTTGGTCAGTCAGCCAAGGGACGTTATCTTGCTATTGAGTGTAGCAGCTTGCACGATGGTAGCGATATTGCTGCTATTGCCGAGCTCTATGTTCAAGGTGCCAATGGCAAACGCTTGAGCCGCGAAAGTTGGACTACCAAGTATGCTGATAGCGAAGAGGAAAATGGTAACCATACTGGCGACAAGGTATTTGACCTTCAGGAGTCTACTTATTGGAAGACTGTGAAGGGTAGTGGATTCCCTCACCTTTTGGTTATTGACCTTGGCAGTGTACAGACCATCTCTGCCCTCGAATACCTTCCTCGTGCTGAGCAGGGTGCTCCTGGTAGTATCAAGGATTATAAGATTTTTGTCTTCTAATACATAATAACCAGTATGAGATAACAAACTTTGGCAACGACCTCTTTGTTCGTTAAGCCTATAACCCTACATTCGAGTATCTTTTGGGGATAAAAGATACTCGAATGTAGGGTTTTTCTTGTGATAAAATATATTTGATAGTAATCATGTTGACATTTGACAGTAAGCAAAAATATCTTTGGTAGAAAGCAAAGATACGTTTGATAGAAAGCATAGATTGCTCGAGATATAGTTTCGATAACGAACGAAGTTATTTAAGTTGTTGAATGAAAGCTACTTGCAGCATCGCTTTGCCTATAATTCTAAATTTTAGCACTAATCTATGTTTTTTCTTACTTTTATTAAGAAAATCTACTACAAAGGCTATAAAAGGCTTGCAATCTCACCTTTTCTTCGTTGTATTGCTTTTCATATTATGGAATTTATCCGTGATTACAGTCCTTCATTTAATGTTTTATCTATTATATCACTATTTCAAATGGAAAAAATGATATTGAAAATTTGCACAGCATAAATGTTTTTAGTAAATTTGCATTTAGATAGAGGGTCTTAGATGACGCAAACTACGAAATCAAGACCTTCGTAATCTACTATACATATTTATATATAATAATAACCTAAAAACATTATTGAACAATGTCTGATAACAAGAACCCACAGGCTGGACAGCAGTTCCAGCTTGAACTTAAGCCAGAAGTAGCTTCTGGTGTTTATTCAAACCTCGCACTCATCTCTCATTCTCATAGCGATTTCATCCTCGACTTCGCACGCATCCTTCCTGGTATGCCTAAGCCTGAGGTTTGCTCTCGCGTCATCCTCGCTCCTGAGCATGCAAAGCGTCTCTTGGCAGCTCTTCAGGAAAATGTATTGAAGTATGAGAAGGAATTCGGTCCTATCGAAATCCCTCAGATGCAGCAGCCTGACGCTGCTGGTCGCACTATCGCTCCTTTCGGAAGCGGTGAGGCTTAAAGATATTACTTTTTATCCAATGGCAGATGAGACACTCTCATCTTGCTGAACAAATAATGATAGCATATATTAGCGAGTAACTAAAATATGCTATCATTTGTTATATTATGTTAAATACTTCTTTTTGCTAAATCTTTTTTGTCTTTATATATATGTATTTTAGCAAAAAGTTTGTACCTTTGCAGCCCGAAACGGCATTGTAGATTAGATGTATTAATGCAATGTTGTAAAGCGTTGATAATAAACAAAATAAATATAAATTAAAAATTTTAAATTATGCCTACTATTTCACAGTTAGTAAGAAAAGGCAGAACAGTATTGGTAGACAAGAGTAAGTCTCCAGCTTTGGATTCTTGCCCTCAGCGTCGCGGTGTATGCGTTCGTGTATACACAACCACTCCTAAGAAGCCTAATTCGGCAATGCGTAAGGTTGCCCGTGTTCGTTTGACAAACTCTAAGGAAGTTAACTCTTACATTCCAGGAGAGGGACACAACTTGCAGGAGCACTCAATCGTGCTCGTTCGCGGTGGTCGTGTAAAGGACCTTCCAGGTGTACGTTATCACATCGTTCGTGGTACTCTTGATACCGCTGGTGTTACAAACCGTACACAGCGTCGCTCTAAGTACGGAGCTAAGCGTCCAAAGGCCGCTAAGAAGTAATCAACGCTGTAAAGCCTAACTAAAAAGCAGGATAAGTTCTTGAGTTGTTTGATTGGTAAGCTTGTGGTTGACACAAAACTTCGGAATCTGGCTCGGGGAAAGTGAAGAAACCGGGGAACGCAGGAACTTATCCTTGCTCTTGACTAAGAATTTAGTTTTTTTTTAATCGTTTTGCTGGAGAATTGTTAAAAACAGGTTGAGTAAATGTCCAAGAGTGGACGTTGAAGAACGTATGACAGCCCCAAGCAGAATATAATTTTAATACAAAAAATGAGAAAAGCAAAACCAAAGAAGCGCTTGGTTCTTCCAGATCCAGTCTTCAACGACCAGAAGGTCTCAAAATTCGTTAATCATCTTATGTTTGATGGCAAGAAGAATGCCTCATATAAGATTTTCTACAACTCTCTTGATGTCGTAAAGGAAAAGATGGCTAAGGAAGAGAAGAGCCCACTTGAAATTTGGAAGCAGGCACTTGATAATATCACTCCTCAGGTTGAGGTAAAGAGCCGTCGTATCGGTGGTGCTACATTCCAGGTACCAACAGAAATTCGTCCTGATCGCAAGGAAAGTATCTCTATGAAGAACTTGATCGCTTTCGCTCGTAAGCGTAGTGGTAAGTCAATGGCTGACAAACTCGCAGCTGAAATTATGGATGCTTACAACAATCAGGGTGGCGCATACAAGCGTAAGGAAGATATGCACCGTATGGCTGAGGCTAACCGTGCATTCGCTCACTTCAGATTCTAATATATTTAATTAGGTAAAAAGACAATGGCAACTCGCGATTTACATTTGACTCGTAATATCGGTATTATGGCTCACATCGATGCCGGTAAGACAACAACTTCTGAGCGTATCCTTTTCTATACAGGAAAAACTCACAAAATCGGTGAGGTTCATGATGGTGCTGCTACCATGGACTGGATGGCACAGGAGCAGGAGCGTGGTATTACTATTACCTCTGCTGCTACAACTTGTAACTGGAACTATAAGGGCAACTCTTATAAGATCAACTTGATCGATACTCCGGGACACGTTGACTTTACTGCTGAGGTAGAGCGTTCACTCCGTGTTCTTGATGGAGCTGTTGCTACTTATTCAGCTGCTGACGGTGTTCAGCCACAGTCTGAGACTGTATGGCGTCAGGCTGACAAGTACAATGTACCACGTATCGGTTACGTAAACAAGATGGACCGTTCTGGTGCAGACTTCTTTGAGACTGTACAGCAGATGAAGGACATCCTTGGTGCAAATCCTTGCCCTATTCAGATTCCTATCGGTGCAGAAGAAAACTTCAAGGGTCTTGTTGACCTTATTAAGATGAAGGCTATCCTTTGGCACGATGAGACTATGGGTGCTGAGTATGACGTAGAGGATATTCCTGCTGACCTCGTTGACGAGGCTCAGGAGTGGCGCGATAAGATGCTTGAGAATGCAGCTAACTTCGATGATGAGCTCGCCGAGCTTTATCTCGAAGGTGAGGAGGTTCCAGAGGATATGCTCATCGCTGCTATCCGCAAGGGTACTATCTCTATGGAGCTTACTCCAATGCTTCTCGGTTCTTCATATAAGAACAAGGGTGTGCAGCCACTTCTTGACTATGTTTGTGCATTCTTGCCTTCACCACTTGATACAGAGAATATCGTAGGTACAAACCCTGATACTGATGAAGAAGAGGATCGTAAGCCATCTGAGGATGAGCCTACTTCAGCTCTCGCATTTAAGATTGCTACCGACCCATTCATGGGACGTTTGGTATTCTTCCGCGTTTATTCAGGTAAGGTTGTTGCAGGTTCTTATGTTTACAACCCACGTTCACGCAAGAAGGAGCGTATCAGCCGTTTGTTCCAGATGAACTCTAATAAGGAAATTCCTATGGAGACAATCGACGCTGGTGATATCGGCGCAGGTGTAGGTTTCAAGGATATCCGTACTGGTGATACTCTTTGTGATGAGAACAATCCTATCGTATTGGAGTCAATGACATTCCCTGATACCGTAATCTCTATCGCAGTTGAACCAAAGAGCCAGGCTGACATCGCTAAGCTCGATAACGGTCTTGCTAAGCTTGCTGAAGAGGACCCAACCTTCACCGTTCGTACCGACGAGCAGAGTGGTCAGACCATTATCTCTGGTATGGGTGAGCTTCACCTCGACATCATCATCGACCGTCTGAAGCGTGAGTTCAAGGTTGAGTGCAACCAGGGTAAGCCACAGGTTAACTATAAGGAGGCTATCTTGGGCACAGCTCAGAGCCGTGAGACATATAAGAAGCAGTCTGGTGGTCGTGGTAAGTTCGCTTGTATCGATGTTACTATCGGTCCTAAGGACGAAGATTACAAAGAGGACGACTTGCAGTTCATCAACGAGGTTAAGGGTGGTAACATTCCTAAGGAGTTCATCCCCTCTGTAGAGAAGGGATTCGTCAGACCATTATCTCTGGTATGGGTGAGCTTCACCTCGATATCATTATCGACCGTTTGAAGCGTGAGTTCAAGGTTGAGTGTAACCAGGGTAGTCCTAAGGACGAGGATTACAAGGAAGGCGACTTGCAGTTCATTAACGAGGTTAAGGGTGGTAACGTTTCATGGAGCCTATCATGAAGGTAGAGGTTGTTACTCCAGAAGAGAACATGGGTGACGTAATCGGTGACTTGAACAAGCGCCTGGTAACGTGCCTAAGGAATTCATCCCATCTGTACAGAAGGGATTCAAGGACTGCCTCAAGAACGGTGTTCTCGGTGGTTTCCCAATGACTGGCTTGAAGGTTACTCTTACTGATGGTAGTTTCCACCCAGTTGACTCTGACCAGTTGTCATTTGAGCTCGTTGCTCACCAGGCATTCAAGGTTCTCTGTCCTAAGGCTAAGCCAACCCTCATGGAGCCTATCATGAAGGTAGAGGTTGTTACTCCAGAGGAGAACATGGGTGATGTAATCGGTGACTTGAACAAGCGTCGTGGTATGGTTCAGGGTATGGAAGAGGCTCGTAGCGGTGCACGTATCGTTAAGGCTATGGTTCCATTGGCAGAGATGTTCGGTTATGTAACCGCTCTCCGTACAATCACTTCTGGTCGTGCAACAAGCTCTATGGAGTACGATCACCACGAGCCGCTGTCAGCAAGCATTGCTAAGGCAGTTCTCGAAGAGGTTAACGGTCATGCCGAGCTCCTCTAATAACATTGCTTAAAGCATACAAACAACTTGATATGGGGCGTCAGGTAGCGAATGACTCTTATCTGACGTACCCCACTTCATAAAACAATAATTTTTTTAATCAACTTAATTGACAATGAGTCAGAAAATTAGAATTAAGCTGAAGTCTTACGACCACATGTTGGTTGATAAGTCAGCTGAGAAAATTGTTAAGGCCGTTAAGGCTACAGGCGCTATCGTAAGTGGTCCTATTCCATTGCCAACTCACAAGCGCATCATTACCGTTAACCGCTCAACCTTCGTTAACAAGAAGTCACGCGAGCAGTTCCAGATTTCAGATTTCAAGCGTTTGATCGACATCTACAGCTCAACAGCTAAGACTGTAGACGCTCTTATGAAGCTTGAGTTGCCTTCAGGTGTTGAAGTAGAAATCAAGGTATAATAACAATTATCTCACAAAAACAAAATCAATCATTTTAAAATTTTATTGAAATGCCAGGATTATTAGGAAAGAAAATCGGAATGACATCCGTTTTCAGTGCCGACGGTAAGAACGTACCGTGCAC
>HF994172.1:5564-5833 GCA_000436915.1 Prevotella sp. CAG:1092 | reverse complement strand
TGAAACACCTTGCTTACAGAGCCGCCAGCGAGGTAGCCTCCCATGCACAGCATGAATATCCCCATACTTTCCATATCAGTTTTGACGTAATTGTTGTGGACCACGTCCCAACACAGTACAAAGCAAACGCATATTCCAACAACCGAAGACACAATTGCTGACAATATCAACGTAAAATTATTGCTGCTTATCTGTCCATTTGTGGAAATTAATGATGCCCAAAATCTCATAATATCAAACCTTTAACTACATTTAACAATAATTATTTT
>HF994172.1:1510-5532 GCA_000436915.1 Prevotella sp. CAG:1092 | reverse complement strand
TTTGAAGTTTTTAATTTTATTAGTAATTTTGTAACCATATATTAAAACTATCTTATTAAACAACAATGCATTATGAACAACTTGGTTCGGAATAACCTAACTGCAAAACGATTGAAAGAAATCAATAAGGTAAGGGAAAAAAGAAAGGAAAGCATATATGGAATCATATTCTTTTGGGGAATGGTTGCAATATGCGCATGCATAGGAAGAACAAGCAACAGCGATGCTGTCTATGCGAATGGAAACATAATGCGATACAAGCACAAAATAGCTTCAGTTACAAGAACACGGAATAAGGAATTGCTCAAAGCAAAAAAAACAATCGAAAAGCAAAGCGTTGTGGCAATAACGCAAGAAGATACTATTGGCATTTCCGAAAACGGCAAAAAGTTCCTAAAGGAAAACGAAGGATTGTCAAGGCAAGGATATTGGGACACGAATGGAATAACATTGGGATGGGGGCATAAAATAAAAAGTGATGACCCCAAATGGCTTAGGGAAAAGAATGTCGGTGATTGGATATCAAAGAAAGACGCTGACAAGCTGTTCGAAAAAGACATGGAAACGTTCATCAATCCAGCGCTGAGGAGGATATGTGTCGAGCTAAATGACAATAACGTCCATGTCAACCAACATATGATTGACGCAATGGCATCATTAATTTACAATTGTGGGGAACATGGATTCAAGTCAACAGATTTTTATGCGTTACTTAAACAAGGAAAGGTAAAACAAGCGTCACGGATTCTAATACATACGAAGGTTGCATGTGATGGTCATAAAAATCGTAGGTTAAAGGAGCAAAAACTAATGAACGGAAATTATGTTAATATATAAGGTAATCACAAATGCAAGGGGAAAGCTTTTTTAGCTTTCCCCTTATTTCGTTATGCTTAACGTTCACCATATTTACTGAAGTCTATATATTTCTTACCGTCATCATCCGTAGTGTCGTACCAGCGTTGGTCGTTATATCCTCTGAAAAAATAGGTCTGATCTGAAGCTCTATTCTGTTTGTCAATGACTGATGGATAGTCACAGGCTCGTTCATTTCTACCAGCTGCACGTCCCAACATATATGAACCATATTTGGTGTTACCAATTTCATTAATTACTTTCCTAACAGAACTTTCTATTATTCTGTGAAGTTGTCCTTCTGTGAGCCTAATCATTTGTTTCATATAATTTTAATTTATTTTTTATTTATATTAGTCTTAATATTAAATATTAAGGCAAAAGGAAAAATTTCTGTTAAAGGTCATTTTCATTAGCCCACATCTTATTTAGTTTTTTAATCATAAGACTAATACCTTCGCTTGCATCTTCGCCAAATTGTTTTTCCACATCATCAATTATGCGCCTTAAATAACGTATTCGTTTTTGGTATTCCAAACCATTGCCTTTGTTACGTATCCTATTCAGATAATTCTGATGCTGAAGAATTTCGTCTGACGAACGTACTTGTCCCATGTCAATCTCTTCTTTCAAAATCCTATTCACAGACTTTTTCACAATTTTGTGCAAGTCTGATTCTGTTAATCTTATAACTTTATTGTTCATATTTAATAAATTAGTTTCTTGCATTTAAAAAAACATTTTTTCACTTTCTGACACCAAAAAATTTCTTTTTTGGCCTATTGATTTGGGTATTTTGAGAATTGTCTACGTCTTGCGAATCATCTTGTTTTGCAACGACCTTGTCGTTTCGAATTTGTGAGACATTTAGCATAGGTCTGCTTTTCTTAAATTCTTTCAAATCATCATCAGTTAACGTCTTTAGGTTTCCAAGTTCCTTTCCGTTGGAATCGTAAAGCATAAATTGTCCGTTGTTGTTTACAATTGTATAAAGAACGCCATCCTTAGTGACCGCTGCCGTATTTTTGTACCATCTTGACGACACAACATCAAACCATATGTTAGGACTGACGGTCATTTGCATGTAATCATCATAATCATTTACCAATGGCTTGTATATATAGTTCCACTTCCAATCAGCCTTGTTTTTTGTTGACACAAAACTATAATGAATTCCATTTGACGAGTTAGAATCGATTATTGGATTGTCAGTGTTTCCAACCAAAGCATAGTCGCCAAAGAACACACTGCTGACATACTTAAAAGGAATGTTTTTCAGCTGTTGAAGATATCTTCCGTTCAACGTGTCAGTTTTAACACAAAAATACCTATCCAACCCTAAAGCGTTTCGAACATCCATATTGTTGTTATTATAGTCATTAAAAGTTTCCTCAACGCTAATTTCCCTAAAAGTGTGGCCACAATCATCACTTACGCCAAAAGGTTCCAAAGCGTTGTAGTCACGGAAAATAACAACAAAACCATCACCTGGACCGTGAAAAATCAAACCGTTGATTTTTCTGTTTAGGCGAACATCGCTGCACAAAACAGAGTTTATGTCATAAGCCACGTTGCCACGCATATAGGTAGCAACGTGTCCAGCACGCATCCACTGTTCAATTTTAGTCCCAAATTTGGAATAAGCGTAATCATACAAGTCCTTTCCGAAAATCAGCTTTAATTGGTCATTCAAACGCCAATGGCTACGATATACCGCCTTAGCTATCTTCTCGTCCAAAATTATGAAGTTCCAAAACGGTTTCGGCTTGACACTTTTGCATACCAACATTATCGCAGGCTTTGTCCCACCACCGCTTTTGTTGTCCTTCTGACCATAAATAATCCTACGTGCAGGGTACATTGAACTTCCACCATCATAGTCCAAAGTCGGATTCCACCTTCCGTTTTCGTCTCGCACATCCGCCCTTTTATCAAAGCTTGGATAAACAGTACAATAGATGCCAGGACCATGGCTATTGACTAAGTTATAGAAACTTTCCTAACCACTTTTCAATAATCCTCCTTTAAGATTTGCTTCAGCTGTCATATGGTAAACATACACTGGACCATTCACAAAATCATCTTCAGGAATATCACGGTAATTAAAAGTTGTAACTTTTTTTATTTCGCTTAGAACCTTTTTTACAATACCATCAAATAACGCCATGATTCTTATTATTTGCATCAATTATTCTATTCCACAAACTACCAAACGCATTCTTAATTGACTTCCCTTCTACAGTCATTTCGCCAATATTTTGGCTGTTTGATTTGCACTGCTGAATTAATTCTTGACGTGTAATACCCAAGTCGTTCAAGAAGTCATCAAAAGTAAAATAGGTTGATTCCATTAATAATCTGTTTTCAGACATAACATACTCACTTTGTTTGTTCTTTACCGCATTAATTAAACCAGCTGTGTTGTTGGACATTTGTACAAGCTCATTAGGAGTTTTAAAAAAATGCGACACCTTATTCCATTTTGATGCCATGTCAACCAAGCCTATATGAAGTTCAATCTCAGTCACTCCAACACAAATGTCAAGCATCGCCTTTTGCTTCTGAACGTCTTTTTCACGGTCGATGTTGTCATGGTGCGAATAGTAAGACCTCAAAATCTTGTCAATCGCATTTGGATTTGACTTGATTAACATCATCGTGTCAGAATACAACTTGTTTCCACCAACCAACTCTGAAATAGCTTCAAGCGTTAATTTTATGTTAACAGCGTTGTCTTGAATGTCAATAGTTTCTCCGTCTTGGCTATCGCCTTCTTGGCTTTGAACATTGCCATTCTGAGCATTTCCAATAGAATCACGTTCATCGTCACTCATAAGGTCAAGAGCCTTTTGATTGAACTCATGAGACATATTCTCCATGTTTGCGTCAGACGCAAAAGATTGCCAAAGGTAAGGGTCAAATATGTCAGTGTCACTGATATCATAGTAAACAACTTTCGTAAAATTGCCATCACCGAATGATTGGAATGAAGCTTGACGGTCAAATGCCCTACCTACGCCTCTATCCATGCGAAAAGCATCACTTCTTGTGACACCTCCAAACTTTGCGCTCGCACCAGCCTCGCCCATTTCATCACCATTATATCGATAAGGCATTGATGCTACAAGTGGATAATCATAGTTGTTGACAAGCCTACCAACATTTGC
>HF994172.1:0-1463 GCA_000436915.1 Prevotella sp. CAG:1092 | reverse complement strand
ATCATAGTAGGTTTGTCTTGCCTATTGTAACTTAACCATTGGGATATAATCCAAATTGTATTTTTCGTGCTCAAGGCTTGGCTTGCAAGAATCGCCTTAGCCGTACCAACGCCAACGTTTCCAATGTCATTTGGGCCTTGGTTTCCAACAGAATCTGTGACAACTTGAATGCTGTTAAGCAACCTTTGTACCTTTGGGTCGTGCAAATTTGCGAAAAAATCATTAATCATGTTCGAAACGTTGCTGCTTGTGGCATTCTTCAATGCTTTCCTTGTGCTTTCAACAACTTGTGGGGTTGACGCAACAAGACGTTTTTCACTTTTGTCAATGTTATAGCCATAATCCTCCACCATAGAAAAAAGCTCATCCAAAAAATCATCAGTAGTTATGCCTTCTTCATTGTTTCCCAAAAAATCATTCCATGTGAAATAACCATTGTTGTCATTTCTGTCATTGACCAATAAGCTGAATATGACCCTTATGGCACCAGGAACCGCTTTCCCCTCACCGTCTGTGATTGGCTCAGCCAAAATTCCCTCCTCGTTGAAACTCTGAATTATCTTTTCGGTTTTTTCTTCACGGTCTGGTGATTTGCCCAATTTGATGTTATAAAACACCTTTTTGGCCTTATCACTGTATTTCATGTTAATATTTGCAAATTTATTGTTTTGGGGGTCCATTCTTAATATTTTGTTTAACTAAATTATATTACATATAGTGAACTGCCCATAAGCTAAAGACTTATGGGTTTTATTTTATAAATATTAAAAATAAGAAAAAAGTAAAGTGGACTGCTTATAGCAAAAAAAATATGGACACTATTTAGTGTCCATATTAAATTGTTTATCTTGTAGGTGGATATTCATCAACCATCACTTGGCCATAAATTTCTTTAAAAACAACATTTCCAACTGTCGTAATGGTCTTACCATGAAAGCCGTAACCACTTCCTAATGTCTCCCAAGTAAACGGTACATATTCAACAGAAATTTCACTCCACCAATACTTTAAGTAATCTTCCAAAGACATTCCTTCTTCTTCAGCTTCTTCTTCAAGATTAGTAATATTGAGATTTCCAACGTCATAAGACTTTACTTGACCTTCTTCACCTTGATTTCCATTGTCGTCCTCTTCTGAGTAAAACTCATCAAGTGCATCTTGCTCTAAACTTTCTTTCAATATTCTTTTAACTGATTTTCTAATGATTTTATGCAAATCTCCTTCAGTTAACCTAACTTTTCTTTTCATATGCTTTTAATTTATTTTTAGTTGTTATTCAGTTCTATCATGTTTTGCTGTTTTGTAAAATTATTAGTTAAACCATTTTACAGTTGTCTCGCCTTTATACCCCTTCTCCCACACGAACCATGCGTATGCAGCTGCGCTACTGCCGTACTTGTCGAAGTCTCCGTTCATAGCGCATTTCAGTCGTGACGAACTTACCCAAACACGAATTGGGGGGG
>HF994171.1:5879-6128 GCA_000436915.1 Prevotella sp. CAG:1092 | reverse complement strand
CGACGAGGTAGAGTATGTATGGCCACGCGTTGGCTACCCTCCATTGGTAACTCCATTCAGCCAGTATGTTAAGAACATCGCTTTGATGAACCTTCTCACTATGGAGCAGGGCAAGGGTCGCTTCGTGATGATGGACGACTCTATGTGGGGTATGATTCTCGGTAAGAGCGGTAAGATTCCTGGAACTATCGACCCAGAACTCGTAGAGCTCGCCAAGAAGCAGGGCCGCGAGTTTACAGATGTTGATGC
>HF994171.1:2549-5755 GCA_000436915.1 Prevotella sp. CAG:1092 | reverse complement strand
CGCTATGCACCCAGAGCAGTATCGCAACTACAAGAGCGGACAGGCAAAGAAGAACTTCCTGGCCGACCTTCAGAAGGCAAAGGATGCTAAGCTCGGTACAACCCTTACTCTGATGGACGACTCTATGTGGGGTATGATTCTCGGTAAGAGTGGTAAGATTCCTGGAACTATCGATCCTGAGCTCGTAGAGCTTGCTAAGAAGCAGGGTCGCGAATTCACCGACGTTGATGCTCACACATTGCTCTCTAACGCTCTCGACGACTTCAAGAAGGAGATGGACGAGAATGGTTGGGAGTATGGTCAGGACGACGAAGAACTCTTCGAACTCGCTATGCACCCAGAGCAGTATCGCAACTATAAGAGCGGTCAGGCTAAGAAAAACTTCCTTGCTGATCTTCAGAAGGCTAAGGATGCTAAGCTTGGTAGCTCGCTCACACCTGAGCAGATTTCTGCATTCAAGCATGCTAAAGCCGACGCTATTGTGGCTCCTGTCAAGGGACAAATCTACTGGGAATTCCAGGGCGAAGGCGAATGTGCTCCTGCTGTTGAGCCTTTCATCGGCAAGGAATACAAAGAGGGCGACAGCTTCTGCTTCATCCAGGCTCCTTGGGGCGAGTTTGTAGAGGTTAAGGCTGCTCTTGGTGGCAAACTTGTTGAAATCAATGCTAAGCAAGGCTCTAAAATCAACAAGGGCGACGTTATCGCTTATATCGAGCGCGACGCTGAATAATGTTTAATGTTTAGTGTTTAATGTTTACTTTGTAGGTATGGGGCGTTAGCCAAATTAAACACTAAACATTACAAACTAAACATTAAATAAATGGATTATCAAGCAATTATTGATAAGTATTATCCTGAGGATGATGCCCTACGCACCATCCTCATCACTCATAGCCAATCTGTAGCGCAAAAAGCGCTACAGATTGTTTCGTTACATCCCGAACTCAATGCCGACCGTCAATTTGTAGAGGAAGCAGCTATGCTCCACGACATCGGCATATTCAAATGTGATGCTCCTGGCATACATTGTTTTGGCACCGAACCATACCTCTGTCATGGTCGCATAGGCGCCAACTTGCTAAGAGCAGAAGGCTACGATCGCCATGCTCGTGTATGCGAACGACATACTGGCGCTGGCATCACCAAACAACAGATAGAAGAAAGGCAGTTGCCCCTGCCACACCAGGATTTCCTTCCTGAGACTATAGAGGAACAGATAATCTGTTATGCTGACAAATTCTTCAGCAAGACACACCTCGACCGTGAGAAAACTCTACAGCAAGCCATTCATAGCCTTGAGGAATTTGGCTCTGATGGTGTAGAGAGATTCAAAAACTGGGCAGCAAAGTTTGAATAACATTTATGAGAAAACATACCACGATAGCCATAATCCTCATGGCAAGCATCTTCATGCTTGCAAGCAATGGTATGCCCTTTGGTCAACGAGCTCAGAAGCAACGCTTGGCTAAGGACTCCGTAGCTATGAAGGATTCTGCAGCCGTCAGCGACTCCATGGCCATCGCCGACAATAAATCCATGCCCGACACCATAGGTATGGACTCCCTGCAACTTGCCGTCTACCATCACAACAAACAGATAGACGACTCCATACATCTCGACTCTCTAAACCGTCAACGCAAAAATGGTATTGATGCACCTGTAGAATATTCTGCCAACGACTCTATAATCTACGATGCGTCATCAAATACCGCATTCCTTTTTGGCTCGTCGAAGGTTGACTACGAGAACATGAATCTTGAGAGCGACAAGATTTATATGAGCCTCGACAGCAGCTTGGTTCACGCTACAGGTTCTCCTGACTCTACCGAAGAAGACGGACTCAAAGGAAAGCCTGTCTTCACCATGGGCAACGACACCTATAATACCGACACCATGGCTTTCAACTTCAAGACCAAGAAGGGCTTGATACAGAATGTGAAGACGCAGCAAGAGGACGGTTTCTTGACCTCACAACTGAGTAAGCGAAATGCTAATGGAGAAATATTCCTGCAGCATGGTCGCTATACCACTTGCGATGCCGAGCATCCTGACTTCTATATTGCTTTGTCGAGAGCCAAAGTGCGCCCAGGCAAGGATGTAGTGTTTGGTCCAGCCTACCTCGTAGTGGCAGATGTACCATTGCCATTAGCTATTCCTTATGGTTTCTTCCCATTCTCAAAGAGCTATTCTTCGGGTTTCATCATGCCTACCTATGGCGATGAAAACAGTCGTGGATTCTATCTTCGTGACGGTGGATATTATTTTGCGTTGAGCGACAAATGCGACCTAAAACTCTTGGGCGAAATTTACACCAAGGGCTCATGGGGACTTTCTGCTGCCAGCAACTATCGCAAACGATACAAATTCTCAGGCAGCTTCTATTTCTCATACCAAGACACAAAGACTGGCGACAAGGGTATGCCTGATTTCCAAGAGCAAAAGAGCTTTAAGCTGCAATGGAGCCACCGCCAGGATGCTAAAGCCAATCCTTTCAGCACACTCTCGGCAAGTGTAAACTTTGCATCTACAAGCTATGAGCGCAACAACCTCAATTCGCTCTACAATCCGCAGACCATGACGCAGAGCACACGTACTTCTTCTGTTAGCTGGAGCACCACATTCTCAAGCATCGGACTGTCGTTGAGCTCTACTGCCAACCTCTCGCAAAACATGCGCGACTCTTCTATCGCCATGACTCTGCCCGACCTCAACATCTCGCTCTCGCGTTTCTATCCTTTCCGCCGCAAACATGCTGTGGGCAAAGAGCGCTGGTACGAGAAAATTTCTATGAGCTATACTGGCCACTTGTCTAACTCTATCAGCACCAAGGAAGACCAGCTCATGAATAGCAACATCATAAAGGATTGGCGCAACGGTATGCAGCACAACATACCTATCAGCGGCAACTTCATGTTGTTTGATGTTATCAACGTTAGTCCTTCGTTCAATTTCACCGATCGCATGTACACCAATAAGGTTACACGCTCATGGGACGAAGCCAACCAACGAGAACTTTGCGACACAACCTATGGTTTCCACAACGTCTACAACTGGAACCTCAGCCTCTCGGCAAGCACCAAGCTTTATGGTTTCTATGTTCCTAACCGCAAGCTCTTTGGCGACAAGATTGTTGCCGTGCGCCACGTGTTCACACCTCAGGTTAGCTTCAGCTATGCTCCTGATTTCAGCACAAGCCACTATGGCTA
>HF994171.1:0-2544 GCA_000436915.1 Prevotella sp. CAG:1092 | reverse complement strand
CACAAGCCACTATGGCTACTACGATTCATATCTAAAGACCGACGCCAATGGCAATGTGTCGTTAGTAGAATATTCTCCTTATCAGAACTCCCTCTACGGTGTTCCTGGCAAGGGCAAAACAGGTAGCATATCGTGGGACATCTCCAACAATATCGAGATGAAAGTGCGTAGCGACAAGGATTCCACAGGCTACCGCAAGCTAAGCATCATCGACGAGCTGGGCGCTTCTATGTCGTACAACATGGCTGCCAAGGTTCGTCCGTTGAGCGACCTTTCCGTACGTCTCCGCTTAAAGTGGTGGAAGAAATATACATTCAACATGAATGCTGTATTTGCCACCTACGCCTACGACCTCGATGAGAATGGTAAACCATACGTAGGCACACATACCGAGTATAGTCGCGGACGCTTCGGTCGTTTCCAGGGTATGTCACAAAACATCTCATTCACCCTTAGCCCCGACCAGCTGCGCAAATGGTTCGGTCATGATGACAAGGATGATGAAAAAGACAATAAGAGAAACAAAGACGACGAAGAAGGTATGGATACCGATATCGAAAGCAATGTCGACGACGATATGATACAGGCTCAGCGTGGCGCCAAAAACAAGAAGAAGGGTGCACTTGCCGAAACCGACGGCGATGGCTACATGGCTTTCTCTATGCCTTGGTCTATGACTTTCGGCTATGGTATCACCATGCGCGAAAATACAAGCGGCAAGTTCAACACCAAGACTATGCGCTATCCGTATAAGTTTACTCAAACCCTGAACGTGAGTGGCAACCTGCGATTGAGCGAGGGCTGGAACATCAGTTTCTCTTCTGGCTACGACTTCGAATACAAGAAAATGTCTATGACCACAGCCTCATTGCAGCGCGACCTCCATTGCTTCAACATGAGTTGCTCTGTGGTGCTTGCACCATACACAAGCTATAACTTCAGCTTCCGATGCAATGCCGCTACCCTCACCGATGCTCTGAAATACGACAAACGAAGCGGATACAGCAACGCCGTTCAATGGTATTAATCCACAGTGTATATAGATAAACCGCACACATCTCTACGAAATAGCAACGAGAATGTGTGCGGTTTTTCATTAAAAACCATAAAAAAAATGAAGTAGGCTCCGTTGGCAAACGAAGCAGGTTTCGTTGCCCAATGAAGTAAGCTTCATTGTCCAACGAAGCCTGCTGCATTTTTTAGACATAAATTTATAAAGACATGAACACTATTAAAACATTTGTATTAGGAGGAATTATCATTGGAATGATATCTTGCACAGGCACAAACAAGTCGCAATTGGTAGGTGCGTATAGTAAAAGTTCTAAGCTGACAGCCAAAGACGATTCTATTTTCAGAGTTGCTGTTCTATCGCATAGCGATTTACTACTTAAGCCACTAAAAGTATCACGTCAGGTTGTGGCAGGCACGAACTACCACTTTGATTGCATCGATAATAACAATAAACATGTAGAAGTCGTGGTATACGAACCTCTATCAACTCAGGAAGAAGCTCGTATATTGAATATTGATGGTAAAGAATATACTAAATAATTAATTCCTCTGCATAAAGTTTTTCCACGTTTGTTTGAAATATTCTAATAGATATTGTATATTTGTAGAATAATAGCTTAAGCAAACGAGTATGGAATCAACAGAGTTAGAGAAATATCTGAAATTGGCAGATATTGCCTACGACGGCAAGAATGGTGCAGAAGCTTATGAATATGCGTCTAAGGCATTAGAAATAGATATGACGTGTGCGCAAGCATGGTATATGAAAATGCTGGCAATAGGTCAGGTTGCCAGTTTTCCGTCTGACCTAAGGGCTACAGAAGCCATCACGTATGGCAAAAAGGCTATGACTTTAGCCTCTGGGCTGACGAATGATGTGTATAGCTTCTATCTCAAATATGCCATAGAACTTGTGCATATTATGACAAAGCTGATGAGACAAAACTTGATGTTTGACGATGTCATAAAACAAGAGCAGGCTTTTATTGAATTAAGAAAGGCTGTGCCTGCTGATGTTGTGTGTAATAGTCAGGAGCTTACGGCTCTGTGCGTAGACCTTGCCAAGAGCTTGGTGGCATACGAGAATGCTATAGAAAAGGCTTGGAGCCAATCGCAGAAGAATGGCTATTTCACAGAGGCTAAGCGCCGTAGGTATAAGGAACTTATTCCGCTATTGCTGGAAGGTGTGCCTGAAGAGGTAATACAAAACACAACGGGCTTAAGCATCAAAAACAAGAATTCTGTAGCATCGGCAAAACAAAACAACAAACTCGTACAGAGGGGTTGCCTATGGTTTGTTGTTATCTTCATCACCGCATTTTTTGTCTTTGCTAAATGCAATAGCTGATAAAAAACAAAAGACTTTCAAATAATAACGACAAAACTGACGATCATATACAATTATTGATAATATGGTATAAATATTATCAAACAAGGTATTGTTTATTATTGTCAATGATTGTCGTTATTATAATTATTGTTGTTATTAACCTGAGTTCGGGATAAGCGACAGTCGTTTTTATTGCTATG
>HF994170.1 GCA_000436915.1 Prevotella sp. CAG:1092 | reverse complement strand
GAAGAATGCCATTACTGCGGCTAATAAGGACTATACCAAGATAAAGAATCTGAAGATTACCGGTGAGATTAATGCCCAGGATTTTGAGTTTATGAAAGACTCAATGGAGAACCTTGCAGCTATCAATTTGCGAGAAGTTTCCATTATGGCAATGGGAGATGGAGATGACAGGAAGGCTGATGAGATTCCACATGATGCATTCAACAACAAAAAATCCCTTACTAGTTTAGTGCTTCCAAACAAGCTTAAAGCCATAAGAACAGCCGCTTTTAGCGGATGCTCGTTCCTAACAGGATCACTTCTTATACCAGAAGGAGTAACAGAAATAGACAAAGATGCCTTTTATGGGTGCAGAAGTTTAAATGGTACACTTTCTTTACCTTCTACGTTAAAAAGAATTGGAGATATTATTGGTTATACAGGATATTGGGATGGTCCTTTTAGAGGTTGCCAATTTGTATGCGAATTAGTACTTCCTGACAATCTTGAGATCATCGGCTGTGGTGCTTTTGGAGACTGTCCTGGTTTACATGGAAATATCAAATTACCATCAAAGTTAAAATACCTCGGAGAGGGTGCTTTTCAAGCAGACCCTAACTTAACTGGTTCTATCAATATACCTCAAGGTGTTACATATATTCCAGAAAATTGCTTTGACGGTTCTGGATTTGACGGAAATCTAACCTTACACGATGGTATAACCTCCATTGGTTCTAGTGCTTTTGCACATTGCCCTCTTAAGGGTGAATTAAAACTTCCTAAAAACTTGACCGCAATCGCAGAAAATGCATTCTATGGTTGTGATTTCTCTGGAGAACTAAAGATTCCGACAGCAGTAAGAGCTATTGGAAGTCACGCTTTTGCATATAACTGGCGATTGATGGGAGTGCTTGAATTCCCAGAGGGCTTACAATCCATTGGTGCAGGTGCTTTTGCAAAATGTTCAAGCATAGAAGGTCTTATTTTCCCAGAAAGTCTTGAAAGCATTAGATATGAAGCCAGTGGAAACGAAGATGGAGGAGCATTCCAAAACTGTTTTGGCGTAAGTTCAATCGTCTGCAAGGGTGATATGCCAGCTTACGTCCAAAATGGAGCTTTCGATGGTGTAGCAAAAGACAATTTCACTTTGGAAGTACCAGAGTCTGCCATCCAACAATACCAAGCTGCCAGTGGATGGAAGGATTTCAAGCGTATTGCAGCTCACCACGAGCTCGTTTGCCGCCCATCTGTAGCCTGCGCTTTGAGGACGTTGCATAAGCAGAAACTGGTGATTAACGCCGAAGGCGAATGGGAAGTAGCCAGCAAGCCAGACTGGTGCGAGGTTTCTCCAGCCAGCGGCAACAAGAAGACAGAAGTAATATTGACCATCAAAGGTATGGCCAAGACTGCTGATAGACGTGAAGGAAAGGTGGTATTCCGTCTGAAAGACAAAGACTATACCCACGAATGCAGCGTTTCACAGTATGGCTATGAATATGGCGAGGACGAATGGATTACCTTGCAGAAGGCTACCAAGGGCAACAATGGTGGAATCAATATCGTGCTGCTCGGCGACGGCTTTAACGCAAAGGAT
>HF994169.1 GCA_000436915.1 Prevotella sp. CAG:1092 | reverse complement strand
CAGGGCCGACGCATTAAATATTTTATTCGTTAACATCTGTGTTGTACAGTTATAACTTATTGAATATTAACATTATATATTTACATATATGAAATATTTTTTGTATCTTTGTAAAGAAATAATTAACAATTAAAAGGTACAAAATGAGCATTATTAAGTTATCTAAACAAATAGCCGACCCACGAGTTGCGGGTCGAACTGTCCATAAAATGGAACATATCATTTACATTACAATCGCTGCGGTAATTGCAGGAGCTCAATCTTGGAACGAAATTGCAGAGTTTGGAAAAAGTAAGTTAGACTTCTTCAAAAAGCGTTTGCAGGGGTTGGAGACCATTCCAAGCCATGACACCTTCAATCGTTTCTTTTCTATCTTTGATCCAAAAGGATTTGAAGAGATCTTCAGAAACTGGGTTAGAGAAATTGTAGGGGAAGTCAAAGGTGTTGTTGCCATTGATGGCAAGCTTATGCGTGGATCAAGCAAGTGTGATGCCGAGCACACTATTGGTCAAGATGACTTCCGCACATGGATCGTATCTGCTTGGTCAGCAGACAACAGCATATCACTTGGGCAAGAGAAAGTCGGTGAAAAAACAAATGAAATTACGGTCGTTCCCAAGTTGCTTAGTGCTATAGACGTGTCAAATGCCATTGTGACAATAGATGCTATGGGATGCCAAACTTCTATAACAGAGAAAATCATAGAAGGCAAGGGGGACTATATTATCGCCTTGAAGGAAAATCAGAAGAAAAGTTACGAATTTGCTAAGGACATGATTTACGAGCATGAGTATAGAGGCAATTGTAATGTAGTGACAAAACATTATTCCTTTAATGAGGGACATGGTCGTCAGGAAGAAAGAACCTGCATTGTTGTAAGCTATGGGGACATAATGCAGAGAATGTTTAAGAACAAGTTTGTTGGGTTAAGGTCTGTTGTCGGGATTACCTCAAGAAGATCTGTTGCGACATCTGGTGAAACATCTGAGGAAACAAGATACTATATAACTTCCTTAAGTAATGAAGACCCCGAAAAGATAGCAAGCGCCATTAGGCAACATTGGTCCATAGAAAACAACTTGCATTGGCAATTGGACATTACTTTCAGAGAAGACGAAAGTAAGAAAGTCAAAAATGCAGCGAGGAACTTCTCTACCATAAGCAAAATGGCCCTCTCCATCTTGAAAAATGACAAGACGACCAAGGGAAGTCTCAACCTGAAAAGATTGAAGGCTGGCTGGGATGAAGAGTACCTGTCAAAACTTTTGGAGGGCAGCGCAATTTAATGCGTCTGCCCTG
>HF994168.1:382-1215 GCA_000436915.1 Prevotella sp. CAG:1092 | reverse complement strand
AGTTAGGCTCCCATTCGTGTCCTCTGTGCAATCCGTGTGCGACATATTCATTATAGCTATAACTTAGTTGGACTAAATTTATATTCTCACAAATAGATTTTAAAAGACATCACTATGAGAACCAGTATTAGTCATCACCAATACTAGTTCATCATCATCTTGCTTCCATATCAACAACCAATCTGGCATAATATGACATTCCCAACTACCTGCATATTGTCCAGATAGTTTATGCGGTTTATATTCAGAAGGCAATTTTCCAAACTCTTCAAGTAAGAGAATAACCTTCTTCAGCTTGTCCATTGGGAGATTACGTTTTTTACAACGTTTTACATCTTTCTCAAATCGTTTGGTTGCTACAATTTTGTATTTCATATTCCCAATTTGTCAAACATATCATCAGCATTTTTATACTCAGTCACTCTACCATGACGAATATCATCCATAGCTTCCTCTATGCCTGTCTTCTTATGATTAGGAACAATCACAACACCTTTCATTGACTCAAGCATCTTTTTGAGCTCTGCCAAAACGCTTCTATCCTCCACCTGTATAGTTAATGTTGCCATAATCTTTAATTTTAAACGTCTAATTTACAGTCGCAAAAATACATTATTTCCTCTAAACTACCAAGAAAATCACAAGTAATCAACAAATTCGCTCCAATCCACTCTTTTGTAATCTCATTATAACAAGTTATAGCCACTGGTCTCATTCGCATTTGTAGATTCGGATTATTTGTGTTCTTTTAACCCCTCAAGCAGCATAGCCGAGTTAGGCTCCCTTGCGGTCCCAGCCCGCACAACATGGCGAAGGGCTTTGATGCCCCGCCA
>HF994168.1:0-276 GCA_000436915.1 Prevotella sp. CAG:1092 | reverse complement strand
GTTAAGGACCCTCCCGCAGGGGAGGGACAGGTGGGGCTTACTTACCATACATATTCTCATAATACTTCTGATACTCCCCCGAAGTAACATGATCCATCCATTCCTGGTTCTCGAGATACCACTTCACGGTCTCCTCGATACCCTCTTCAAACTGCAGAGATGGCTCCCAGCCGAAGTAACATGATCCATCCATTCCTGGTTCTCGAGATACCATTTCACGGTTTCCTCGATACCCTCCTCAAACTGGAGAGATGGCTCCCAGCCGAGTTCCTTCTG
>HF994167.1 GCA_000436915.1 Prevotella sp. CAG:1092 | reverse complement strand
AAAAAACACCCAAATGCTTTTGAAAGCATTGGCTATGGCAGACTTGAAGGATTGGAAATTCTATCTTGTCGGACCGATAGAACCATCCCTGCAATCAGACATAGACTCATTCTATCAGCAAAATCCAGATAAAAAGGATTCCGTTATCTTTACCGGAGCCATCTACGACAAGAAAGAATTATGGGAATATTATAATCGTTCCAAGGTCTTTGTTTTAACAAGTAAATGGGAGGGGTTTGCATTGGTATACACTGAGGCTCAGAGATTTACGAACTATATAATGTCCACAAAAGTTGGTGCTGCCAGTGATGTGATACAAGATGGGAAATATGGAGATTTTATCCCCCAAGAAGATTATGAAGCTCTTGCACACAAGCTAAATGACATCATAAATGGAAAGGTAAACATCAATGTTTACGATGGCTTTGATGTGAAATCTCTGGCTTGGGAAGCACGCCTGAAAGTGATAGCCGACAAACTTAAGTCATAATTTTAAGAAATCAAAGAAATGACGAAAAGAAAAGAAATTCCTTGGATTCACATAGTGAGAGTTCTGGCTTGCTTTATGGTCGTATGTCTGCACGTATCCACAGCAGCTGATGCCTATCCGTTAAGCCACTTGGATTCTGCTTTCAAGCATATAGTGTATATAGCAACAAAGCCTTGCGTACCATTGTTCTTTATGGTTACAGGATTCTTGATTCTGCCCTATAAGAATGGCGAAGATTTGTGGGCTTTCTATAAAAAGCGCATACCTCGTGTACTGTATCCGTTACTGGTATGGGGAGTAGTGTATGCTGTGCTGCCTTATACGCTTGGCATGACGGAATGGCAAATGATGGTAAAGGAGGTATTGTTGTCCCCAATCAAGCAACCCGATTATTTCGGTGGCATCTTGTGGTATCTAGATATATTGATAGGTATCTACCTCTTCATACCATTCTTGACTGATAGAATCTATAACAACAGAACGTTCTTGAAGATATATCTGATAGTATGGGTTGTCTCGTCTATCGTGCTGATAATCAAGGCACATGTACCCAATGTTTTCGGAGAAAACCATTGGGAACATGTCTTCGACATGTTCCTCTACTTCTCTGGCTATCTAGGTTTCTTGCTCTTTGGATATGCCGTGAGAACCTATGGCGAACCTCTCTCGCTGTTTGTAAGTAAGAGGTATGGGGGGG
>HF994166.1 GCA_000436915.1 Prevotella sp. CAG:1092 | reverse complement strand
GGGGAGTTCCCAATCTCCCTACAGTAAGCATTATATTCTCCTTCTCTGCATAGCTTTTCTCCTTTATATGAAGGGATTCCAGCAAAGCCTCGTCAAACCCATTTGGCAAATAAACCATTTTTTTACCCCAATGATTGTAACTATTCGGACTAGCATTGAGTTTCTGTAATGCCAGTTGAGTTTCGCAAGAGATGACATCAACACATGATTTCAATAGCTTGCCTTTCAACCCTCTTATCATATTAAAAGGAAAAGAGGCTACATTATCATTGATATTATAAGGATTAACATCCATCTTTACATAAACCTTACCATGAGGATTGCGGAGTTTATACAGAAATGCTGCCTTTCGGCTGATATCTACATCAAAGAATCTCATCAGTACATCAATCTCCTTGGCATGCTTCCAGATATCTTGGTACATCGCATGAACGAAATTTCTTCCTGTGTTGCTTGATTCAGATGAGTTGACAGCCAAAGGTTTCAGTCTTATCCCCTTTATTTCAGATGGCAAGTCTCTGTTGCTTTCTGTGAGAGGATACACGATATTCACAGCGTATCCCAACGCCTTGCCAAGATAATAAGGTACCATAAACGGATCTTTTCCAAGGTGCTCATGGTCAAAGAACTCAAAAAAGAGTGTGATATTCTTTTGTCTTTCCATTTTTATTATTTTATGAGAATTTCTTAACTAATTTATTGAATATGTTTTTGATGTCAAAACCGAGCATAAGACCAAGCAAAGGCAGCGCTATAACCAAGGATATGCCAACCTCTACCAATCGCAAGATGGCGACATCATATATAAATAAGGTATTAAAGGTATAGATTGCCAACACGATGATAGCAATGCTAACCAACGCACGTGAGAGATAAGCCAATGTATGCCTACGTTCTATCACATCATTCTTGCAGAACATCAATACGCCAGCCATAAGATGTACCAATCCCAGAGAAATCGGGAAAATGTAAACTCTTAACAAACGACATCCCAAGAAATTTATCGCCAAGACAACGATTTGGGTTGCAACACCTGCCGTGGCATAAAATTTACCTTTGTCTGATGCCAATAAAGACATACCCATTATCAAATACATCAAAACGCCAAAGAATGCCAAGCCATAGAGCTTAGTCAAGGTGATAATCATCTGCAAAGCCTCTGGAGAAACCTTACCCCGATTGAAGAAGAAATCACAGAGAGGCGTAGCACTACCTATCATAAAAATAGCAGCCGCGCCATAAATGAACATACATATCATCAAGTTGTCCTTGATGGTCTTATTAAACTCGCCTTGCTGCTTGTTGATAAACTGCTTTGCCAATACTGGCACCATAATGGTGGTCAAGACACTACTCTGCACGTTTTGCAGTACGGAAACAAACTGGCGTGCATATTCTACGGATGATATATTTCCACTGCCTAGCATTCCTGCCAAATACTTCTCAAACAAGGCATTGAACTGCCCTACAAAATATGGGAAGAAGAAAGGTAGTGCGAAGAGCAGGAAAATCTTGACATCGCCCCATCTAACCGAAAACAGATGCTGCCAAACCTTCAGGTCTTTCTTATACAAGAAATAAGCGACAACGCCAAAGAGGACAAAAATGCCGAAATATGTTCCTATCAAAAGGGAATAAATGCCCCAGGAAGGTGCCAAGGCGATGATAGCGGCAAGATTGACCAATCCGCCCGCAAAACCTACTATCTCTGGGATGTAATAGACATCATAGGCATTGAGAATGGATATACCGATGTTGGTAAGTTCATTAAAGAGGAGACTTGGTATCTGTAACATCAGCAGGGAAATGAACAAGGCAGCTGCATCAGCTTGCATGTTCTTTGTCATCATACCTGAAATCGGTGATGCAAACACAAGCAACAGCAAACCTATCATTATGGTTACCCAAAAGATGAAGCCCACAAGCGAAGCTGTCTTACGAACAGCTTTCTCCGCTCCTTCCTGTTCACGAATGAAGACGAACTTCGTACGAAACACCTCATTAAGAGGTCCCCATACTGCACTCGTTATCGTGGTTATCAACGTAAGGGTCAAGACCCACATATCTTTCTCCATACTTACACCGAAGTATTTGGCAGAAAAGGTAACCGTCACAACGGTAATGACCATTCTCACCAATCGGAGAATAAATAAATATAAAGTTGTTTTCTTTAAACTTTTAGCCATAAACTAATTTTGTTGTATGTATAGAATCTTATTTTATCTACAAGCACACAGAATAGAAATAATGCTACTAAGAAAATGAATAACTGAGTCACCTTGAAAAAGTGCCATTAAAACAGAGGGGTACCTCAAAATGCTTACAGTTTAAAACTTAAAAGCATAATAAGAACCATTCTGTACGAAATTTATAGTACAAAAGAACCCGTTTTAGGCTTCTTTTTGTTGTTTAACTTTCAGATTGATAGTGCTCTGACTTTTTCAAGTGGACTCGTTTATTATTATCTGAAGTTTGATTTGACATAAATTATTTTCCAAATTCTTTGATTCTCTGTTCTTCTTTCAATGAGCAGACAAGCAGTTGTCCATTCTTCTCGGCTACAATATAGCCATCCAAGCCTTGGACCACAACCTTGCTTTCATCGGCTGCATGAACCACACTGTTCTTGCATTCATACAAGCGGATATCCTTGCCTACTTTGGCATTGCCAGCCTCATCCTGTGGAAGCAAGGTACGGAGGCTGCCCCAGCTGCCTAAGTCGCTCCAGCCAAACTCGGCTGGCAAGGTATAGATTTCCTTCGACTTCTCCATCACGGCATAGTCG
>HF994165.1 GCA_000436915.1 Prevotella sp. CAG:1092 | reverse complement strand
CCCCTCCCTTTAATTTTCAATCTTTTTAATCATAAAAATGAAGAAACAAATCCTTTGCGCCCTCATCATAGGCGCCACATATACCCCATCATTCGCCCAGCCTTCCCCTGTAAAGAAGGCAGCCCAGAGTGTATTCTCTCTAACTACCTTCAAGCAAGGCAACATCATCGCCACCACCAACGGCGTATTCACCGCCAATGGTGAAGCCCTCTCTATGTGGCATCCTTTCGTCGATGCCGATAGTGCTGTTGTTGTCGACAGCAAGGGCAACAAATACATCGTAGAATCTCTTCTTGGAGCCAACGACATCTATGACCTCTGCAAATTCCGCATCAAGGGCAAAACCGCAGCCACTCCTCTTGCTTCTAAAGCCATAGCCAACGGCAGCAAGGCGTGGGTAGTTTCCTATACTGTAAAGAAGCCTGAGACTCATTCCATCCCCATAGCCTCTACCGAAGCTTTCATGGATAGCCTCACCTATTATCTCTTCAACGATACCGACGTATCGTCGTCGCAGCTCGGCTGTCCTATCGTCAACGACCAAGGTCAGCTCCTTGGCATCATGCAGCGCCCAAAGACCGGAGGTCGTGCCTATTCTGCCGACGCTCGTCTTTCTTCGCAATTCAAGCTCACCGGTCTGTCGCTCAACGACAACACCCTTCGCAAATGTGGCATCCGCACCGCCCTTCCTTCTAATGCCAACGATGCCATGGTAACTCTCATGCTGGCTTCTCAGCGTGGCGACTCATTGCTCTACACCGCATATATCGACGAGTTTATCTCCACCTTCCCTCAACTTCCTGACGGCTATACCGCCAAGGCACAGCAGGAGATGGCTGGCGGCCATTTCGCCATCGCAGCCAAGAACATGGAGATAGCTATCAAGAATGCTGAGCGCAAAGACGAGGCTCACTCCAACTACTCCAAGCTGATATATCAGAAGATGCTATATTCCAACGATAGCCTCTACACAGCCTGGACTCTCGACAAAGCACTCCAGGAGGCAGAACTTGCCTACTCCATAAATCCGCAACCTGCCTACCGTCATCAGCAGGCGCAGATATACTATGCCAAGGGCGACTATCAGAAAGCCTACGACACCTTCATGTCGCTAACCTCTACCGACATGCGTAGCGGAGATTTGTTCTACGAGGCTGCTCAATGCCAGCGCCAGCTTCAGGCTCCCGACACCACCATCATCCATCTCTTGGATAGTGCCGTAGCAGCTCAGCCCCGCGATATCACAGCCGCACCTTTCGTCTTGGAGCGTGGTCTCACCTACTATCGTGCCAACAAGCTGCGCCCTGCCTTCATCGATTTCTGTCAATACGACTCTCTGATGAAAGGGCGTGGCACCCACACATTCTATTATATCAAATATCAATGTGAAAACAAGATGCACCTCTATCAGCAGGCACTCAACGATATCGCCCACGCCATAGTGCTCAATCGTGCCGAACCTACCTACTATGCCGAAATGGCAAGCGTACAACTCAAGGTTGGTCAAAACGAAAATGCCATCCAAACAACCGACCTTGCCCTGCAGGTAACCGATCAAGATCCCGACATCTTCATCATCCGTGGCATTGCCTTTGGAGAAATGAAACAAAAAGACAAAGCCCTCGAAGCTCTCAACAAAGCCAAAGCCTTAGGCGACGAAAGAGCCGACAAACTAATAGAGAAATATAAATAAAATAGAAGTTAAAGAATAAAAGAAGTTAGAGAAGTTAAAGAATAAAAGAAGTTAGAGAAGTTAAAGCCATATGTCTTATGGCTAAAAAGCCTGCTGAAAACTCAAGAAAATAAACTATTGGCTTTAACTTCTCTAACTTCTTTTATTCTCTAACTTCTTTTAAACTTCTCTAACTTCTAAGTACCTCAAATATTGCTTATATATATCATAATATATATTCACCCATCCAGCATCCACCAGGTTGTCGAGTTTTCTCGCCAACTCTTTATGACTATCTATAAGCTCCACCAGCTCCGGATTATACCTTATGCCAGCATCCTTTCTAAATTCCTCCATCACACCATCGAAAGTCTTCTCATACTTATAGTTGCGCCCTACGCTCTCCGTAGCCGCCTGCATACAGTCGCTTAGCGTGATGATATCTATCAATATTCTAACAGCCGACTTCGTATTATCAAAGCCTTCGGGATATCCACCCTTGCCGTTATACCATTTATGATGTCCGAGCGTAGTATCATGATATTTCTCCAATCCCGGCACCATCTGCAGATATTTCACTCCCATCTCCGGATGTTTCTTTATTATAGCATACTCTTCGTCTGTAGTTGGTCGATAGTCGTTGTTTACCACCGCCACTATCGAATTCTTTCCAATATCATGATACATCGCAGCCTCTTTGATAAACGTCATAAACATCTTCTTCTGCTTCTTCACCTCTTCTACACTCCTACATCCCAGCGTTCCCACCAACAGTTCCGGCTTATGCTTCAGCACACCCCTCATCACCACCTTCACAATCTGCATCACATGCACCGAGTGCGCATAGGTAGTAACCTGCGTAGCCACGCATAGCTCGTTCAAAAATCTCAGTCGCTCCCTTGGCGTAAGATATCTCATAAGTGGTTTGAAGAAGAATAGATTGTTCAGATTCTTAATATACGAAGTTGTCTGCTGCTGGTCTATTCTGTTCTGATACATATGTGCTATATCTCTACACAACCTCTTTACCAATCTCCTTTTCTTCTCATCTCCCACATATGCCTTGTCATTGATATACGACAAAGGCAAATAAGGCTGTAGCAATTTATTCAACTCCTCATCGTTAGGATTCATCATCCTCACATTGGCAAACACCTTTCTGTATCTTTCCATTGCCAGCTCTCGGGCTTCATTTTGCTACATCATTTTCAGATACATCTTCAATATCAAGGTTCTGAAATAAGATAGATTATCGATCCTTGGCTTCGCCATATTCTTATTCACTATCGCTATCATCATCGAGTCGGCAACGCTCCGTTTCAAAACCGTAGTGTCTCCAAAATATACATCGAAAATAAAGTTCTCGTCGGCATCATCCAATTGCTTCCTACACTCTTCAGCCAAATCGTCGGGCATCTCTTTCTCAAACTCCTTTCTGCCCACGAACTCCCTCAATCTCTCTAAATTCTTGCGATATTCATCATACGTGAGAATATGGTTCTTCAGCAATAATGTCAACGACGAATTCAAGTATGCCCTCGCAGCAAGCTTCATCGGCAACGTAGAGTCAGCCACCATCCTACACTCACATTCGTAAGCCCTCCTCAAATAGGCAGTATCCTGCACCATGTTCCATGTATGATAGTTGCTCTGCGATCGTATTCTGTTTATATAATACGAATTATTGGTGTCCGCTAAAAGTCTAATGA
>HF994164.1:5811-15715 GCA_000436915.1 Prevotella sp. CAG:1092 | reverse complement strand
GCCTTCTTTCAGTTAGAGCTTCGAGGACGAAAGTCTTCGGAGCTCTTTTCGTTTATATACACTCAATCCCCCTTCACCCTTTTATTTTTTTACCTTTTTACTCTTTTACACCTTATTATATATACCTTATTATATATATAGTCTTTAGACCTTTGAATTTTTTCCTTTTCCCCTATATTATTCTTTACTTTTTCCTTAACTCCTTAGTAATCTGTATATTCTTTTATTAAGAATTACAAATTAAGTGTTGAAAGTTTTATAGATTCAAAAAAAATGCGTAACTTTGCAGCCCGAAGTGGAGTTATGGATAGATTAAAACCTTATAAAATAGAATTGCTCGGCTTGAAGGAAGGAGCTAATGCTTTTAGCTTCAAGCTTACTGATGAATATTTCGAAGCCATTGATGCTGACATTGTGAAGCGTGGTGACTTGAATGTTGATTTGCAGATAGAGCGTAAGTCTTCTCTCTTTGAGTTGAACTTTAATATAAAAGGTGAGGTAGTTGTACCTTGTGATATCTGTCTTGACGACATGAATCAGCCTATAGATACTACAAACAGGCTGGTTGCTAAATTTGGACAAGAATACTCTGAAGACGATGACCTCGTGACAGTTGATGAGAATGAAGGAATTCTCGATGTCTCGTGGTTCATATATGAATTTATTGTTCTGAATATCCCAATCAAGCACGTTCATGCACCTGGTAAATGCAATCGTGACATGATGAAGGTTCTCGAAGAACATTCCGCCAACCGAAGTGGCGTTGAGGAAGAACAGAAGATAGATCCTCGTTGGAGTGAATTATTAAAATTAAAAGAATAAATATTTAAAACATTTTATCATTATGGCACATCCTAAAAGAAGACAATCGAAGACACGTACCCTTAAGAGAAGAACTCATGACAAGGCAGTAGCTCCTACATTGGCAGTTTGCCCTAACTGTGGTGCTTACTATGTTTACCACACAGTATGTCCTACATGTGGTTACTATCGTGGTAAGGTGGCTATCGTAAAGGAAACAGCTGAATAATGGAGAAAATCAACGCAATAATCACAGGTGTCGGCGGATACGTGCCTGACTATATCCTCAACAATGAGGAGTTGTCGCGCATGGTTGATACCAGTGATGAGTGGATTACTGCTCGTGTAGGTATCAAGGAACGTCGTATCCTCACAGAGGAAGGCCTTGGTACAAGCTATCTTGCTCGTAAAGCAGCGAAGCAGCTTATCCAGAAGACAGGCGTTGATCCTGATACAATTGATGCTCTTATTGTTACCACTACCACTCCAGACTATAAATTCCCTTCTACTGCATCTATAGTTCTTGGTAAACTTGGACTTAAGAACGCTTTCGCTTTTGACTTCTCTGCAGCTTGTTGCGGATTCCTTTATTCGCTCGATGTTGCTGCTTCGATGATTCAGAGCGGTAGATATAAGAAGATTATTGTTATTGGTGCAGATAAGATGTCGTCGTTGGTAGACTATACCGATCGTCAGACATGTGTGCTTTTTGGTGATGGTGCAGGAGCAGTGCTTGTAGAAGCAACCACCGAAGAAGGTATCGGTGTACAGAACTCATTCTTCCGTACCGATGGCAAGGGACTTCCATTCCTTCATATGAAGGCTGGTGGTTCTGTTTGTCCTCCTTCTCGTTTCACGGTTGACCATCGTCTACACTACCTCTATCAAGAGGGTAGAACAGTATTCCGCTATGCCGTTACTAATATGAGTGACGATGTATTGGAAATATTGAAGAAGAATAATCTCACAGCAGATGATGTACAGTGGGTTGTACCACATGAGGCTAACTTTCGAATTATCGAGGCTGTTACCAAGCGTGCTGGTATTCCATTGGATAAGGTTGTTGTAAACATTGAGCGTTATGGTAATACCAGTGCTGCAACAATTCCTCTTGCTTTGTGGGATGTTGAGTCTAAGCTCAAGAAGGGCGACAACATTATCTTCACCGCTTTCGGTGCTGGTTTCGTTCATGGCGCTTCTTACTATAAGTGGGCTTACGATGGTGATTCTTTAACGAAGAAATAAATTTTCATAATACAAGAAAACGCATACTTATCTTGTTACGACTTGATAAGGATGCGTTTTTTGTCTTAATCCTTTTTATTGAATACAATGCACAAGGCTGGTTTTGTGAATATCGTCGGCAACCCTAATGTTGGTAAGTCGACATTGATGAATCAATTGGTTGGTGAGCGTATTTCTATCGCTACCTTCAAGGCGCAGACAACACGCCATCGTATCATGGGAATTGTAAATACCGATGATATGCAGATAGTGTTTTCTGATACTCCTGGAGTATTGAAGCCTAACTACAAGATGCAGGAGATGATGTTGGCTTTCTCGGAGTCGGCATTGGCTGATGCTGACGTCTTGTTGTACGTCACTGACGTGGTTGAGAATCCAGAAAAGAATATGGAATTCTTGGAGAAGGTGCAGAAGATGAATATACCAGTATTGCTTCTCATCAATAAGATAGACCAAAGTAACCAGAAAGATCTTGGAGACATTGTGATGAAATGGCATTCGCTGCTGCCAAACGCTGAGATTCTTCCTATCTCGGCAAAGAATAAGTTTGGAGTAGACATGCTGTTGAAGCGTATCAAGGAGTTGCTCCCTGAGTCGCCAGCTTATTTCGATAAAGACCAGCTTACTGATAAGCCTGCTCGCTTCTTTGTGAGTGAGATTATCCGCGAAAAGATTCTCCTTTATTATGACAAGGAAATTCCTTATTCGGTAGAGGTGAAGGTGGAGAGCTTCAAGGAAGGTGAAAAGAGCATTAATATTAGAGCGATAATATTCGTGGAGCGCGACTCGCAGAAGGGTATCATCATTGGACATCAGGGCGTAGCGCTGAAGAAGGTGGGCTCTGAAAGCAGAAAGGCTCTCGAGAAATTCTTTGGAAAGAAGGTTTTCTTGGAGACTTTCGTGAAAGTAGACAAAGACTGGAGAAACTCGGAGAAAGAACTCGATAGCTTTGGATATAACCCACAGTAGGAGAAAAAAGGGAGCGGGCGCAAATATGCGCCCGAAATGTAGAAATCCTTTCTATGAACGAAAGGAGGAGAAAGGGCGGACCGAAAGGAGGAGAAAGGAAGGAACCGAAAGGAGGAGAAAGGACGGAAAGGAAGGAAAATGAGAGGAGGAAAAAAGAAAAATGGTCCTGAATGTAATGAGGACCCACTCTCTGCAAAGTGCAGAGGGCCGAAGAATGTATAACTTCAGAAATTAAACAGACTAGAAAATGGGAAATTTAGTAGCAATCGTTGGACGCCCTAATGTTGGTAAGTCCACTCTATTCAATCGTCTTACTCAATCACGCCGCGCTATTGTTAGCGATACTGCCGGCACCACTCGCGACCGTCAGTATGGCAAATGCTCATGGAACGGTAGAGAGTTTTCTGTTGTAGATACCGGTGGTTGGGTAGTAAACTCAGATGACATCTTTGAGGATGCTATTCGTCAGCAGGTGCTTGTAGCCACTGAAGAGGCAGACTTGGTGTTGTTTGTTGTTGATAATGAGACAGGTGTTACTGACTGGGACGAGGATGTGGCGTTGATATTGCGTCGCACAAAGTTGCCAGTAATATTGGTAGCCAACAAGGTTGACAATTCTGGTAGAGCATACGAGGCTGCCGAATTCTATAAGTTAGGATTGGGCGACCCACAATGTATAAGTGCTGCCACAGGTGGCGGTACTGGTGACTTGCTTGATTTGCTTGTATCTAAGATGCCAGAAGACAAGGACGATGAGACAGAGGAAGATATCCCTCGTTTTGCTGTTGTTGGTCGTCCTAATGCAGGAAAGTCAAGTATCATCAATGCCTTTATCGGTGAGGAGCGCAATATCGTTACCGAGATTGCTGGAACCACTCGCGACTCTATCTATACCCGCTATGACAAGTTCGGTTTCGACTTCTATCTTGTCGACACTGCAGGTATCCGTCGTAAGAACAAGGTAACAGAAGACTTGGAATTCTATAGCGTGATGCGTTCTATCCGTGCTATTGAGAATAGCGATGTTTGTATTTTGATGTTGGATGCCACCCGTGGTATCGAGGCACAGGATATGAATATCTTCCAGTTGATACAGAAGAACAACAAGTCGTTGGTGGTTGTTGTAAACAAGTGGGACTTGGTGGAAGACAAGACACAGAAGGTTATCGACACCTTCGAGAATGCTATCCGAGCCCGCATGTCACCATTCGTTGACTTCCCAATTATCTTTGCTTCTGCATTGACAAAGCAGCGTATCTTCAAGGTTTTGGAGATGGCTAAGCAGGTGTATATCAACCGTAAGGCTAAGATTGGTACTGCCAAGTTGAACGAGGTGATGTTGCCACTCATCGAGGCTTATCCACCACCATCAATCAAGGGTAAGTACATCAAGATTAAGTATATTTCGCAGCTGCCAAACACACAGATTCCATCATTCGTGTTCTATGCAAACCTGCCACAGTATGTGAAGGAGCCATACAAGCGCTTCCTTGAGAACAAGATTCGTGAGAACTGGTCGTTGCACGGCTGTCCTATCAATGTCTTCATCCGACAGAAGTAATTCTAAGTGAAGAGTGAAGAACGAAGAGTGAAGAATCTAAGTGAAGAGTGAAGAATTTATAAGATAGAGATATGAAGAAACTTTTGTTTTTCATGATATTGATGATAGGTGTGGGCGTTACTTCCTGTAAGAAGGAAGAGATAGACCCTGCTGCTGTTGCTGGTAATGTGGCTAAGCAATATTATCAATATCTCCTTGATGGCAAATACGAGGAATTTGTAGATGGACATTATCAGCCAGATAGTATTCCTGGTGTTTATCGCGAACAGCTGATAACCAATGCTAAGATGTTTGTTGGCCTTCAGAAGGAAGTGCACCAAGGAATGGTGAAAGTGGACGTTGCAAAGGCAAGTGCCGACACTGCTAATCATGTAGCAAATGTATTCTTGAATATTGCCTATGGAGATAGCACCACAGAAGAAGTTGTTGTGCCAATGGTGTTGGTAGACGGGAATTGGATGATGAAATAATCTCTATTTGTATTATACTATAAAAGCGGTTGCGAATTTGGAAGATGTTTCCATTATCGCAACCGCTTTTCTTTGTGTATATATCGTAAGGACTATTAACCTTGACGAGGCTTTTGTTGTTTTTCCATTTCTACCGCCTTCACCTTCTTGAACAGTTCGGAAGCAAAGACCAGGTCGTTGAGCTTCTCGTTAGTGGCTGATATCACGTCATCCTTTGTGCCATGCCATTCGTTGTGACCTTGGCTAATGAAAAGGATATTTTCGCCAATGCCGATAACGGAGTTCATGTCGTGAGTGTTGATGATGGTGGTGATATCAAACTCCTTGGTGATACCACTAAGCAATTCATCAATTACAAGTGACGTCTTTGGGTCGAGACCAGAGTTAGGCTCATCGCAGAATAAGTATTTAGGATTCAGCACGATAGCTCTTGCTATAGCAACACGCTTCTGCATACCGCCAGAAATCTCGCCAGGATATTTCTGTTCTGCTCCCATAAGGTTTACGCGGTCAATACATTCCTGTGCACGCTTTAGTTTTTCGCGATAGTTCATGTTGGAGAACATGTCAAGAGGGAACATAACGTTTTCCAATACCGACAGCGAATCGAAGAGAGCAGCACTTTGGAATATCATACCCATCTCTCTGCGCATAGCCACCTTCTCTTGCTTTGTCATCTTTACGAAGTCGCGACCATCGTAGAGCACCTCGCCAGATGTTGGATCGAGCAAGCCAACGAGATTTTTCATCAGCACCGTCTTACCAGAACCGCTCTGACCAATGATAAGGTTGGTTTTGCCATCCTCGAATTTGAAATTTATGTCTTTCAAGACCTCTTTGTCTCCGAATGACTTATATAGATGTCTGACTTCTATCATGACAATATCTGAGTTAGGAATACATCTGAAAACAATATCAACACACTTGAGCATACCACAGCATCAGTAGACGCCTTGCCCACCTCTACCGAGCCACCCTCTACGCTATAGCCGAAGAACGACGATACGCTTGAGATGATGAATGCGAATACCATACTCTTGATGATACTCATATACATAAACCACGGATTAAACGAATGTTGCAATCCGAGCGTTAAGTCTTCGGGAGTAAGGATGTGGCCTATATAAGCAGTGCCATACGCACCAAGAATACCTGTAGCAGAAGAGAAAACTACGAGGAAAGGCATGATTGTCATCAGTCCAAGAATTTTTGGCATAATAAGATAGCTTGCTGAGTTTACACCCATAATCTCCAATGCGTCAATCTGTTGAGTGACGCGCATCGTTCCCAGTTCCGAAGCAATATTCGATCCCACCTTACCAGCAAGAATCAAACACATGATAGAACTTGAAAACTCCAAGAGCATGATTTCGCGAGTGGTATATCCCGATACCCATCGTGGCATCCATGGGCTCTGAATGTTGAGCTTCATCTGAATACAGATTACCGCACCTATAAAGAAAGAGATGATGAGCACGATGAGAATAGAGTCTACTCCAAGTTGCGACATCTCTTTGATATATCCTTTCATAAACATGCGCATACGTTCGGGAACCGAAAAGGTTCTCTTCATGAGCATGAGATATTTGCCTAATGTGACAAGTGAATTATATATAAACATGGTGTAAATGTTGTTATTCGACTGCAAAAGTAACCAAAATCCATTAAAAAACTGCAATATATTTAATAGTTTTAGCTTTTATCTGTGTTATTAGGGACATTTTTGCTAATTTTGTTGCCAAAATAGATAAAGATACAAAAGATATGGACGATAATACTAACATCACATCGGGCGAAACACAGACAACAATGACGCTTAGAGCCGAAGGGCTTGTGAAGCGTTACGGCAAGCGTACCGTTGCAAATCAGGTGAGTTTTGATGTGAAGCAAGGAGAGATTGTAGGACTACTTGGACCTAATGGAGCCGGCAAAACCACATCCTTCTATATGACCACCGGACTCGTTGTGCCCAACGAGGGACATGTATTCATCAATGATCAAGAGATAACCGACTATCCTGTATATAAGCGTGCTCGTGCTGGTATTGGATATTTGCCACAGGAGGCAAGTGTGTTCCGCAAGATGAGCGTAGAAGATAACATTATGTCCGTGCTTGAGATGACGAAACTCAACAAAGAGCAACGCCTGGAACGTTTGGAAAGTCTGCTCAACGAGTTTCGCTTGCAGAAAGTGCGTAAGAACAAAGGTGATCAGCTTTCCGGAGGTGAGCGTCGACGTACAGAGATTGCACGATGCCTTGCCATCGACCCAAAGTTCATCATGCTTGATGAACCTTTTGCTGGTGTAGACCCTATAGCTGTAGAGGATATTCAGCATATCGTATGGCGACTGAAATACCGTAATATCGGTATTCTTATCACCGACCATAATGTGCAGGAAACCCTCACCATCACCGATCGCGCTTACCTATTGTTTGAAGGAAAAATATTATTCCAAGGCAATCCAGAGCAGTTGGCTGAAAATCAGATAGTACGCGAAAAATATCTTGGTACCTCGTTTGTGCTACGTAAAAAGGACTTCCAGCTCATTGACGAGCAGCGTAGAGCACGAGAAGAATAAGCCTGTAGGAAGTGTGGAATTATAAAAAAAAACAAATTTTTCCTATATATATTAGGTGGTGTCAACAATATTGAGTAATTTTGCAACTCATTTGAATACAGATTATAACAATAATAAACAATAAATAAAGAAATCAGAAATGAACATTTCATTTGAAAACCCTGACAAGATCAATGGCAAGTTGACATTGACTATCGAAGAGGGCGACTACAAAGAGCAGGTAGAGAAGACTCTTAAAGATTATCGCAAGAAGGCTAACATTCCAGGTTTCCGTCCAGGACAGGCTCCTATGGGCTTGATTAAGCGCCAGTTTGGTGCTTCTGTAAAGGTTGACGCTATCAACCACGTGTTGGGCGAGCAGCTTCAGAAGTATATCGTAGACAACAAGATTAATATGCTTGGCGAGCCTTTGGCAAGCGAGACACAGGAGCCTGTAGACCTTGACAAGGAAGCTCCATATACATTCTGCTTCGATATCGCAGTAGCTCCAGAGTTCAATGCTGAGCTTACAGCTGATGATACAATCGATCACTACACAATCGCTGTAGACGATGCACTCATCGACCGTCAGGTAGATATGTTTGCTTCACGTTCTGGCTCATACGTTAAGGCTGAGGAATATCAGGACAACGATATGTTGAAGGGTGACCTTCGTGAGCTCGACGAGAATGGCAACACCTTGGAAGGTGGTATCACCGTAGAGGGTGCTGTGCTTATGCCAAGCTACATCAAGGTTGACGATCAGAAGAAGCTCTTCGACGGTTGCAAGCTTGGTGACGTTATCACCTTCAGCCCACGCGCTGCTTATCCAACTAGCGATGTAGAGGTTGCTTCACTTCTTAAGATTGAGAAGGAGCATGTAGGTGAGCACACTGGTAACTTCAGCTTCCAGATTACAGAAATTAATCGCTATCAGAAGGCTGCTGTTGATCAGGCTCTCTTCGATTCTATCTTCGGCGAAGGTGAAGTTAAGAGCGAGGAAGAGTTCCGCAACAAGATCGCTGAGGGCTTGAAGGGTCAGTTGGAAGTAGACGCTAACTACAAGTTTATCCTCGACGTACGTTCATACGTGGAGAACAAGGTTGGCGAACTTACATTCCCAGACGCTCTCTTGAAGCGCATCATGCTCAACAATAACAAGGATAAGGGCGAGGAATTCGTTGAGAAGAACTATGCTGCTAGTATCAAGGAGTTGGCCTGGAGCCTCATGAAGAATCAGCTCGTTGAGAAGGCTGGTATTAAGATTGATGACAAGGACGTTCTCGAGGCTGCTAAGGAAACAGCACGCATCCAGTTCGCTCAGTATGGTATGAACAACGTACCTGATGAGTATGTTGAGAACTATGCTAAGGAAATCCTTAAGAAGCAGGAGAATGTACAGGGTTGCGTAGATCGTGCTATCGATATCAAGCTCGTAGACGCTTTGAAGAAGGTAGTTAAGTTGAACGAGAAGACTCTCTCTCTCGACGAGTTCAACACTATGATGAACCCAAATGCTGCTAAATAATAAGTCATTATAGACTTATAACATTTTTTTAGAAAAAAAACTTCTTTAATAAAGAGGTTATCGACTATTTTTTCGTAATTTTGTAATACGAACAATATAAAGAGTCGGTAGCCTCTTTATATATTTATACGGTTTCTGCAAGTTGCCGTATGTAAATGTAATACAAACGTGGGTGGAATCCACCTCTTTACACCTTATTATATATTATATAGATCAGACATGAACAACGATTTTAGAAAATTCGCCACCAAGCATCTTGGTATCAATGGTATGGCACTTGACGATGTGGTCAGTTGCCAGAACCAGTACCTCAATCCATATATTCTTGAGGAACGTCAGTTGAACGTTACACAGATGGATGTGTTCTCTCGTTTGATGATGGATAGAATTATATTCCTCGGAACAGAAATCAACGACTATACTGCTAATACTCTTCAAGCACAGTTGCTATATCTCGACTCTGTAGATAGCGGTAAGGATATTTCTATTTATATCAATAGCCCTGGTGGTAGCGTTACTGCAGGTTTGGGAATCTATGACACCATGCAGTTTATATCAAGCGATGTTGCTACTATCTGTACAGGTATGGCAGCTTCGATGGGAGCAGTATTACTTGTGGCAGGAGCTGAAGGTAAGCGCTCGGCACTTACACATAGCCGCGTGATGATTCATCAGCCTCTTGGTGGTGTACAGGGACAGGCTTCAGATATCGAGATTGAGGCTAAAGAGATACAGAAATTCAAGAAAGAACTCTATAATATCATTTCAGAA
>HF994164.1:0-5726 GCA_000436915.1 Prevotella sp. CAG:1092 | reverse complement strand
ATGACAGCCGATGAGGCAAAGGAATATGGAATGATAGACAATGTATTAAAACGTAAGAAATAAAGATGCCATCAAAAACTAAATGCTCCTTTTGTGGACGCACAGATAAGGACGTTAAGATACTTATAACAGGTCTTAATGGTTATATCTGTGAGAACTGTGCACGACAGGCTTATGATATCGCTGCAGCACAAGGCTGTTATAAGAGTGCTGATGCGGAGGGCTCACCTTTTAAGATTAAAAAGGTGCCAAAGCCTCGTGAGATAAAGGCTTATCTTGATGAATATATCATCGGACAAGATGAGGCAAAGCGCCATTTGGCAGTTTCTGTCTACAACCACTATAAGCGTTTGCAGCAGCCTGTAGACGAGAATGGTGTTGAGATAGAAAAGAGCAATATCATCATGGTTGGCTCTACAGGTACAGGTAAGACCCTTTTGGCCCGTACCATAGCAAAGCTTCTTGATGTGCCTTTCACCATTGTCGATGCTACTGTATTTACCGAAGCAGGCTATGTGGGCGAGGATGTAGAGAGCATCTTGAGCCGCTTGTTGCAGGTTTCTGACTATAATGTCGAGGCTGCTCAGCGCGGTATCGTCTTTATTGATGAAATTGATAAGATAGCACGTAAGAGCGATAACCCTTCTATCACTCGCGATGTAAGTGGTGAAGGAGTGCAGCAAGGTCTGCTGAAACTCTTGGAAGGTACTATGGTGAATGTGCCACCAAAGGGTGGACGTAAACATCCAGACCAAGACTATATCCATGTAGATACCAAGAATATCCTCTTTATCTGTGGTGGTGCCTTCGATGGTATCGAGCGCAAGATAGCACAGCGACTAAATACTCACACCGTGGGTTATAACTCAGTGCAGAATGTTCGCAAGATAGATAAGGAAGACCTTATGCAGTATGTGTTGCCACAAGACTTGAAGTCGTTTGGCCTTATACCAGAGATTATTGGTCGTCTGCCTGTGCTTACATACTTGAAGCCTCTCGATCGTGAGGCTTTGCGCCGCATATTGATGGAACCAAAGAATTCTATCGTAAAGCAGTATGTAAAATTGTTCGAGATGGATGGTATCACCCTTACTTTCGATGATGCGGCTCTCGACTACATCGTTGATAAGGCAGTGGAATACAAACTCGGTGCACGCGGATTGCGTTCTATCGTAGAGTCTGTGATGATGGATGCTATGTTTGAGATTCCATCTAAGCGAACAAAGAAATTTGAAGTAACTCTCGACTATGCTAAGCAACAACTTGATAAGTCGCACTTGCATCAAATAGAACAACAATAATATACTATAAAAGGGGAGTTGAGATGAACAACAATCTCGCTTTTGATTTCCGACTCCCCTTTACTTTAAATACCTCTATGACCTATGGCGATCAATTACAACTTGACTAAGCAACTAAAGCAATTCTTCGGCTTTGATAAGTTCAAAGGCGACCAAGAGGCTATAATCAGTAATCTGCTTGAAGGCAACGACACCTTTGTGCTCATGCCTACAGGCGGTGGTAAGAGTCTCTGCTATCAGTTGCCATCATTGATAATGGAAGGCACTGCTATTGTTGTGTCGCCACTTATTGCGCTGATGAAAAACCAAGTTGATGTCATCAATGGTATGTCGGAGAATGGAGGAGTGGCACATTATATCAACTCTTCGCTCAACAAGGCTGCCATAACACAGGTCATGAACGATATTCGCAGCGGACTCACTAAGTTGCTGTATGTAGCTCCAGAGTCGCTCAATAAGGAGGAATCTGTAGAATTCTTGAAGACTATCAAGATTTCTTTCTATGCCATTGATGAGGCACATTGTATATCGGAGTGGGGACACGATTTCCGTCCAGAGTATCGCAATATCCGTCCTACGATAAATAAGATTGGCAATGCTCCGGTCATTGCCCTTACGGCTACTGCTACCGACAAGGTGCGTACCGATATAAAGAAATGTCTTGGCATTTCTGATGCTAAGGAATTCAAAAGCTCGTTTAATCGTCCAAACCTTTATTATGAAGTACGCCAGAAACGTACCGATGACGATACTAACAAGCAAATAATTATGTTTATTCGCCAAAATCCTGGCAAGAGCGGTATCATATACTGCTTGTCGAGAAAGAAGGTGGAAGAACTGGCAGAGATATTAAAAGCCAACGAGATAAAGGCTGCACCTTATCATGCAGGTCTTGACTCTGCTACTCGTTCACAGACCCAAGACGACTTCTTGATGGAGCGTATTGATGTTATTGTTGCTACCATCGCCTTTGGTATGGGTATCGACAAGCCTGATGTACGCTTCGTAATACATTACGATATTCCTAAGAGTTTGGAGGGATATTATCAAGAGACAGGTCGTGCTGGTCGTGATGGTGGCGAAGGACAATGTATTGTATTCTATTCGCCTAAGGACTTGCAGAAACTTGAGAAGTTTATGGAAGGCAAGCCTGTGGCAGAACAGGATATCGGCAGACAGCTGTTGCAAGAGACAGAGGCTTATGCCGAGAGCTCTGTCTGTCGCCGTAAACTGTTGCTCCATTATTTCGGTGAGGAATATAAACAAGACAACTGTCGCAACTGCGACAACTGCTTGCATCCAAAGCAGAAGATCGAAGCTAAGGATGCACTCGTTGTGGTGCTTGCAGCAATCAAGGCTGTGAAGGAAAACTTCATGCAAGACTATGTGATAGACTTCGTGAAGGGACGCGCTACAGACGATATCGTATCTCATCATCATGATGAACTTGATGAGTTTGGAGCAGGCGAAGAGATGGATCCTAAACTTTGGAATCCTGTAATCCGTCAAGCTATGATAATGGGATATATCAAAAAGGATGTAGAGAACTACGGCTTGCTGAAGCTTACTTCTGCAGGCAAGAGATTCCTTAAGGCTCCTTCTTCTTTCATGATAGTAGAGGATAATGATTTCCGCTACGACTATGAAACTGATGATAGCGATGGCTGTACAGCAGCCCTGGACCCACAGCTATATTCGCAACTAAAGAGCTTGCGCAAGAAGGTTGCTGCCAAGAATAATGTTCCAGGATATGTAGTCTTCCAAGACGTATCGCTTGAGCAGATGGCAACAATGTATCCTGTTACTATGGCTGAACTTCAGAATATTCAGGGAGTAGGAGCAGGTAAGGCTATGCGCTATGGCAAAGACTTCTTGAAGCTTATCAAGGAATATTGCGAAGAAAACGAGATAGAGCGTCCTGAGGAATTACGTGTGCGCACCGTTGCTAAGAAGTCAATGCTCAAGGTAAAGATTATCCAAAGCATAGACCGTCAGGTTGCTCTCGACGATATCGCACAGGCACAAGGCTTGGAGTTTGGCGAATTGCTCGACGAAGTAGATGCTATAGTATATAGCGGTACGAAACTTAATATTGATTATTTCCTTGAAGAGGTGATGGATGAAGACCATGTCGACGATATCTATGACTACTTTATGGAGAGCGAGACAGATAGTGTAGACGATGCCATAGAAGAACTTGGTGGTGACTACTCGGAAGATGAAATCCGACTTGTCCGCATTAAATTCTTATCAGAACAAGCAAATTAATGTTGAAATATACGACTTGTTATCGTGACTTGTCCTATCTTGGTATACCTATTATTATAGGCCAGATAGGAACAATAGTCATGTCTTTTACAGACACCTTAATGATAGGCCACCATTCTACACCAGAATTGGCGGCCGCTTCGTTTGTAAACAATATGTTCACCTTGGTCATCATCTTGGCCTTGGGATTCTCGTATTCTATTACCCCTACTGTGGGTTCGCACTACGGACGAGAGGAATATCAACGCATCGGACAGATACTTAAGAAAGGTATCGCTGGCAATATGGCATTGGCATTTCTCCTTGTGGGAGTTATGGCATTGCTATATTGGAATCTTGGCAATCTTGGCCAGCCCGAAGAACTATTACCTTTGATGCGTCCGTATTTTCTTGTACAATTAGTCTCGTTACCATTTGTATGTTTTGCTAATGCCTTTAAACAGTTCTATGATGGCATTACCAATACTCGTACACCAATGTATATCCTTTTAATAGGAAATGTATTGAATATTATTGGTAACTGGATATTGATATATGGCAAACTTGGCTTGCCGGAAATGGGACTTCTTGGCGCAGGACTCTCAACCCTTATTGCCCGTATCTTTGTGGCTTTTGCTTTTGTATGGGTATTCGTAATCTCTCGTCTTTATCAGCAATATCGCAAAGGTTGGCAGAGCAAAGGTGTGTCAATGGATGAAATCCGCAAACTTTCTACACTTGGCATTCCTATAGCATTGCAGATGGGACTGGAGACAGGAGCATTCTCGCTATCGAGTCTTCTTGTTGGATGGATAGGAACAACAGCTCTTGCAGCTCATCAGATTATGCTCACTATATCCCAACTTGGCTTTATGATATATTATGGCTTTGGTGCTGCCGTAGCTATAAAGGTGAGCCTATGCGTAGGACTCCGCAACTATGATGATGCAGGTCGCTATTCGCATGCAGGCTTTCATCTCGCTATGATGTGTGCTACTGCCGTTACCATACCTATTGTCATCTTCCGTGATTCCTTAGGTATACTCTTTACCGACAATGTCGAAGTGTGCCAGTTGGTATCAGCGTTGGTGTTGCCATTTGTGATATATCAAGTTGGCGACTGTCTGCAATGTGCCTATAGTAATGGTCTTCGTGGTTTGTCGGTAGTAAAACCACTTGTGCCTGTAGCTTTCTTTGCATATTTCGTGGTTTCATTACCTATTGGCTATCTTCTTGGCTTGCCGCTCGGTTTAGGTCTTGAAGGTGTGTGGTTTGCTTTCCCCGCAGGATTGACTACAGCAGGCATCTGTTATCTCTATTTCTTTAGGCGCAACCAAAAGAGGATGGTCCAGCTTAGCGAATAATATAGATGATTTTGTGTGATATGTATATATTTATAGATTCAATGTTGCGCAAAGTAAAAATAATCTAAAGAATTTGGAAGTGTTGCGTGAATTGCTTATTTTTGCAAATGAGTAATATATATACACAACTATGGCACAATTCATAAATCCTTTTACCGACATAGGTTTCAAGCGAATTTTCGGTCAGGAGATATCAAAACCTCTGTTGCTCGACTTCCTCAACAACTTGTTGGCAGGCGAGGAGCATATCGTGAATCTCAGTTTCCTTGACAAGGAACAACCTGCTCTGTATGAGGACGACCGTTCGCTAATATATGATATATATTGCGAAACAGATGAGGGTAAGAAGATTATTGTGGAGATGCAAAATAAGTCGCAACCTTATTTCAAGAACCGCAGTATCTACTATGTCTCTGAGGCTATAGCCCGCCAAGGCGAAAGAGGGTCGGGATGGAACTATGCCATAGATGCCGTGTATCTTGTAGCCTTTCTTAACTTCTGTCCTATGGATTTTAATCATAAGTTCAGAACAGACGTAGTGTTGAAGGATAAGGAAACAAATGATGATTTTTCTGACAAGATACGCATGACATATATGCAGCTACCTTTGTTTAATAAGGAGGCCGATGAGTGTGAGAATGAATTTGAACGTTGGATTTTTGTATTGAAGAATATGGAAACATTGACAAGACTACCTTGGGCTGCACAGAATGCAGTATTCAAGAAACTGGAAGATATAGCCGATGTAGCTGCGCTTTCAAGACAAGAGCGCATGAAATACGACGAGGGACTGAGAAAGTATCGCGATACTATC
>HF994163.1 GCA_000436915.1 Prevotella sp. CAG:1092 | reverse complement strand
GCAGTACATCGAGAACGGCGGCAAGAAGAATTATCACAGTATGCTCGCTTACATCCGTAAGTTTATTGACGGAAAGAAGTTCATGGCTCCAGAACCGGAACGTGTGGATGAGCGACCAGACTATCTCCTGACTCATTTCGACCCGAAGGATGAAAAGGGCGATGAGCTGGGTTTCAACAGCATCCGTGAGTACAATGCATTCCTGGCAAAGAACGGATTATATAAGAAAGGTGCTCCTACCATCTTGCTCACCGGTTTTATGGGTGCGGCTTCTGATATGGAAAAAGCTTTCGAGAAGAAGGGATTCATGGTGTATCGCATCAACCAGCTGCAGAGCTTTATCGCCGGTCATCATGCCGACAGTATCCAGGCGAATGCCGTTGTGAATATGGCGCACGGCAGACTGGGCGATTACTTCGTTGAGTTCCTGAAGCAGAAGAATATTCCATTGTTCTCACCTCTTAATATCAACCGCTTGACCACCGATTGGGAGAACGACAAGCAG
>HF994162.1 GCA_000436915.1 Prevotella sp. CAG:1092 | reverse complement strand
AAAGTTTTTGTATCTGGTAAAACTATCATATATTATCTGTTATTCATGTCCATACAAATCCACCTTGATGTCGAAAGGCGAATCAAAGTCCTTCAGCATCGCATGCTTCGTATCTTTCTCTGAGAGATTGGCATGTTCTGTTGGGATTTTCCAATCGATACCGAGGGTGTCATCAAGGATGCTGATACCTCCATCTGCCTCAGGATGATAGAAGTTATCACACTTGTATTGGAAGACGGCTGTTTCTGAAAGGACAGCGAAACCATGGGCAAAGCCCTTTGGAATGAAGAACTGGACATGATTGTCTTCGGTTAACTCTACGGCCACATGCTTGCCATAGGTTGGTGATCCTTTACGAATATCTACAGCTACATCGAGTACTCTACCCTTTACGCAGCGTACCAACTTGCTTTGGGTATAAGGTGGGCGTTGGAAGTGCAAGCCTCGCATTACGCCATAGCTGCTCATAGATTCGTTGTCCTGGCAGAAGTGAACACTGTGTCCCAGGATTGGGGCAACCTTTTCTTCAAAC
>HF994161.1:4432-20745 GCA_000436915.1 Prevotella sp. CAG:1092 | reverse complement strand
CACTCAGGCGGTGGCGGTAGTCACTTTGGTGGAAGAAGATAAGTAAAGCATTTTTAGAACTTATAAAGAAGAAAAAGATAATATGAAAACAAAGATATTGTTTGTGGCAGGAATGGCTCTCGCGGCTTCTTCTGCCTTTGCACAGGAAACTTACGAGAATGCCAATCTCGTAGAAAACGAGCTTAACGGTACTGCACGCTATGTGGGTATGGGTGGAGCTATGGATGCTCTTGGAGCAGACATTTCCACTATCGGCACCAACCCTGCAGGTATTGGTCTGTTCCGCAAGTCGCAGATAGCAGGCTCCTTTGGTTTGGTTTCACAAGAAGAGGTGGAAAGTTTTTCACCAGGTAACAAGACTAACATGAGCTTCGACCAGATAGGCTTCGTTTATTCTACACGTACTGGCAGAAAGTCGTTCCTTAACTTCGGCTTTAACTATCATAAGAGCCGCAATTTCGACCATATACTCTCTGCCAGCAGTCGCCTGACAAACGCTTCGCAGAATAAGCTCACTTATCAGAAGCTTCGCGAAGGATTGCTCTATGAGCTTGACGACAACGGTCTGCCTCGCGAGGATCGTGCCATGATTACTCACAATCAGTTGGACAACATCTATTACAAGAGTCTGATTAAGGATGCTGATGGCAACTTCGGCTATTATGATGCTTCTGGCTACACCTTCAACAAGGCTATGCGTGGCTACATAGGCGAATACGACCTTAATATCAGCGGCAACCTCAACGACCAAGTGTATCTCGGTCTTACCGTAGGCATCCACGATGTTCACTACAAAGGCTATAGCGAGTATACTGAGACATTGATGCCAAATCGTGATAATATCTCTAACCTTACGGTAGTAGACAATCGCGAGATTACTGGTACAGGCTACGACCTCAAGGTTGGCGCAATATTCCGTCCTGTTGAGGACAGTCCATTCCGTATTGGTGTTTCTGTGGCTACTCCTACTTGGTACGACCTCACCACAAGCAACTATACCTATATTACCGACGGCAACATCTCTCCAAATATGAGCGAAAGCTACGACTTCAAGCTCTACACACCTTGGAAGTTCGGCTTAAGCCTCGGTCATACAATCGGCAACTATCTTGCCATTGGTGCGGGCTATGAGTATGCTGACTATAGCGCTATGGACACTCGCGTGATAGATGGCGGATATTACGATACATGGTATGGCGACTATTACGACAGTTCAAGCAGCGATAAAGCTATGAATCGCCACACAGAGCAGACCCTTAAAGGCGTTAGCACCGTGAAGCTTGGTTTGGAATTTAAGCCAGACCCAACCATCGCTGTTCGTTTCGGCTACAACTACGTATCGCCAATGTATAAGAAAGACGGCTTTAAGAATGGCACCATCTCGTCAGAAGGCTCTTACTATGCTTCGTCTACCGACTATGTGAACTGGGAGTCTACAAATCGTATCACCTGCGGTATTGGCTATACTGTAGGCAAGATGAACCTCGATGTGGCTTATCAATATAGCTCACAGAATGGCGAGTTCCATCCATTCCTCGATAGCTATGCAGATTGGGCAGACGACCCTAACTTCACCAACTATGCAGATGCAGTAAAGGTTAGCAACAAGCGCCATCAGCTCATCTTCACACTCGGATATAAGTTCTAATTTTAGTAGAAAACAACACATAAAGTATCATAAGATATTTTCCATAGTATCTTATGATACTTTTTTTTGTGCTTTTTTGTAGCCTATCTTTGCAATTCGGCATTTTTTATCTTAACTTTGCAAATTGTAGACTTTACACCTCATGTGGTCTATATAATCAAAAGAGAAATTATCCTAATTAAAAGAAAAATATCCTAAATTTAAATAATGAAACGACTGAACTTACTTCTATTGATGATTACTATGGTTCTTGTATCTGCTTATGCTCAGAAGCGAGAATTTCGTGGAGCGTGGATACAATGTGTAAACGGACAGTTCCAAGACATGTCTACTGCCACCATGCAGCAGACTTTGCAATCGCAGCTCGACGAACTGCAGAAAGATGGCGTAAATGCTATTATCTTTCAGGTGCGTGCAGAGTGTGATGCGCTGTATCCAAGCAAGTATGAACCTTGGAGTCGTTTCCTTACAGGCGTACAAGGCAAAGCTCCTTCACCATATTGGGACCCGCTGCAATGGATGATTGACCAATGCCATAAGCGCGGCATGGAACTCCACGCATGGATAAACCCTTATCGTGCTAAGACCAAAAGCACAACAGCTTTGGCAAGCAACCATATCGCTATTACCAATCCTGAGCGTGTGTTCACATACGACAACCAGTATATCCTAAATCCTGGTATGCCTGAGAATAGAGACTATATTTGCAAGGTGGTTGATGACATCGTGAGCCGTTATGATATTGACGGTCTGCACATCGACGACTATTTCTATCCATACCCAGCTCCTGGAATGATTATTCCCGACGATGCTGAATATGCTAAATATAATAATGGTATCAAGGATCGTGGCGACTGGCGCAGATATAATGTTGACCTCTTCATAGAGCAACTTGGCAAGTCTATCCACAAAACTAAGCCGTGGGTGAAGTTTGGTGTGTCGCCATTCGGTATTTATCGCAACAAGAAGAGCGACCCGCTGAATGGTTCCGAGACTAACGGCCTGCAAAACTACGACGACCTTTATGCCGATGTGTTGCGATGGGTCAACAATGGATGGATAGACTATTGTGTGCCACAACTTTATTGGCAGATTGGACACCCTGCAGCCGACTATGCCACATTGATAAAATGGTGGAACAAGCATGCTGGCAAGCGACCATTATATATAGGTGAAGACGTAGAGCGCACCGTGAAATTCCCAGATTTGCAGAATCCTAAAATCAATCAGATGCCTGCTAAGTATGCTTTGCATAAGCAGATGAATAATGTGGAAGGCACAGTTTTGTGGTATGCTAAGGCTGCTGTCGACAATATCGGCAACTATGGCACTCTGCTTCGCACATCATATTGGCGCAATCCTGCCCTTCAGCCTCTTATGCCTTTCATCGACGATAAGGCACCAAAGAAACCTCGCAAGCTTAAACCTGTATGGACAGAAGATGGATTGGTTTTGTTCTGGACTGCTCCTAAGGGCAAGGGATGGAAGGATGAGGCTCACAAATATGTTGTTTACCGTTTCGATAAAGGCGATAAGGTGAATACCAATAGCGAGAGCCACATCATCGCCATCACTTCCGACACATTCCTTAAGTTGCCATACAACGATGGCAAGAAAAAGTATACCTACGTAGTTACAGCCCTCGACCGCATGTCGAACGAGAGCAAGGCTGTGAAGAAAAAGATTAAGCTATAAGCACACTATAAAGCCTATTCCATACCATTGGGATAGGCTTTATTGTTTCCTATTAGCCTATATATATTATTAATATGGTAAAGAAACATCGATATTTGATTATTGCTTAAAAATAGTTAACTATACAGTATCTTATGCACAGTATAAACAAAAATGTGTAATTTTGCACCGCAATTTATAAAACTATTTATGAGTAACAATTTATTAAAGGGTAAGCGCGGTATCATCTTCGGTGCTTTGAACGAAGAGTCTATCGCATGGAAAGTTGCCGTGAAGGCAGTAGAAGAAGGTGCAACAATTACACTTAGCAACACTCCAATGGCGTTGCGTATGGGCGAGCTCGATGGTTTGAGCAAGCAGCTTAATGCACCAGTTATTCCAGCCGACGCCACAAGCGTAGAAGATTTGGAAAAGGTTTTCGCTCAGTCTGTTGAGCTCCTTGGTGGCAAAATCGACTTTGTGCTCCATTCAATCGGTATGAGCCCAAATGTTCGTAAGCGTCGCACATACGACGATCTCGACTACAACTATCTACAGAAAACACTCGACATCTCTGCTATTTCTTTCCACAAGATGTTGCAGGTTGCTAAGAAGCAGGATGCTATCGCAGAATATGGTTCTGTAGTAGCTCTCACATATGTTGCTTCACAGCGTACATTCTTCGGCTACAACGATATGGCTGATGCTAAGAGCATGCTCGAGAGCATTGCACGCAGCTTCGGTTACATCTATGGTCGCGAGAAACACGTTCGTGTCAACACAATCTCTCAGTCGCCAACTCCTACAACAGCTGGTAAGGGCATCAAGGATATGGACAACCTTATGGACTTCGCCAACAAGATGTCTCCTCTTGGCAATGCTACTGCTGAGGATTGCGCTAACTACTGTGTGATGATGTTCAGCGATTTCACTCGCAAGGTGACAATGCAGAACCTCTTCCACGATGGTGGTTTCTCATCAATGGGTATGAGCCTTCGTGCTATGAACCAGTATTCTAAGGACCTCGCTCCTTATGAGGATGAAAATGGCAAGGTTATCTATGGATAATAAAACCCACATTTCGATTATAAACAAAGAAGCCACTTTCGTAGTGTATACGAGAGTGGCTTCGTTGGTATAATATCATATTTATTGTCGTAGAATTTAAACAGGACAGAATGAAAAAGAATATTTTAATCTTAGGATTAGCCTTGCTGCTGCCACAGCTCAGTCAAGCTAAGACCATATTTGTTTCTCCTAATGGTAATGATTCTGCTAATGGAACAATAGAGGCTCCATTGGCTTCTCTTCCTGCAGCATACCAAAAGGTGGAGTCTGGAGATACTGTCTATTTCAGAGGCGGAATCTATCATATTACCGACGAACAGGTGATGAAGTTTCATAAGAAATACGCATTCGTGTTTGCCTTGGAAAAGGCAGGAACAGCTTCTAAGCGTACTTGCTTCATGGGCTATCCTGGCGAGCGTCCCGTGTTTGACTTTTCAGCTTTGCAGTTAGGAGGAAAGTATCGCATTGGCGCATTCTATTTGGGTGCCGACTATCTTCATTTGCGCAACTTTGATGTTATTGGTGTTCCTGTCCGCATAAAGGGGCACACACAGTCTGAATGCATCTCAGCACGCCTTGGCTCTTATTGCATAGTGGAAAATATAGCTATGCACGACAATATGGCTATTGGCTATTATCAAACTGCAGGCTCCTGCAACTTGGTGCAAAACTGCGATGCTTACAACAACTACGATGACTTTTCTGAGGGTGCTTATGGAGGCAATGTCGATGGTTTTGGTTGCCATGTGCAACAGACAACAGATGTTGGCAATGTGTTCCGCTATTGTCGTGCTTGGCGCAACTCCGACGATGGCTTCGACCTAATCCATTGCTTTGCGCCTGTAGAGATTGATCATTGTATTGCCATGTACAATGGCTTCCGTCCAACAGCCGATTTCAAAAACACAACAGAATTCGTTAGTGCTGGCGATGGCAACGGCTTTAAAGCAGGAGGATGGGGAATGAAACCACACGTTACAAGATGTCCTGAAAAATGTCCGCAGCACTATGTGCATCATTGTTTGGCTTACCAAAACAAGGCAAATGGCATTTACTCCAACCATCATCTTAGTGGAAATAAGTGGGAATACAACACCTCGGCAATGAATCGTCATGATAATTATAATATGGTAAACCGAAAGTCTACGGCAATCAATGTTGATGTTGCTGGCTACGACCATATATTAATAGGAAATGTGTCGTGGAATCCACGTGCGCAGCATATTGCAAAATGCGATACTGCCCGCTCTTCATTAATCAACAATACTTTTACTCCTACTGCTATCAGCGTTTCCGATGCCGACTTCGTTTCTACAGACCCTTCCCGTCTCTTTGTTGCTCGCGATGCTGATGGCAATCTGCCTGCAATAGACTTCCTTGTTGCAAAAAAAGAGTCTGTACTATCTAAATTAGGATTAGGTTGGAATATTGAATTATAACGGCTGTTATGTTGTTTTATAAAAGTAGCCTTTTGTTTTGGCTCACACGGATCTCTCGGCTCACACGGATTTTAGGACCTCTGGTCCTTGCCGCTTGAGAAAGACCACTAATCACATGTATTTTTAAGGAACACGAAATTTTACTTTTTTAAAGGAACACGAATCGTACTCTCGAATCGAATATTGGTTAAAACATCAAGCAATGAACGCAAGCAGCAGAGCCCACAGGGCTCATTCGTGTGATTTGAAAGATTCGTGTTCTAAAAAAAATCAGCAGTTCGTGTTTTATTCTTTCAACAGATTGTCGAGGAAAGTGTCGAGGTCTTTATCCAGTCCCTCCATTAGTTCACCATCTATGATGATGGTTTCGTCGTCGGCAACATACAGTTCGGCAATGCTTTCCTTATCATCATTCTCAAGCACAAAGCTGAAAGGCTTCAATATGCCCATAGCGTCGATGATAGGGTGGAGGGTCTTCAGAGAGCTACGCAATATGCCTGTAATCTCATCATAAAAGTCCTCGTCCTTATTGTCTATCCATTGTTCTACCACACAGCGAGTTATCTCCTGCTCATTGTCGTCGAAAGCCAATATCTCTCCGCTGTCTTGCGATACGCGCAGATGAACATCGGTGAGGATAGAAGTTTCTTCATCTGTAGGAAATTTCTGAACAATTTTCTTTATTGCTCTTTCAATCTGCTGTGTTGTCTGTTCTGTTGCTTTCATATGGTATTGTATTTGATTCTACAAAGATAGTGCAAACTAATGAAATAACAAAAGAAATCATGATATTTCTTTGTATTTACTAAAGTTTCGCATATGAAAGAAGTTAAAGAAGTTAAATCCATATGTTTTATGGCTAAAACTCCAGCAGAAAAACTCCAACAAAGAGGCTATTGGCTTTAACTTCTTTAACTTCTTTAACTTCTGAACTTGCGAAAGTTCAGGTATTATATCGTTTTTCCATTGATTCTTTGTAGCATTAAAAATATTGTAGTAATTTTGCAACTCGTTTTAAGCCAATTATTTCATTTATTAATATTAAGCAAAACAACCAACAATGAAAGTCTTCCAAAAAGCAACTATGGCATTCATGCTTCTTGCTGTGCTATTTTGCTCACAGAAAGCTCATGCGCAGGTTAATGCGTAACTGTTCCACGACTTTGGTTCAGACCGTAAGTTCGAAACTCTTACAATCGAGATGTTCAAACAAGACAAGTGGGGTAACACCTATTTCTTTATCGACCACGATTTCAACTACGACCAACATCAGGAAGGACCAAACCTCGCTCCTGGTGGTTCTTATTTAAAGATTGCTCGCTGTTTGAACTTTTGGCAGCAGTCTGGTCTAAAGAATTTCTCTTTGCAGGTGGAATATAATGGCGGAATCACTCGCTCTTATCCTATCAACAATGCATGGCTCTTTGGTGTTGATTATTTCATACATAGCAAAGACTATAAGAACACCCTCAACCTAAAAGCCCTCTACAAGACCATCAGAAAGAAAACTTCCGACGTGCCAATGCAGCTTACTGCCGTTTGGGCTATGAACGACCTCTTTGGCATTAAGGGTTTGAAGTTTAATGGCTTTGCCGACTTCTGGTGGGAAGACCATACCTGCTTTAAGTCGAATGGCGAAGCTGCCGACCGTAGCACCATATTCATCACCGAGCCACAGGTGTGGTACAATGTTGGTCAGCATATTGGTGTCGACAACCTTAGCCTTGGCACAGAGATAGAACTCTCCAACAACTTCGGCTCCACCTACGGCTTCAAGTGTCGTCCATGCTTGGGTGTGACGTGGAATTTTTAGTTTTTCCAGCATATTAACTAAGGAATACTATTCTAATTATAGACAACAATGGCACTATTAGAAAAACTCTTTGGCTTCGACCATCAGAAGCACAAAATCAAGACTGAGGTAATGGCAGGCGTCACCACATTCCTCACCATAGCCTACATCCTTGCCGTAAACCCAAGTATCTTTGCCAATCTTGCAGGCATGGGCATGGACACCAATGCCGTGTTCACCTCTACTGCGTTGGCTGCCGTTATCGGTACAATGATAATGGCTATCTATGCAAAGAAGCCTTTCGGACTCGCTCCAGGTATGGGTCTCAATGCGTTCTTTGTATTCACCGTCTGCCTCACCATGGGCTACTCGTGGCAGTTTGCTCTGACTGCAATCCTTATCGAGGGCATCACTTCGTTCACAGGCATTGTCGACACACCTCCTTCCATCAGCCCTTTGTTCTGTCAGTTTGAGTTCCACAACATCCTGTCGTTCGACATGCTCGTAGTGGTATTCACCTTCCTCTTTGTCGATATGTTCGACACCATGGGCACCCTCGTTGGCGTATGTACCAAGGCTGGCATGATGCGCCCCGATGGTCGTATCTCCGGACTCAACAAAGCGTTTATGGCAGACGCTATTGCCACCATTTCTGGCGCATGCATAGGTGCAAGTACCACCACCACATACGTAGAGAGTGCGTCGGGTGTAGCATTGGGCGGACGTACCGGTCTCACAGCCTTCTCTACTGCCGTTTGCTTCATCATAGCGTTGTTCTTTGCTCCGGTCTTCCTTTCCATTCCTGCAGCAGCCACCACCCTTGTGTTGCTCATCGTAGGTTTGTTTATGATGTCGCCAATCAAGGACATCAACCTCAACGACTATGCCGAGTCGATACCTGCATTCATCACCATCATCATGATGCCTTTGGCTTATAGCATCTCCGATGGTATTCTCTGTGGTGTAATCTCCTACGTGGCTATCAACAGCCTTTGCGGTAATTGGAAGAAACTCAACCCTACGCTCTGCGTCCTCGCTGTGCTCTTTGTGATGAAATACATTTTCATCTAAGCGCATCGTTGAAGCCCACAACTCTTAAAATCTAAGAATAAACCAAGTAGCAAGTCTATCTCAGGCTTGCTATTTTTTTTAAAGGTAAAAGGGTAAAAAGGTAAAAAAGTAAAAAAGAAAAGGGTAAAAGTAAGAAGTGCGTTTGTGGTTGCGTTCGTCGCAGCTCGGCTGCGTCGCTTATCCTAAAAAGGTAAAAGGGTAAAAAGGCAAAAAAGGTAAAAGGGCGATTCCAAATAAATGCCAGCTTCTGCAAACGATTACGGATAAGAATTGTTAACAGAGCTACATATTTCTTTAATTATTTTGATGATTTATTTGTAGTTTAGAAATATAGTATTAATTTTGCATTTGTAAACTCGACATTACAATATTTGAGTTATACACCCTTATCCATCATCATAAATGAGTAGCAAAATAAATCACGACGGCATCGTCGACAAAATAGAGGTAGATACCGTTAAAGTGCGCATATTGCAGACATCAGCTTGTGCCGCTTGTGGACTCGCAAAACATTGCAGTTCGTCGGAGAGTAAAGAAAAGATTATCGATGTGCATACCGATGTGCAAGGTTACGAAGTAGGCCAACACGTAGTTGTTTCCGTTTCAGTCTCCATGGGCTATAAAGCCGTATTGTTGGGCTTCGGATTGCCGTTCCTGTTGTTGGTAGCAGTAATAATTCTGGTCAACAATCTCACGGGCAACGAACCTCTTTCCGCTCTCTTGGGGTTGGGAGTCCTCGTGCCTTACTATCTTTTGCTATATTTCAATAGAGATAGGATAGGGAAGTCGTTGTCGGTAGAGATAACGCAAACAAAATACTAAAATAATGAACTAAAACAAGTTAATAAATTATGAATTTCATTTTGATTGCAGTAATCGTGTTGGGAGCGATAGCACTCATCTCAGCCATTGTGCTGTATGCCGTTTCCAAGAAGTTTGCTGTTCAGGAAGATCCACGTATCGGACAGGTAGTAGAACTATTGCCTGGTGCCAATTGTGGTGGCTGTGGCTTTGCTGGTTGTGCTGGTATGGCCGACGCTTTAGTTAAGGGTGCCGACCTCGGTAGCATCGACGGACTTATGTGTCCTGTTGGTGGAGCCGATGTTATGGGCCAAGTTGCCGACTTGCTCGGCATGGCTGTTGCCAACACAGACCCTATGGTTGCTGTTGTTCGTTGCAACGGTACATGCGAGCATCGTCCACGCATCGTAGAGTATGATGGCTTGCATTCTTGCCAGGCTGTCAATGCTACCTGTGCTGGCGAAACTGGTTGCGGATTCGGTTGCCTCGGATGTGGCGACTGTGTTGCTGCTTGCCAGTTTGGTGCCATCACCATGGACGAAGAGACAGGCTTGCCTGTAGTCGACGAAGAGAAGTGTACCGCTTGTGGTGCATGTGCCAAGGCTTGTCCTCGCCACATCATTGAGCTACGCAAAAAGGGACCTAAGGGTCGCCGCGTTTATGTTCAGTGTGTCAACAAGGACAAGGGCGCTGTTGCCAAGAAGGCTTGTGCCGTAGCTTGTATCGGTTGCGGTAAGTGCCAGAAGGTTTGCAACTTCGATGCTATCACAGTTGAAAACAATGTGGCTTACATCGACTTCAACAAGTGCCGCATGTGTACCAAGTGCGTCGACGAATGTCCTACAGGCGCTTTGGTAAAAGTTAATTTCCCTGTACGCAAGCCAAAGCCAGAGGCTACTCCTGCCGAGGCTGCTGCTACCACCACAACAGAAAACAAGGAGGCTTAAGCATGAAACTGAAAACTTTTAGCATGGGTGGTGTACACCCAGAGGAAAACAAGATTACTGCTGAGGTTGCTACCGTTGTAGCTCCATTGCCACAGCAAGCAATATTCCCATTGAGCCAGCATATCGGCGCACCTGCCAAGCCTGTCGTTAATCGTGGCGACAAGGTAAAGGTTGGTACTCTCATTGCCGAGGCAAATGGATTCGTATCTGCACCTATCTATTCTTCAGTATCGGGAACAGTATTAAAGGTCGACACCGCTATCGACGCCACAGGCTATCGCAAGCCTGCCATATATATTAATGTAGAGGGCGACGAGTGGGAAGAGAGCATCGACCGCAGCGAAACCCTCGAAACTCTCGACAAGCATCCTGAGCTCACACCAGAAGAAATCGTCAACCGCATCAAGGTGGCTGGCGTAACAGGTATGGGTGGTGCTGGCTTCCCTACATTCATCAAGCTTTGCCCTCCTCCTACCGCAAAGGCTGAGTGCGTAATCCTTAATGGTGTAGAGTGTGAGCCATATATCACCTCCGACTACCGTCTTATGATGGAACATGCCGACGAGATTCTCGTAGGTCTTGACCTCTTGATGAAGGGCGCCAAGGTAGAGCGCGGCTACATCGGTATCGAAGACAACAAGCCTGAGGCTATCAAGCTCTTTGAACAGAAAACAGCCAACGACCCACGCATCGAGATCGTAGCTTTGGCTAAGAAATATCCACAGGGTGGTGAAAAGCAGTTGGTTGATGCTGTTATCAACCGTCAGGTTCCTGCCCCTCCAGCCATTCCTGTTAATGTTGGCGCCATCGTTCAAAACGTAGGTACTGCCTACGCTGTTTACCAGGCTGTTATGAAGAATAAGCCATTGTTCGAGCGCTACACCACCGTTACAGGTAAGCAACTCAAGAATCCAGGCAACTTCCTCGTTCGTATGGGAACACCGATGCGCGAGCTTATCGACCTCTGTGGCGGTATGCCTGAGGGCGACAACAAGGTGTTGGCAGGCGGTCCGATGATGGGCAAGTCGGTAGTTTCTACCGATGTCACCGTATGCAAGGGCACCAACTCTATCACCATCCTCACCGATGCCGACGCACACCGCAAGGCAGCTCAGCCATGTATTCGTTGTGGCAAATGTGTTAGCGCATGTCCTATGGGACTCGAACCATACTTGCTTGCAACACTTTCTTCATTCAAGGAGTGGGAACGTCTTGAGGCAGAGCAGGTTACCTCTTGTATCTCTTGTGGCTCATGCCAGTTCACCTGTCCTTCACATCGTCCTATTCTCGACAACATCCTTCAGGGCAAGGGTGTCGTAATGGGTATCATCAAATCAAGAAACGCTAAGAAATAAAATGGGTAAGTTAATAGTTTCGCTGTCACCACACGCACATGGTGCCGACAGCGTAGAGAAGAATATGTATGGCGTAGTGTTGGCATTGATGCCAGCCTTGCTCGTTTCGTTCTTCTATTTCGGTCTTGGCTCAGTAGTGGTATGCCTGTCGAGCGTGGCAGCATGTATGTTCTTCGAGTGGGCCATATCAAAGTGTATAATGAAGCGTCAGCCATCGCTCACCGATGGTTCGGCTATCGTAACGGGATTGCTTCTTGGCATGAACCTTCCAAGCAATTTCCCTATATGGATGATCATCATCGGTGCCTTGGTAGCCATCGGCGTTGGCAAAATGACCTTTGGCGGATTGGGCAGCAATCCTTTCAACCCTGTCTTGGTGGGTCGTTGCTTCCTCTTGGTAAGCTTCCCTGCAGCCATGACCTCATGGCCAGTAGTTGGTCAGCAGGCAGCATACCTCGATGCAGAGACCGGTGCCACACCGTTAAGCCTTATGAAGTGGGCTATCAAGAGTGGCGACGCCAGCGTGTTGGATAAGTTGCCATCGTCTGTCGACATGCTCCTTGGCAATGTACAGAACGGTATGGGAGCCGGCACCCTTGGCGAAATCTGTGCTTTGGCCTTGCTCCTCGGTTTGGCTTACATGCTTTGGAAGAAGATCATCACATGGCACATCCCTGGTTCCATCCTCGCCACAGTCTTCGTGCTCAGCGGTTTGCTCCATCTTGCCAACCCTGTATACGCCAATCCTGTACAGGTGTTGTTGAGCGGTGGTTTGATGCTCGGAGCCATCTTCATGGCAACCGACTATGTCACCTCGCCAATGACCCACAAGGGACAGCTCGTCTATGGCGTTGCCATCGGTGTGTTGACAATCGTTATCCGCAATTGGGGCTCATATCCAGAGGGTATGTCGTTTGCCATATTGATAATGAATGCCTTCACCCCTCTCATCAATACATATATCAAACCAAAACGCTTTGGTGAAGTGCCAGCAAAGCAGAAATAAATAGTGGGAGGAACAAACAAATGGAAAAACTCAAATCATCACTTACCAATATGGTTCTCGTCCTCGTGGGCGTGGCTGTAGTAATAGGAGCCGTATTGGCTTGGGTAAACAATATCACAGAGCAACCTATCGCTGAAAAGGCGCAGCAGACTCTTGCAGCAGGTATCAAGGAGGTTATGAACTCTACCGATATCAAGGTTGAAGACCCCGACACCGTAAAAATGGAAATACAGGGCAAGGAGAGCATCTTTACTGTCCACAATGTATACACCACAGACGGTGCCTATCTTGGTTCGGCTGTAGAGAGCACCACAATGGGCTTCGGTGGCGACCTCAAGGTTCTTGTAGGCTTCAATGCCGAGGGCACAATTCTTGGCTACACCATTCTTCAGGCTTCCGAAACTCCAGGTCTTGGAGCTAAAGCCGACAAGTGGTTCCAGAAAGACGGCAAGGGAAACATCATCGGCAAGAGCCTTGCCAATGGCAACCTCAAGGTCAGCAAGGATGGTGGCGACGTAGATGCCATCACAGCCTCTACCATCACCTCTCGTGCCTTCCTCAAGGCTGTCAACCAGGCTTACTCTGCATATCAGGACAATCATGCAGCCAGCGCTAAGGGTGCCGATGGCGCAAGCGGTGCATCTGTTCAACATAATTAATATTGTAGCATCATGAACTATATAAAAACCATTACCAACGGCATTCTGAAGGAGAACCCTACCTTTGTACTCCTTCTCGGTATGTGTCCTACATTGGCAACTACCACCAGTGCCATCAATGGCCTTTCTATGGGATTGGCCACTATGTCGGTGCTCATCTGCACTAACTTCGTGATTTCCTGCATCAAGAATATCACTCCTGACAAGGTGCGCATACCTGTATTCATCGTAGTCATTGCAGCCTTCGTAACAATCCTTCAGATGTTTATGTCGGCTTATGCTCCAGACTCTATCAACAAGGCGTTGGGCATCTATATTCCACTTATCGTGGTAAACTGCTTGATCCTTGGCCGTGCAGAGAGCTTCGCAGCCAAGAACACCCCTGTAGCCAGCCTCTTCGATGGCATCGGCATGGGTCTCGGCTTCACCCTCGGCTTAACATTGCTCGGTTGCGTTCGCGAGTTGCTCGGTGCAGGCAGCCTCTTTGGCTTCGCTTTGTTCCCTGAAACCACCAACCTCCTGTTGTTCGTGTTGCCTCCTGGAGCATTCATCTCTTTGGGCTATCTCATTGCCGTTATCAACAAATTTAAAGCATAAGGAGAATATATTATGGAATACATATTGATTTTCATTTCAGCGATATTCGTCAACAATATCATCCTTTCGCAGTTCTTGGGTATCTGCCCATTCCTTGGAGTATCCAAGAAAGTAGACACCGCTTTGGGAATGGGAGCTGCAGTAGCTTTCGTGTTGACATTGGCAACCGTCGTCACCTATCTTTTGCAGATCTACGTGCTCAATCCTTTTGGCTTGCAGTATCTGCAGACCCTGTCTTTCATCCTCGTCATCGCAGCCTTGGTTCAGATGGTAGAGATTGTGTTGAAGAAAGTGTCGCCAGCCCTTTACCAGGCACTCGGTATCTTCCTTCCTCTTATCACCACCAACTGTGCTGTGCTTGGTGTAGCAATCCTCGTTATCCAAAAAGACTTCTCTTTGGTTCATAGCATTGTCTACGCTTTCTCTACCGCCATTGGCTTTGCTTTGGCAATGGTAGTCTTCGCAGGTTTGCGCGAGCAGCTCTCTTTGGTTCGCATCCCTAAGGGCATGCAGGGCATGGCTATCGTTCTTGTAACAGCCGGCTTGCTCTCTTTGGCTTTCATGGGTTTCAGCGGAGTAGACGGAGGTTTGAGAGTAGTATTCGGATTAGAATAAACTAACCTTTCCATACTGCAATCATTTGCGGTAAATAAATTGAATAAGCCCGATAAATGGCAGCTTCATAGCTCACCGTTTATCGGGCGTTTTTTGTTTATACTAAACAATCAAAGCGTATAATAATAGCCGAATATCATGGAGCAAATAAGGGGGAATACCTTAATAGCCTCCATAGTTCCACTACCATGAAGCCTCTTGAAGGTCGATGAGAACTGCAGGGAACGTGATAGGATACATATCCGTATTTTCTTGGTCGATATTTTCAAGCTGACCATAGTTTTCATCAACGAGCGAGAGATTTGGCATGAGCTCTTTAACATGGTCAATGATTTGATAAAGAAATAATTCCATTTTTTTATTTTCTGAATAGATTCTTGAATGATTTTATTGACTTTGGCTTGAAGTTCTTGAGAGTTTCCCATGAACTGGCGTTGCGGAATGTGAGCATTGATGGTGATTTTTGTTTTCTTGGTGAGTGCAAGGTTTCGCCAGAACTGTGCCTGCTGTGGCAGCTCTTTAGGTAGAGGTCCTTTGCCTTTGATGCCAGCAAGCGAGTAAGCCATGTGCCAGGCGAAGCGTTTCATCTTTGGAGAGACCGTTGGATGAGTGGTGATATTGCCACCATCATTGTGGATGGAGGCATATGGCACAGGGTTTTCAATGGAAACCTCTCCTACGCCAGGTTTGCTTTGAATGGAACTCATAAGATGGTTTCGCCTTGAGGTGAGCGGGCCGTATTTAGCATCAGTACCTTTTTGCTGTTGCCTTTTAGTTTTTTTCCATGGGTGCAGTCCTGCATCAAGCCAACCACCATCACGGAAGTTCTGTTTGAAATGGTTTACGGCTATGACTCCAACCTTGCGAGGGAGACGGTCGTGTACCTCCTTTAAGATGTCGTCTTTAGCCTTTTGAACCAGTTTTTCTATATTTTTTGCATCCATAGGCAAAGTTTTTTTTATTATTTTACTTGCATTTCGATAATATATTGTATCTTTGCAGCAGCTTCGTAAGAAGTTAGCATATGCTACGGCATGTTGCCTTGCAGGGGAGTATTTATGCTCCCCTGTTGTTTTTTACGAACTGCCTATTAATCAATATAGGCCTTATTTTTCCTTTTTCATAAACCCACACCTCTTTGAACGCAGAAGGATTCAGTCTTTGTCGAGCAACTATTTGTTTTCTTATAAATCTATCAGAACATCCTTTAGTATTGTTTATTACAACGCAATCAGATTGAGCCATTCCATGCGAGAGCATCTTACCAACCTTTTTCTTTTTCCATGGCTTTTCGAAACCCTCATATTCATAAAATGTTCCATCTACAGAGAAATCAGGACATTTCTTATAAAATTTTGTATTTTCTAAATTGCCATAAATCAGCTGATATTCTTCTGATTTGAAGTGTAAACGTGGTGTCATTTTTACTTCATGACCAAGTTTTGCAAATTGGAGACAAATCTGTTTCATTTCCTTGTAATCATTTTTATCAAAATCTACATTTGGATGAACATATAGTTTTCCTCCATTTTTAAATACTTTTTCTAATTTAAAACCATTATTTGACATGCGCTGTAAACATCCTTTTATGTAAGGACAATTATAGCAGTCTTTTTGGCGATTATTAAATAAATATTTAAG
>HF994161.1:4146-4396 GCA_000436915.1 Prevotella sp. CAG:1092 | reverse complement strand
ATTTTTTTAGACGACTTTTCTTATATGCAAAGCAATGGCTACACTTGTCAGGAAAATAAGGGTGATTGTCACTGAAGGTGTGTCCATCTTTGCCTGGATTATTCTCCAGTCCTCTCTATGGCTTGGTCGGTTCCATATCTGCAGGACGAACTACGGGGTCGTCGGTGGCTTCGAGTGAGCACTTGCAGTTCCATCGGTCGCCTGGGTGATGTTCGTTCCAGAAAGGATCATCGACAGGGAGTGTAAGCTT
>HF994161.1:0-4078 GCA_000436915.1 Prevotella sp. CAG:1092 | reverse complement strand
GGTAGGCATCCAACGGAGGTTTGGGAGTATGTCTTTATTGCGTTCAAACTCTCTCCAATCGGCAGCAGCATGAGCTCGAATGATGGCTGTGTCATATTCGGTTTGGAGCCATGGTCCGACCTGGTGTGTGGAAATAGGTTTCACTTCATCGACCCATTTGGAGAAAGGGTTTAATTTACCATCAGCATCATAGAGCTTTGCAGCCATCTCTTTGCCCATGGTGTGGACTTTGAAGGCTGCAAAGACCTCGTTGGAATGTTTGAGAGCTTTGTAGAACTCGACTTCGTGGGTAGGCGGAGTATTTTTCAGTCCAGCCTTTATATTTCCACTTTTTTGTTTTATCTAAATCAAAATTTTGTAACCATTCTAGCAATTCTTTGTCCTCAATATTATGTTCAAAAACGTCAATCATAGAGCGTGGCAAGATTCTCAATGAGCCAGTCTTGAACATCTTCTTTTTTATGACAGTTCCATTCATATCTATGCATTTCTTGAATTTTTGAATGTATGATTTCACTGTCTTTTTCAATGTCGATATATTAGGAAGACATACATCTATGAATGAGCAATTATATAGTTTGCCGTTTTATCGGGTGTTTTTGGTTTTTGTATTTTTTGTAAGTTCAGAAGTTTAAGATGCTATAGAATAAAGCCTGATTTTTATTGCGAAAAGCTTGAAAAGTATTATTGCCTTTAACTTCTATCCACTATGTTGAGCAATAACTTCTATAATTTCGCTAACTATTTTAATATCTTTTTCTTCTACAATATTTCTTTCCAGCTTTGTTGTAATATCAGATAAAAGTAGTATATTTGTAGCTACTAAACAATCAAAGCGTATAATATAGCTGAACATCATGGAACAAAATATACAACTTCGTCAGGCATGGGACTTTGTAGAGAATACTGGGCGTAGCGTTTTCCTGACAGGAAAAGCGGGGACTGGTAAGACTACTTTTCTTCGCACAGTAGTGAAAAAGAGTAGCAAGCAGACTATTGTGCTTGCTCCTACTGGTGTGGCTGCCATAAATGCAGGCGGCGTTACTATTCATTCTTTCTTCCAACTTCCATTGTCGCCGTATCTTCCTGGCACTAAGGTGAACACGATGTTTAACTTTAGCAAGGAGAAACGAAAGATTATTGCTTCGCTCGATATGATTATCATTGATGAGATTTCGATGGTGCGCAGCGACTTGCTGGACGCTATGGATGCCGTATTGCGCCACTTCCGCGATTGGCGTAAGCCATTTGGCGGTGTGCAGCTGCTGATGATTGGCGACTTGGCGCAGCTTACTCCTGTGGTTACTCCGGAAGATGAGGCGGTGCTGGGCAATACTTATTCTACTCCTTATTTTTTTGGTAGTAAGGCGTTGGCGGATGTTGACTATGTGACGATTCAGCTGGATAAGATTTATCGTCAGCAGGATAATGCTTTTGTGGGCATACTGAATCGTGTGCGCGAGGGGCATCTTTCGCTCGACGAGCTGAATAGTTTGAACAAACGGTATATTCCTGATTTTTCACCAAAGACGGAGGAGGGGTATATTCGGCTGACTACTCACAACCGCATGGCTGACCATCAGAACGAAACGGAACTGAGGAGGCTGCAGGGGCGTGAGTGGTGTTATGATGCCGAGATTACGGGTTCTTTTCCTGAATATTCGTTTCCTACTGCGCAGCATCTGGTGCTGAAGTTAGGGGCGCAGGTTATGTTTGTGCGCAACGATGCTACTCCGCAGCATCTATATTATAATGGTATGATTGGGCATGTGGTTTATGCCGACGACAAGGAAATCCGTGTGCTGGGAGTGGGGCAGACGGAGCCTATAGTGGTGGAGAAAACGGCTTGGCAGAACGAGCGCTACACGGTGAACGAGAAGACTAAGGAGATAGAGACTGAGGTGCTCGGAGAGTTTAAGCAATATCCTCTGCGTTTGGCTTGGGCAATAACCATTCATAAGAGTCAGGGACTGACTTTCGATCGTGCCATCATCGATGCTGGCAGCTCGTTTGCTCCCGGTCAGGTGTATGTGGCATTGAGCCGTTGTCGCAGTCTTGAGGGCTTGGTGTTGTCGTCGAGAATTGGTCAGAGTGCGATAATAGGGGATAATGATGTGGAGCATTATATGGCTAATCAGGAGATAGAAGCGAAGAAGAGTATTGCGGTGTTGCCGGACCTGAAAGAGGAATATCATCGCGCGCTGCTCATTGAAATGTTTGATTTCTCGGGCTTGCAGCGCCTCGAGGATGCTATATTGCGATTGCTGATTGAACATTTCTCGCAGGCTTTCTCGCAGTTGGCTTCGCTACATCGCACGGCTGTAGAGGAACTGAAAAATAGGGTGATGGATGTGGCTGGCAAATGGCAAACTCAAATGGCCATGATGACAATAGAACAGCTACATTCCGAGGCTTTCCTTGAGCGTGTGCAGCGCAGTGCCGACTATTTCTCAGAAGCCTTGATAAGTATTCTTTCTAAGCCTCTGTCGTTGGCTCTTGCTGCTAAGAGCGAAAACAAATATGCTATGAAGAGAATGAAGGATGTGGGTGGCGACTTGAAGATACAATGGCGCACGAAGGTGCTGCTGTTGCAGTCGATGGGCGAGAAGCCTTTTTCTACTACCATATATCTTGATGAAAAGCGCAAGGCTGTGATGGATGCTCTAGATGAGGACAAGGGTAAGGGTTCGTCGCGCAAGCCTCATGAGCGTAAGCAAAAGGTGGCGGCAGAACCAAAAGAGCGTAAGGAGAAAACGTGGGAATTGTCTTATCGCCTGTATAGGGAAGGAAAGAAGGTTGACGAAATAGCCAAAGAGCGTAGCCTAACGCAGGCTACTATCATCAGCCATCTGTCGCGCTATGTGCGTGATGGGAAAATCAGCATCTCCGACCTGATAGATGAAAAGAAGATTCCTGTAATCTCTCGTGCTATAGCCGATGTGCGTAGTGCCAATGCCGACAGTGGCTCTCCGCTGACTCTCACAGCTGTTAAAGAACTGTGCCCCGACAACATCTCGTACGAGGATATAAGACTCGTGTTAGAGGGGATGGAGTAGTGAGCCTCACTCAGCTAAGAACTTGCGCACTCTTTCGGTGTATTCTTTTGGATAGTCGGCATAGGAGCGGGCGTGTGTGGTGCCTTTAGTCACCCACATGGCTTTCTTGCCGTGGATTTTGGCATCGTAGACTTGCTGCATCATATAGAATGGTACGAAGTCGTCGGCATCGCCATGGATGAAGAACATAGGGCGCTGGCATTTCGCTACTTGCTTGATAGGGGAACATTCGCCAAAGCTCCAGCCATGAACCATGCGGCATAGCAGACTGGTGGTGTACATCAATGGGAACTGAGGAAGCGAGAACTGATCTTTTAGCTGCACGGCAAATTCGTCCCATGCGCTGGTGTATCCGCAGTCTTCAATGAAATGGGTGACATAGGCAGGTAGCTCTTCGCCCGAAAGAGACATGGTTGTGGCTGCACCCATCGACACACCGTGTACCACGATGTTTACTCCATAAGTGGAATCGCGGAAGGTTTCAGCAGCCATTTCTGTCCATCGCTTTATGTCGAGACGATCTTTCCATCCCATTTGTATGTCGTTGCCTTCGCTAAGGCCGTGTGCATGCAAGTCGGGCAGCACGACATTATATCCTAAGTCGCGATTATACATTCTACCTAAATAGAGAAACTTAGCTGCGCAATCCTTGTAGCCATGCACCAACACGGCTGTGCGACCCTTTGCCGAGTCGGCTCTGAAGTAAAGGGCATGATGTCGCTCTCCGGTAGGCATGGTGAGGAATGTGTCACGCAAATATCCATTTGTCTGCATGCTGTCTACCCATGGTTTCATATCGGGGAAGCGCTTATATAATATGGCGTAAGTGCTGTCTAAGTCGGTGCGGTTAGGGTCGGGTGACAATGAGAAGTTGAGCATGTATACGCTGCCACCTATTGTTGCAAAAATGAAAAGGGCTATTACTGCCAATGTTATTCTATATGTCTTCTTCATAATGTATGGTTTTTGTTGCAAAGATAATGCAAACGAGCGAAAAATCATCAAGTTTACTTGAATGTTTT
>HF994160.1 GCA_000436915.1 Prevotella sp. CAG:1092 | reverse complement strand
CTGGCTCCTGCCGTGGCTGAAGCTTATTATCGCGAGGTGCCGCTGTTGGTGATTTCTGCCGACAGGCCGTTGGCTATGATAAACCAACTGCAGGGACAGACGCTGCCTCAGGCTGGAGCGCTGGGCATGATGGTGAAGGCGACGATGCAGTTGCCGGAACCGCACAACGAGGTGGAGCGATGGTATTGCAACAGATTGGTGAACGAGGCTATGATAAAGATGCTGCTGCATGGTGGCGGACCAGTGCATATTAATGTGCCTATATCTGAACCGCTGTATAATTTTGCAGTAGAGGAATTGCCCGAGGAACGCAAGATTTCGATGGCTGCAGCTTCTGCCGATGAGGCGCTGCTAACGGCTATTGCTGACGACTTTGCCAAGGCAAGAAAGCCGCTGATAGTGGTGGGACAGATGGAGCGAAGAGAATGGCACAAGGCTGCCGAGGCTGTGGAGAGGTTGGAGACGCGAGCGGTGGTGCTGGCAGAGAAGCTGTCGGACGATTCCGAGCGCCAGCTGCCTGCATTAGACATGCTCGTGGAGCTGATGGCGGATGCTGCCGACTATCAGCCCGACTATATAATATATGTAGGTGGCAACATGGTGGCTAAAGCCATGAGACAATTCCTGCAGCATACGAAGCCAAGGAGGAGCATCGTGGTGAGCGAGACTGGCGATGTGGCTGACGTGATGATGAACGCCACGGATATCGTTGAGGCTAAACCGAGCGAAATGCTCAGGGCGTTGGCTTCGGCTGTTGGCTATTCTTCTGATGCTGTTTCAGATAATGAGACTTCGGCATGGATAAAAAGCTGGCAGAGGCTGAAGGCTGAGACTATAGAGCAAGCAAATGTGGCTACTGGGAATAGGCAAAACGAGGCTATACGCGAGTTTTTCCGTGCCATTAGGGGCAAGGAGATGAATGTGCATGTGGCAAACAGCTTGTCGGTGCGCATGGCATTGAAGTATGCGGATAGGTATCTGTATGTGAACCGTGGTGTGAATGGCATCGAGGGTTCGCTGTCGACGGCAGCAGGCTTTTCGATTATGTCAGCGTGTCCGGTGGCGTGTATCATTGGCGACCTGAGCTTCTTCTATGATGCCAATGCGCTATGGAATCAGGAGCTGTGTGGCAACTTCCGCATATTGCTCATCAATAATAAGTGTGGAGGAATATTTAGCAAGTTTGAGCAGTTGGCTGATAGTCCTGCTTGCGACAGCTATGTGATGGCTAAGCATAATGCCACAGCCGAGGGTGTGTGTATGCAGAACAATGTGGCGTATCGCAAGGCGGAAACCGACGATGAGGTTCGTGATGGCATCAGCTGGCTGGTAGATGAAAAATGCCCACGACCAATGATGCTGGAAGTGATGGGATGAGGGCGCTCCTGGCTTGAGTGCGACTATATGCTCCACGCTTTGATTAGGGGCAACAAGATTAAGTGCGACAACCGAGTTGTCGCAAACCCAACCCGTGGAGCTGCGTTTCCTCTCTTCGGTTGGCTTTCCTTCGTCACAGCTTGCTTGCAGTCTTTTTTACCCATTTCCTTTTTTATGTCAATAAGTTTATGTATTTTTGCATAGATTCTCATATAATAATTAATCACTATGGAAAGAAATTGGAAGAAGATAGAGGGCTTCGACTTTAAGGAAATATTGTTCGAAGAATATAATCATATTGCGAAGATTACGATAAACAGAGAACGCTACCGCAATGCGTTTACACCACTTACTACATGGGAAATGTCGCAGGCTTTCAGCTATTGCCGAGAGTGTGCCGATATTAGAGTGGTGCTGCTGACAGGAACTGGCGACAAGGCATTCTGCTCTGGCGGCGATATGCACGTGAAAGGACGCGGAGGCTACGTAGGCTCGGATGGTGTGCCAAGACTGAATGTGCTGGATGTGCAGATGCAGATACGCAGACTGCCTAAGCCTGTGATTGCTATGGTTAATGGCTACGCTATTGGTGGCGGACACGTGCTGCACGTGATGTGCGACCTGACGATAGCAAGCGAAAATGCAATATTTGGACAGACGGGCCCGAAGGTGGGAAGCTTCGACGCTGGTTTCGGTGCTTCGTATCTTGCTCGCATGGTGGGACAGAAGAAAGCACGCGAAATATGGTTTCTCTGCAAGCAATATTCGGCTAAAGAAGCCGAGGAAATGGGTATGGTAAACAAGGTGGTGCCTTTAGACAAGCTCGAAGATACCTGCGTGGAGTGGGCAGAGATAATGATGGAACGCAGTCCGCTGGCTCTTCGCATGATAAAGGCTGGACTCAATGCCGAGCTCGACGGTCAGGCAGGTATTCAGGAGTTGGCAGGCGACGCAACCATGCTCTATTACACCATGGACGAAGCACAAGAGGGTGGCAAAGCCTTCTTGGAAAAGCGTAAACCTGAGTTTGATAAGTATCCGGTGTTTCCATAAATAATGAAGATTACTATTACCACTCGCACGTTGCATTTTAAGCAACCTGCGAAGACATCGCGCGGAGAATATACTACGCGAGTGAGCAGATATGTAGATGTAGAGAAAGATGGAGTGCATGGAGTGGGAGAGTGTGCCACTCTTCCTGATTTGTCGTGCGACGAAATTCCAGACTACGATCGTCTGCTACGCCAGTTTTGCGATATGATAGAGCGCACAGAGCGTATTCCTTACGACATGTTGCGCCCTTACCCCTCTATGCTCTTTGGACTGGAGACAGCCTTTGCACAGTTGGAGGCGGGCGGTTCGACAGCCTTGTTTGATACTGCCTTTGCACGTGGCGAAGTAGGAATACCCACCAATGGCTTGGTGTGGATGGGCTCATACGAGCAGATGTTGGAGCGCATGCAAGAGAAACTGGACTTGGGCTTCAAGTGCATAAAACTGAAGATTGGAGCCATAGACTTTGACAAGGAGGTGGAGTTGCTGCATATTATCCGCGAGGCTTTCCCAAAAGAGAAAGTGGAGCTGAGAGTAGACGCCAATGGCGCCTTCGACCCCGACGACGCAATGGCATTGCTCGAGATATTGGCAAAGTATGACATTCACTCCATAGAGCAGCCAATAAAGCAGAAGCAATGGCGCGACATGGCACGACTGTGTAAGGAGTCGCCAATAGCAATTGCTCTGGACGAAGAGCTGATAGGCGTAAACCTGCGCTCGATGAAAGAGATGCTGCTCGACACCATTCAACCACAATATATCGTGCTGAAACCATCGCTCCATGGCGGAATGATGGGAAGCCAAGAGTGGGTAGAGTTGGCTAAAGCACGAGGAATAGGCTCGTGGATGACGAGCGCCCTGGAGAGCAACGTGGGACTGAACGCAATAGCTCATCTCGCTGCCCGCACCTATGGCACCGACGAGATTATGCCACAAGGATTGGGCACCGGACTGCTGTTTACCGACAATATCGAAATGCCGATAGAGTTGAGAGGAGAGAAGATGTATTATGACAATAAATGATTTCTTATCGCAATGGCACGACAGTAGAGCCACCGTGCCTGTGTATACCAGCGGATCTACGGGCAAGCCTAAGCTGATGATGGCTGAGAAGGTGCGCATGGAAGCCTCGGCACGAATGACATGCAAGGCGTTGGGACTGAAAGCTGGCGACAAAGCCTTGGTGTGTCTGCCTATGGACTATATTGCCGGCAAGATGATGGTGGTGAGAAGCCTGGTGTGCGATTTGCAGATGATAAGCATAGAGCCAAAGGGACATCCGATGGCTGATATTGCCGACGATGAGGAGATAGATTTTGCTGCCATGGTGCCGATGCAAGTCTACAACTCGATAGGCAACGAGGCAGAATGCCGCAAGCTGATGGCGATAAAGAATATCCTTATTGGCGGAGGTGCCATAGACAAGGAGATGGAGCAGAAGTTGCAGAAGTTTCCTAATGCCGTGTGGAGTTCGTATGGAATGACGGAGACACTCTCGCATATTGCTTTGCGCAAGATAAATGGCGGAGGCGAAGACAGCCTCTGGTATCATCCGTTGCCGGGAGTGGAAATATCGCTCGATGCCGACAACTGCCTGGTGATAAATGCTCCTGCTGTATGTGCGGAAGTATTGCACACTCACGATATTGCCGTGGTGGATAATGCCGAGGGCAACATCCGCTTTAGGATTGTGGGGAGAATAGATAATGTGGTGTGCTCAGGAGGAGTAAAGATACAGATGGAGGAAGTGGAACAGGCTTTGGCGCCACATCTTGCAGCCCCATTCTTCATGGCAAAGCGCCCATCGAAGAAATATGGCGAAGAAATGGTGATGCTGACGGAAGATGAGGATAAAGAACGGATAATGGCTGTATGCCATGAGGTGCTTCCGAAATATTGGCAACCAAAAGAAATAATAGCGGTGGAGAAATTGCCAATGACGGAAACGGGGAAGCCGAAGAGAACAGCCTCACCCCCAAACAGCCTCACCCCCAACCCCTCTCCCAAGGAGAGGGGAGTAATTACCCTAAAAGGCGAAC
>HF994159.1:11269-13735 GCA_000436915.1 Prevotella sp. CAG:1092 | reverse complement strand
AAGACTCAATACCTTAATAGAATCCTGATCTTAAATAACTAAAAACCTAAACTATTACTAACCTAAACAATCTTTCTGAATCAATCTTTTGTCCTTTTGACGATGCAAAGGTAAGCATTGTGTGCGAACACAACAAATATTTTCCAGTAAATTATTCATTAAATATGTAATTCTTGATACATATCAAAGAATCGGCATTTAGACAGCCACAACTTCCCATTATAATCCTCCGTTATACCTTTATTCCATTAATCAGCTTGGCTGTTGAACTTTTGAAAACCTATATAAGTAGGTGTTCTTAATTATTTTTATATTTAAGAGTATTAAATAGTATAGTAGATATAATCTCAGATATAAAGGCGCGTAGCGGCTCCTACGTAACTGTTATATGAGGCTATAGATGCTATGGTAGGTGATGCTGTTATTATATAAATAATTATGAATACCTACTTATAATATAAATATGTGAGAAATCTCTTCGCTATTTTAAAATAAATAGGTATATTTGCGCATTAATTTCAAAACATCACTTGTTTACAAGACTATGAATATAACAGAAAGATTTCTAAATTACACCAAGTTCGATACACAGTCGAACGAAGATTCCACTTCGGTCCCAAGTACCGAAAAGCAGCTTGTGTTTGCCAACTATCTGAAAGAAGAACTCGTTCGCGAGGGACTTACAGATGTTGAAATGGACGACAAGGGCTATGTATATGCCACTCTAAAGGGCAACACCAAGAAGCATGTACCAACAATAGGTTTCATATCTCACTATGACACAAGCCCAGATTGTAGCGGTAAAGACGTGAAAGCACGTATCGTGGAGAATTATCAAGGTGGCGACATAGAACTTTCGCCAGGCATAGTTTCTTCACCAACAAAATTCCCAGAACTTAATAGCCATATTGGCGAAGACCTCATCGTTACCGATGGTCATACATTGCTCGGAGCCGACGATAAGGCTGGTATTGCAGAGATAATGCAAGCTATGTGCTATCTGCGCGACCACGACGAGATAAAGCATGGCGACATCCGTGTAGGCTTCAATCCTGATGAAGAGATTGGTATGGGCGCCCATCATTTCGATGTAGAGAAGTTTGGTTGCCAATGGGCTTACACTATGGATGGTGGCGACTTAGGAGAGCTTGAGTTTGAGAATTTCAACGCAGCAGGAGCTAAGGTTTTTATCAAGGGTGTGAGCGTGCATACTGGCTATGCCAAGGGTAAGATGATTAATGCCAACCGTTTGGCATGCGAATTCAATAGCCTTATCCCTGAAACCGATATCCCTGAAACTACAGAGGGTTATCAGGGCTTCTACCATCTGATAAGCATGGAGACACGTACAGAGGAGGCTAAGATGAGCTATATCATCCGCGACCACGATCGCGAAAAATTCGAAGACCGTAAGCAGTTCTTCCTCGATATTGCCAACAAGATGAATGCCAAGTATGGCGAGGATACCGTGAGTGTGAAGCTCAACGACCAATATTATAATATGAAGGAGAAGATTGATGACAACATGCATGTCATCGATATCGTGCTTCGTGCTATGCAGGAAACAGGCGTACGTCCAAAGGTAGAGCCTATTCGTGGCGGAACCGATGGAGCACAACTAAGTTTCAAGGGTTTGCCTTGTCCAAATATCTTTGCTGGCGGAGTAAACTTCCACGGACCTTACGAGTTTGTGAGCATACAAGTGATGCAGAAGGCTGTCGACGTGATAGTGAAGATTTGCGAAATAACCGGTACATACAACGACTAATTAAAAATAAATGGCTGAGATACCCCATTTGATACAAGACCTGGCACTAATCCTAATGGTGGCAGGTCTTGTCACTTTATTATTCAAGAAGCTACGCCAACCATTGGTGTTGGGATATATCGTAGCTGGATTCCTGGTGAGTCCACACATGCCATATTTGATGTCGGTAGTCGACAAAGCAGATATACGGACATGGGCAGATATCGGCGTGATGTTCTTATTGTTCTCGCTCGGTCTTGACTTCTCGTTCAAAAAGATTCTGAAGATGGGCATGGCGCCTGTCATAGCAGCCCTCACCATTATCTTCTGTATGATGGCGCTGGGCACAGGTGTTGGCACCATGTTTGGCTGGAGCCGCATGAACTGCCTGTTTCTTGCAGGTATGCTCGCCATGTCGTCTACCACCATTATCTATAAGGCTCTCGACGACCTTGGCTTACGTCAACAACGCTTTGCTGGTCTTGTGATGAGTGTGCTGATATTGGAAGACGTGCTTGCCATTGTGATGATGGTGATGCTGTCTACGATAGCGCGTGGAGCCAATCCTGATGGCAGCATGATGATTGAGAGTGTGGGCAAGATAGTGTTCTTCCTTGTGTTGTGGTTTGTGGTAGGAATATTTCTTATTCCACCTTTCCTCCGCAAAACACGCCGACTGATGAACGACGAGACCCTTGTGGTAGTGGCACTCGGATTAT
>HF994159.1:5236-11235 GCA_000436915.1 Prevotella sp. CAG:1092 | reverse complement strand
CATGGCTGTATTGTCAACTACCGTAGGCTTCAGCTCTGCCTTTGGTGCTTTCGTCATGGGAAGCATTCTTGCCGAAACTATCGAAGCCGACAAGATTACTACGGTAGTAGAGCCTGTTAAAAACCTCTTTGGAGCTATCTTCTTTGTCTCTGTAGGTATGCTTGTCGATCCTGCTATCCTTGTGAGCTATGCCGTGCCTATTCTTGTGCTCGTACTCACAATATTAGTTGGTCAAGCCATCTTTGGCACCATAGGCTTCATGCTTAGCGGTCAACCACTAAAGACTGCCATGCGATGCGGATTCTCTATGGCTCAGATTGGTGAGTTTGCCTTTATCATAGCCTCGTTGGGATTGTCGCTTCGTGTGATAAGCGACTTCCTTTATCCTGTTGTCGTAGCGGTATCTGTTATCACAACCTTCCTCACGCCATATATGATGAAGGCAGCTATACCATGCTACGAATTTATGGAACGTAGATTGCCACGTAAATGGATTCGCCGACTCGACCATATGGGAGCTATTCACCATACCACTCAAACCGAGAACAACCATTGGCGTGCGTTGCTCAAAGCCATGGCGTGGAATGTGGTGATATATTCAATCCTCTCGGTTGCGGTAGTAGCTATAATGCTTTCGTTATTCCTTCCTTTCATGCGTAGACTGCTGCCAGGATGGGAACTTCATTGGTGGGCAAATGGAATAACTGGTATCCTTACCGTGGCTATGATTTCTCCATTCTTGCGTTCTATGATTATGAAGAAAAATCATAGCGAGGAGTTTAAAGCCCTATGGACAGAAAGTCGACTCAATCGTTTGCCGTTGATATTTACAGTCTTGGTGCGTGTGGCAATAGGCGCAGGCTTCATATTCTATATCTGCAACTATCTGTCACGATTCAAAAACGCATTAATCATCACTATCGCACTTGTGGTGATATTGCTCATGGCTTTGTCGCGTCGACTAAAACATCGTAGCATACGTCTTGAGCGACTCTTTGTGCAAAACCTTCGTTCACGCGATATTGCAGCACAGGTTAGCGGCAAACGTCGTCCACTCTTCGAGGGTTATCTCCTTGATCGTGATATCCATATCTCGGAGTTTATAGTGCCTGTAGATTCGCTTTGGGCTGGCAAAACCCTTGCTCAACTCAAGCTCGGCAATCGCTTCGGAGTGCATGTTAGCAGTATTCTGCGTGGTAGCCATCGCATAAACATACCTGATGGCAACATGATGCTCTTTGTGGGCGATAAGCTGCAAGCTATAGGCAACGACGAACAGCTCAATATAATGAATGCAGCTATGCAGGCAGAGTTATTGCCGGAGGATGCCGACATCGAACATCGTGAGATGAAACTTCAGAAGCTCGTCATCACTGCCGATAGTCCGCTTGTTGGCAAAACGCTCAAAGAAAGCAACGTGCGCCAACGCTATAACTTCATGGTTGTGGGAGTGGAAGAGGGACAGAAAAACCTTACCATGATAAATCCTAACCGCCGCTTCGAAGTAGGCGATATCGTGTGGGTGGTAGGAGAAGAGAAATAAAGCATAATGAGTTAATAAGTAGGTATTCATAATTATTTATATAATAACAGCATCACCTACCATAGCATCTATAGCCTCATATAACAGTTACGTAGGAGCCGCTACGCGCCTTTATATCTGAGATTATATCTACTATACTATTTAATACTCTTAAATATAAAAATAATTAAGAACACCTACTTAGAATAAAAAGAAGAAAAGCCATTTCATGGAATTGCTCCATGAAATGGCTTTAATGTTGGTTTTTAGTATGGGGTAGGGTGATTGATAGTAGGTGGCTTAATATATATGGCGTTGCCTACTTCAGTTTCTAAGTTTTTTATTCTTTATTATTTAGTATTTTGCATTTTGTGGATCGAAGTTGGTCCAACCTGCGAGCCAGTTGTCTGTTGCGTTGAATGCTCCTACGTATGATACCTTGTCGAGCCATGCTATGTTCTCGCCATCGAATGATGCTCCGCTAAGCAAAGGACTTGTTGCTGTTGGCATGAATGGTGAACCGAGGTTGATAGCGTCGGTAAGCAAGAGAGCTGAAGCATCGTCGTAAGCTTTGTTCTTCATAGCTTCGAGATAGAAGAATGTTGAAGAATATGAGCTCTTGTTGGCATATAACACTTTCTTGTTGGCTGCATCGTAGAGTACATCATCGTACACCTTGTTAGCGTCAGAACCAATGATATCCATGCCTGCAAACACGTTGTTGTGGAAGTGTATAGTGCCTGCTTTAGCCTGAGCTGGTGTGTCGCCCTTTTCACCATCAATGATGAGGCCTATAGGCCATCCTGCAGCTACAGAGTTGATGACATTCAAGCGTGAAGAACGGCGAATCTGCATAGCTGCTTGAAATTTGCCAAGAGCAGAACCATTGTTAGGGTTGAGTTTACCGCCTGTGATGAAATTTGTTGTGTTTTGGAAGTTTACACCAGTCTGCATCTTTGGACCGATAAAGGTGATGTTGCTGAATGTTGCTGTGGTGTAAGGATTAACATCTGAACCACCAGCGTTGTTGTCGCTCTCGAAGCCGTTGCTTTGTGATTTATCAGCAATCTTGGCGTTACGAACAGAGAGACCATACTGTACGGCACCTGAGTAGCCATTATCGGTATCGAAGTCGTCGTCCCAGCCATGGTATGCTACGAGGTATTTGCAGTTTACTGTACCACCAAACCATTCGTATGAGTCATCGTTAGTGTATGAAACCTGCACGTGGTCAATCTTGGTGCCACTACCTACAGAACCGAGAGTAAGACCATTGATTTCTTGATCGGTATTGAAAGGATATCCTGCAAACTCTATTCTTACGTAGCTCAATACACCAGAATTGTCGGCATCGTCGTTGCCACCATGCTTTGTACGAGGACCACCTTCAATCTGCATCTCTGTCTGGTTGTTGCGAGCCTTACCGCATAGGATTACGCCACCCCAGTCACCAGGCTTTCTGTTGCCAGGAGCCTCTTCTGATGTAAATACTATAGGCTCCGAAGCGCTTCCCTGAGCTATAAGTTTACCGCCACGTTCTGCTATGAGCGAAGCCTTTGTCTGCTTATCACCCTTGATGATGGTACCTGGCTCGATGGTGAGCTCTGCTCCGTTGGCGATATATACCCAACCTTTGAGTATATAGGTGCCTTTCTTAAGAGTCTGCTTTCCTTTAAACACAAATTCTGCATCACCATTTCCTATTTGTGTGCCGTTTACATTTTCGCTGTTGTCTACTTCGCTGAACAATAGATGGTCGCAAGCTTTGATGCCTCCATCTGTTGACCATGTGTACTTCTGGCTTGGTTTTTCTTCATCGCCATTGTTGTCATCACTACTGCATGAGGTCATGCATGTGGCAAGCACCATGAGGCTCGCCATGCCTAAAAACTTAATCTTTTCCATAAATAATATTTGTTGATATCGGCATTGCGGAAGATAATTTATGCTCATTAGACTTTTAGCGGACACCAATAGTTATTTTTTTGGGAGCGAAGCCGTAGAAACGACTTCGGACAAGGAAGAAGGGATGAGGAAGGTGGGCTTTTACCTTTTTCCCCTTTTATCCTTTTACCTTTTTACTCTTTTACCTTTCTTAGAATTTCCAAGTTGCTGAGAGGCCGATGTTGCGACCAGGCTTGTATTGACGGGTTATTTGTTTTACCTCTTTTGAAGTGCCGTTTTTGAGTGTCACATCGTCGAATTGCTTGTAGCTTACACTTTGTGCTAACAAGTCGCGGATGTTGGCTTTTATCTCAAGGTGGTCGCCAAACTTCTTCGATATCGATAGGTCGATAACATCGCGTGGCATCTCGTAGCTATCTGGTACACGAGCGTTGTCTTCGCTTGCTGATGAACCTTCGCTACGACCAACTCCGATAATGCGCTTTCCTATGCGATTGTAGAGTAATGATACTACCAGCTGTTGTTGCTCGTTGTTGTAGAAGAGACCTGCATTAATCAGATATGGCGATTGTCCCTGCATAGGACGATTCTCGTTGCGTGAGCCCTTAGCAAAGTTTACTCGCGAGTGGATGAGAGCACCATTTAGTGAGAGCGAGAAATTGCGCAATCCGATGAAGTCAAGACTCTTACGAATGTCTAACTCTACACCATAGTTGTTGGCACTTTTTGCATTCTCGTATGAGTAAATCAAGTTTGTTCCTCCTGCCACGGTATATGTCCACTCTATTGGGTTGTCGAAACGTTTGTAGAATGCAGCAAGAGTTATCTGTTCGTTCTTCGAAGGATATAGCTCGTAGCGTAAGTCGATGTTATGAATGTAGCATGACTTGAGGTCTACGTTGCCCTGTACATGCGAAGCAAGGTCGAAATCATAGTATACCGAAGGCGATACTTCGCGAAACTCTGGTCGGTTTACTGATTTACCATAGGTGAGTCGAACCTGGTTCTTGTCGTTGATTCTATATACAGAGTTTATTGAAGGAAATAGGTCGCGGTTGCGATAATAGCGGCTATGATGGCTCTCTATGTCGTCGCGCAGATTTGTGATAAGCTCCATCTGGTTGTATTCAAATCTAAGACCTGCATAGATGTTGAACTTTCCGAAAGGCAGAGATGCTGCCATATATCCTGCTCCCAATAGGTTGTTACCGTTATAATTGTTGCGCATGCATTGTTCTTCCAAGAGATATAGCTTATCGTTGCCAAAGTAGTCGGAATTAGAGAGTAGCTCCGTCATATCCATCTTGCGGAAGTCGGCAGGAAGCGTGTTCTCTTCCATATCCCATGAGTATATAAACTGACGTGTTTTATATTTACGAGAGCGATATTCGCCATATCCACCAAGCTTGAGTGAAGGCTCAAAGGAACCGAATTTGAAGTCGTGTTTCTCATTGAAGTTTGCCGACATGATATGCTCGTCGAGCTTGGTAAACTCACGATTTATCTCGTTGCCCGCAGTTAGAATCATGGTTCCATGTTCCAAGGCATCATCAATGGTGTAGTGCTTGCGGTCAGGCATACGTCGGTTGGCATACGAATAACTGAGGTCCCATTCCAACAAGTCGTGAGGTAAGGTGTGTTTACCAGTTAGCTGAGTGTTGGTGGTGGTGCGTGAGCGATAATAATATTCAGCGCCAATTTCGTTGTCCGATTGTGCGTTAACTCCCGAACGGTCTGTATATCTGTTGTTGTCTATGCGGTTGAAGATATTCTTCAATTCATATTTGTTGTTGCCAGATTTCGATAGCAAAGCAAGGTTGAGCAAAGCACCCAAGCGTTTGTTGTCGTTGTATTGGTTGTCTGTAGAGTTGCGCAGATAGTTGCTGCGGTCGTTGGTAATATCATAGACACCAAACAAGTTGTTTTGCATATCTTTGTATGTGCGAGTCTCTGATGTATAATTCAAAGTTCCAACCATACCTACGCTCATGCCGTTGATGTGCCATTTATGACTCCAGTCGGCAGAAGCCTTTATGTCGGCAATAGGAGTTTTCGTTTTCACACGCCAATCGTTTAGCAGTCCGCTACCCAACAGACCTACGTTACCATCATTAGGAAACGAGCTACTATGATCGGCATGCTTGAAATTGCGGAAGCAAGTGGCGTCATTCCAGTTGCCTCCTAATGAAAGAGAGAGAGTATTTCTTACAGGAATATCCTTGGTATTGATTTGTATAAAACCACCTGTGAAGTCAGCTGGATATTCAGCACAAGGCGACTTCACTATCACGAGGTTGTCAATTTGGCTACTTGGCAATATGTCGAACGAGAAAGCTCTCGAGTCAGCCTCAGAACTTGGTACGGCACCACCATTTATCCACACATTGTTATATCTTTGCGACAATCCTCTTACCATCACAAATTTGTCTTCGATAAGACTTACTCCCGGAATACGTCTTATCACCTCGCTGGCGTTGTTGTCTTGTGTGCGCTTTATTTCTTGAGCTGAGATGTTGTTCACCACTTGATTGCTAACCCTTGCCATTTCCATCATAGCCATATCGCTATTTTT